>NZ_JBFJTF010000051.1:0-14790 GCF_041625615.1 Immundisolibacter sp. | reverse complement strand
GGCCAGCAGGATCATGCGGCGACGGCCGATGCGGTCGGCGGCCGGCCCCAGAACCAGCGAGCCGGCGGTCATGCCCAGCAGGCCGCTGCTGAACACCAGGCCGAGGGTCTGCGGGTCGAGCTGCCAGGCCGAGGCGATGGCCGGCGCCGCGAACGAGATGGCCAGCAGGTCGAAGCCGTCGAGTGCGTTCACCAGCCAGCACAGGCCGATCACCCGCCACTGCAGGGCCGATACCGGTCGCGCGTCGAGCTGTGCCTGCAGGGTGGCCGGGGCGCCGGCGGTGGTGGATGCTGGCATGGGCGTGCGGTTTGCGCTCAGCCGCCGGCAGCCGCCAGCTGTTCGCGGACTTCGGCGGCGATGGTGTAGCTGGCCCGACGCGCGGCAGGGTCGTGGATGGGGCTGCTGATCATCAGCTCGTCGGCGCCGGTGCGGGCGATGAAGGCGGCAATCTGCTCGCGCACGCGCTGCGGCCCACCGATGGCCGAGCAGGACATGGATTCCTCCAGCATGGCGCGCCAGGCCGCCGGCAGCTGGTCCAGATAGCCGGGCACCGGCGCCGGAATCTTGTCCGGCCGGCCGGTGCGCAGGGCGATGAAGGCCTGCTGCATGGAACTGGCCAGCAGCTCGCCGGTGGCGTCATCGTCGGCCGCGTAGACGCTGAAGCCGAGCATCAGGTGGGGGCGGTCGAGTTGCTCGGACGGCCGGAACTGGCTGCGGTAGACGTCGATCGCCTGCATCAGCGCCTGCGGCGCGAAATGCGAGGCGAAGGCATACGGCAGCCCCAGCGCCGCCGCCAGCTGGGCGCCGAACAGGCTGGAGCCGAGAATCCACACCGGTGTCCGGAGTCCGGCCCCTGGCACCGCCTGTATCGCGTCCGGTGCCGGGCCGTGGCCCAGGAGCCGCATCAGCTCGACCACGTCCTGCGGAAAGCGCTCGGCGCTGGTCATCAGGTCGCGGCGCAGGGCGGCGGCGGTGGCCTGGTCGGTGCCCGGCGCGCGGCCGAGGCCAAGATCGATGCGCCCGGGAAACAGCGACTCCAGCGTGCCGAACTGCTCGGCGATCACCAGGGGAGCGTGGTTCGGCAGCATGATGCCGCCCGAACCGACGCGGATGCGTTGCGTGCCCTGGGCGATGTGGGCGATGACCACCGCCGTGGCGGCGCTGGCGATGCCCGGCATGCCGTGGTGCTCCGCCAGCCAGTAACGCCGGTAGCCCAGCTGTTCGGCATGCTGCGCCAGGTCCAGGGAATTGCGCAGCGCATCGGCGGCGCTGCTGCCCTCGAACACCGGGCACAGATCGAGCACGCTGAAAGGGATCATCGACACGGGCGGGTACTCACGGTTCGTTCGGAAACGCACATCCGGTGCATTCTGTGCTCGCGTGGATCAGGCTGATGGGTGCCGGATGCGCGTCCGGCCATCCCTGGCCGTCCTTGAAGCCTGAAAAAATCACACGCCCTCAGGCCACCGCGGCGTAGATGTCGCTCGGCGCCAGGGTGTCCTCGAAAATGGCGCGGCGGATGGTTTCCAGTTCCGCTTCGCCGAGCGGGTACAGGAACTGCTCGTTGCGCTCGCGCACGTCCAGGTACCGCATCTCGCGCGCCAGGTTCAGCGTCTCGTCCCAGGACAGCGCGTTGGCCGGGTCGTGGCCGGCCGCCAGTTCCTTGATTTCTTCCGGGCCGTGGAAGATTTCGTCCTCGACGACGGTCTTCTCCAGCTTGGCCGCCAGGCGCAGGAACTCGTCGTCACCGGGCAGGTTGCTCATGCACCAGTGCCAGCCGACCGAGCCGCCTTCGCCCTGGGTCATCAGCAGGCGCGCGGTCCAGTCCGGCAGCTCGTTGTAGATCTTCGTCCACAGCGTGATGAAGCGGTGGTGCTCCGGCCACTTGCGCGCCACGACGGCGCCGGAGTCGCCGTGGAAGCCGGCGCCCTTCGCGGTGAATTCGACGTTGAGGTAGTGGAACGAATCGCTGTCCGGCGGCTCCTTGCCCTTGCCCAACGTCAGGTCCAGCAGGTTCATGTAGGCCCGGTAGTGGTCGAGTTCTTCCTTCATGATGGCGGCGAAGCGGTCGGCCTCGCGCACGTTGATGCCGGTGCCCAGCGCCAGACGCGCCCGGTCGGCATACATGTTGGTGGCGCCGTACTCGCGGGCGGCCTGGATGACGACCCAGTTGATGTCGCGCTCGCGGCTGCGCTTGGCCAGATACGCGTCCACCACGTACTGCTGGGCGGTGGCGCCCTGGGACATGATGTGCAGTGTGTCGCGGACGATCTGCCCGGCGTTCGGTTGGCGGGTCATGGGTTTCTCCTCTGGCTTTATTTATCGTGAGGTGATGCCCGCCGCCGCTGTCCGGCGGCGGGCATGCGCCGGCGCTTACAGCTCGCCGGCGCGCACCTTGGCGCACAGTTCGGCCCAGCCCTTGCCGGCCTTGACCGCGCCTTCCAGGTAGTTGGCCGGAGCGGTCAGGTACGGCGGACGGCAGGGGCCGGCCTTCATCCAGCCGCTGGCGTTGCTGCGCGCCTTGTCGAGCTGGATGTTGTAGCGCGAGAACTCGGCGAAGCCGCCGGGCGGCATCAGGCTGCCGATCACCGGCGCGGCGGCGGCCCACACCCGCTGGGCGGTGCTCCAGTCGCCGGTCTTGATGGCCTCGCGCACGGTGTCGCGGATGCGGATGGTCATCTCCGGGCCACCGTTGGCGCATGGCGACCAGAACGCGGTATGGAATTCGGGGTCGATGCGGGCGGCGTCCATGTGATCGAACTCGATCGGCAGGAAGCGGATGCGCTTTTTCGACACCGCGGTGTGCACCGACAGCTGGCCGATGTGGATGTACTTGCAGGTGATGACCTGCGGAATCTCCGACACGCCGGCCCAGAACGGAGTCGGGAACTGGAACTTGAACGCCTCCGGGTTGGCATACACGCAGATGGCCATTTCCGGCACGGCTTCGGCCACGTCGCGGTAGAAACGCACCGCGTTCGGCACGTCGCACACCTGCCACATGGGCAGGCCGAGCATGGTGCCGTCGGCGCCGATGTCGCGTGCGTGCTTCAGCTGCGTGATGGTGTCGCGCGTGTTCAGGGTGGTCACGCCGATGAAGATCGGCTTGCGCCCGCGGGCGGTCTCGACCATCACCTCCATCATTTTCTTCTTTTCTTCCCAGGTGGTCGTGGCGCCCTCGCCGAAGGTGCCCTGGGCCATGATTGCATCGACGCCGCCCTCGATCAGGCCGTCGACGGCGCGGGCGACCTGGTCGTAGTCGATGCTGTCCTCGCAGCGCCAGTCCTCGGCGTTGTCGACAGCGGGGGTCGGGATGATGGCCCAGGCGCCGTGAACGTCGTTCACGGTCAGGCGGTCACGTCGTGCCATGACGGATTCCTCAAAATCAAACGAGTGAGTGGATGTGTAAGCTTACGGTCGGCAATGCCGACTGACCATGTGGTCAGGGGGCAGTTTACCGGTCGGCGCGGGTGATGCATGTTCAAGAGTGTTTTCGACAAGGTGTGGGCATTCGACTGCGAGTGGGTTCCGGATCCGGCGGCCGGCCGCGCGCTGTACGGGCTGCCGGCCGACCTGCCGGACCGCGACGTGCTGGCGCACATGTGGCAGCAGGCCGGCGCCAGCGAACAAGACCCGATGCCGTTTTTGAAGACCATCGTGTGCCGGGTGGTGTCGATCGCCGCGGTCACCCGCCAGCGCCGGCGTGACGGCAGCGTGCAGCTGCACCTGCTGGCCCTGCCGCGGGAGGTGGGCGACGCGGTCCAGACCGCGGAGCGCCACGTCGTGGGCACGTTTCTCGACGCTGTCGGCGAGTACAGGCCGCAGCTGGTCGGCTACAACTCGATCAATGCGGACCTGAAGATCCTGCTGCAGCGGGCGGTGGTCAACGGCCTGTCGGCGGCGGCGTTCTGCCGCCGTCCCGACAAGCCGTGGGAGGGCATCGACTACTTCGCCCGCGGTGACGCGCACGTCGACATCAAGGACATCGTCGGCGGCTGGGGCAAGGCCACGCCGTCGCTGCACGAGCTGGCCGTGCTGTCGGGCATTCCCGGCAAGCTGGACGTGGACGGCAACGCCGTGGCCAACCTGTGGCTGGACGGTCAGCTGGACCGGATCGTCGCCTACAACGAGTGTGACGCGCTGACCACCTATCTGGTGTGGCTGCGTCTGGCGCACCTGGGCGGACATTTCGACGACCGCGAGTACGCGCAGGAGCAGCAGCGCGTGCACGAGCTGCTGCAGACCGAGATCGCGCAGGGGCGCACACACCTGACCACCTTCCTGGAAGCCTGGCAGGCGCTGTCCGGCACCGGCTGAGCGATCGGCGTCAGCCGTCCGAGACCGCCTGCACGTACATCAGCTCGCAGCTGCCGTCGCCGCTGTCGTCGCGGCGCAGCGAGCTCGTCCAGTGCCAGCCGTCGGCGGCACGCAGTTCCACCAGATAGCCGCGCAGCGTGATGCGCTGCCCGGCGTCGGCGCGGCGCAGCGCCCTGGCCACCGCCCGGTTTGCCGGAATCAGGTGCACATTGGCACTGGAGCGTGTGATCTCGTCCACCGGCAGCGGTGGTGCGCCCTCGTAGCGCCAGAAGTACCAGCGTCCGCCCTGGTGGATGTCCAGCCGGTCGATGACCCGCGGGTCACTCATGCGGCCCCAGCCGAGCGCCAGATCCACCGGCGCCAGGTCCGCGCCGCGGCCGAGGCGATAGCGCGTGGCCGACAGCACGCGCCCGCTGACCGTGTATTCGGCCAGTGCCCGGGCGGCGATGCCGTTGACCGTGAAGCGCGGGCCGTGTTCGAGGTCGCGCTGCACCGGCGCGGCGAAAGGATCGCCGTCCACGGGGGCGACGGCCGGCGGCCGCGGGCTCACCGCCGGCACCGGCAATGGCCACAGCTGCCAGGCCAGCACGGCCAGGACGACCAGCAGCAGCCCGCGCTTCATGACGCCAGGGCGGCGCAGCCGGCGATGCGGGTGTGCAGCTGGCGCAGGCCGTCGGTCAGCGCCGCCGGGCCGGGCTGCAGGATGTCGCAGGACTTGATCTCGAACACCTGTCCGGTGCGCAGCGCCGGCAGGGCCTGCCAGCCGGGCCGCTCGGCCAGGGACTGCGGCCGGAACCGCTTGCCGCACCACGAGCCGATGATCAGCTCCGGCGACCGGCGCACCACCTCGTCGGGATCGGCAATGATCCGCCCGCCGGCCGCCTGCGCCGCCGCCAGGTCGGCAAAGCAGTCTTCCCCGCCGGCGATGTGGATCAGCTCGGACACCCAGCCGATGCCGCTGATCAGCGGCGCATCCCACTCCTCGAAATACACCCGCACGCGGCGCGGCAGCCGGGCCGCGGCCCGCGCCACGGTGTCCATGCCGGTTTGCAGTTCGTCCACCAGCGCGGCCGCCTTCCGGGGGGCGCCCACCAGGCTGCCGAGGGTCTGGATCATGTCCAGAATGCCGGCCACGGAGCGCTGGTTGAACACATGCACCGCCAGCCCGGCGCGTATCAGCGCGGCGGCGATGTCGGCCTGCAGGTCGCTGAAGCCGAGCACCAGATCCGGTTCCAGCGCCAGGATGCGGTCGAGTCTGGCGCTGGTAAAGGCGGCCACCTTGGGTTTCTCGCGCCGTGCCTGTGGCGGGCGCACCGTGAAGCCGCTGATGCCGACGATGCGGTCCTGCTCGCCGAGCCGGTACAGCGTTTCGCAGGTCTCCTCGGTCAGGCACACGATGCGCCGCGGGTGCCGGCCGCTCATGGCGCCAGCAGCGCGGCCACGGCCGCTGGGTTGCTGGGGAAGTAGGCGTGCACGTAGCTGGCGGTCAGGCGGCCGTGGCGGTACACCGCCTCGCCGGGACGACCGTCCGGCGCGTGGGCACGCAGGGCCGGTGTCAGGGGCGTGTGCAGCTGCGAATGGTGAAACGTGTGCCCGCGCAGCGGGCCTTCCGGCAAATCGAGCTGCTGCGGGCCGATGGCCGCCAACTGGCCGCGCATGCCGACCGTGCCCGGCAGCAGGCCGGCCAGGCGGTGTGTTGCGCCGGCGGCGTCGGTCAGCGTGTCGAACAGCACCATCATGCCGCCGCATTCGGCCAGCAGCGGCCGGCCGGCGGCGTGGTGGGCACGCAGCGAAGCCAGGAACACCCGGTTGCGTGCCAGCCGCGCGGCGTGCAGCTCCGGGTAGCCGCCGGGCAGCCACAGCGCGTCGGCCGGCGGCACCGGCTGGTCGGCCAGCGGCGAGAAGAACACCGGCTCCGCGCCCAGCGCCCGCAGGGTGTCGAGGTTGGCCGGGTAAATGAAGCCGAAGGCGACATCCCGCGCCACGGCCACGCGCCGGCCGGCCAGCGCGCCGGTGGGCAATCCGGGCTGCGGGGCGGGCGCCACGGCGGGGAACGGCGTCGGCGGCGGCAGCGTGTCCGCGGCCGGCGGCAGGGCGGCGGCCAGGCGATCGAGACGGTGTTCGAGGTCCGCCACCTCGTCGGCCTGCAGCAGGCCGAGGTGACGCTCCGGTATGGCGTCGGCCGCCGCATGCGGCAGCGTCCCGTACCAGCCGATACCCGGCGGCAGGCTGGCGCGCAGCAGGTCGGCATGACCGGGGCTGCCGACGCCGTTGGCCAGCACGCCGCTCAGCGGCACTGCGGCGCCGTAGCTGGCCAGTCCAAGGGCCAGGGCGCCGAAGGTCTGTGCCATGGCGGCGGCGTCGATGACGGCCAGCACCGGCAGGCCGAAGCGGCGGGCGAGGTCGGCTGTCGAAGGCGTGCCGTCGTGCAGGCCCATCACGCCCTCGATCAGGATCAGCTGCGCCTGTGCCGCGGCGGCATGCAGGCGGGCGGCGATGTCGGCCTCGCCGCACATCCAGAGGTCGACGGTATGGACCGGCGCGCCGCTGGCGCGTTCGAGAATCTGCGGGTCCAGAAAGTCCGGCCCGCACTTGAATACCCGCACCCGCCGGCCGGCCTGGCGATGGCGCCAGGCAAGGGCGGCGGTGACGGTGGTCTTGCCCTGGCCGGAGGCGGGTGCCGTGACCAGCAGGGCCGGGCAGTGTCGGGTCACGCCGGCCGGGGACGCGCGGTTGCGGTCAGCGCGAGGCGGACGCCGCCGCGCGGCTGCCGCCCACGGCCAGGACGACGGCCGCCACCACCAGCGCCGCGCCCAGGTACAGCGCCATGCCTTCCAGCGCCAGCGGGAAATAGCGCAGCAGACGTTCGCCGAACTGCGCCAGGGTGGGCTCGGCAAAGCGGCCGGAGAAGACGTAGAACGCGCCGCTGGACAGCAGCTCGCACACTGCGGTGCCGGTCAGTGCCGCGCCGGCGAACGGCAGCAGGCTGGAGGCCGCCGGGCGGTGGCGGCGGGCGTACCAGCGCCCGGCGGCGTACAGCGCGCCGTAGGCCGGCACCAGCGCCGCGTAGGCCGGGCTCACGCAAAAGGCGCTGACCCCGCCGAAGGCGATGGCCACGTAGTCGATGACGGCCGCCAGCCCCAGCAGGCCGGCCAGCGGCCGCCAGCCCGGCAGCAGCGCTCCGGCCAGGAAGAACACCGCCCAGGAGGCATCCGGCAGGTGCAGCGGGGAGGCGAAATGGTGGCTGCGCGTGGCCAGCATCAGGGCCGCCAGCAGCAGGCCGCTCGGCAGGGGACGGGACAGGGGCAACGTGTGCATCGGTGAAATCCTGAAGGTGGCGAACGTGTCGCGCGGCCCGAAGTTTCGTCCGGCCGCGCGATCCTAACGGCTTTGCCGGCGCCGTGCCCGTCAGCGGGCCGGCGGCGCGTAGCGTACGGTCAGCATGGCGTTGCGGCCATCCTGGTTGAACAGGTTGGCGGTGCGGTAGTGCTTGTCGAGCGCGTTGGCGAGCTTGCCTTCCAGCGACCAGTCGCGCGTCAGCGCGTAGGTGGCGCGCAGGTCGAACGTCACGTAGCCGCCCAGTTCGGTGGTGTTGGCAATGTCGTCATAACGCTTGCCCTCGCCGTACAGGCTGGCGCCGATGCGCCAGGCGCCGAGGCCGCGGTCGGCATCGAGCCGGCCGAGCAGCTTGGCGCGGCGCGGCAGCTGGTTGCCGCGGTTGGCATCCTGGCCGCGGTTCTCCGGGTCCAGCACGGACAGGTTGGCCGCCAGGTCCCAGCCCGCCAGCCGGGTGCTGGCGATGGCCTCCAGGCCGCGGATGCGGGTCTTGTCGATGTTGACCGGCACGAAGCTGGCGTCGAAGCCGATCAGCTCGTCGATGTCGGTCTGGTACAGGTTGAGCGACCAGTCGACGGCGCCGTGCTGCCCGGCCACGCCCAGTTCGTAGCTGTCCGCTTCCTCGGGCTCCAGACTGGGGTTGCCGAAGAACGGAAAGTACAGCTCGTTGAAGGTCGGCGCCTTGAAGGCGCTGCCCCAGGACGCCATTACCCGCAGCGTGGGCGAGAAGCGGTAACCCCAGGCCAGCGAGCCGGTGGTGTGGCCGCCGAACTGCTGGTTGTCGTCGCGGCGGACGGCGGCGGTCAGCTCGTGGCTGCCGAACTGACCCTGGTACTGCGCGAAGCCGGCGGCGTTGTCGCGCGAATCCTGGCCGTAGTCGGTGGTGCCGCTGACGCGGTCGTCGAGCCAGTCGGCGCCCAGCGTCAGGCGCTGCGCGGCGCCGATGGTGAACACGTTCAGCCAGCTGGCGCTGTAGCGGTTCGAGTTGAAGGTGCTGCGAAAGCTGTCGTCGTGAAACGCGTCGGCCAGGTCGCGGCTGCGCCCGCCGGACAGCGACATCTGCCAGCCCGACAGCACCCGCCAGTCCACGCGGGCACCGAACACGTCCTGCGTGTAGTCCGAGCTGTTGGACGAGAACACGCTGCCGTCGTACTCGTTCTCGCCCTCGCCGCGCAGGTAATGCGCCTCGGCGCTCAGGGTGTCGGTCAGGCGATAGCCGGCGCGCGCCGCCACGCCCGTGTTGCGGTAGCCGTCGTGGTCCGGCTCGTCGGTGAAGCAGCCGCCGCCGGGCGGGAAGGGCCGGCCGGCGCAGGAGTTGAAACCACGCGTCTGCAGGTAGCTGGCGCCGACGCTGAACCAGCCGCGCTCACCACCGCCGGACAGGCCGGCGCTGTAGTCCTGCGTGCCGTGGCTGCCGCCGCCCAGACTCAGGCGTGGCGTCAGCGGACCGCCGCCCTTGCGGGTGAAGATCTGGATCACGCCGCCGATGGCGTCGGCGCCGTACAGGCTCGAGCGCGGGCCACGCACGACCTCGATACGCTCCACCTGATCGATGGGGATGTCCTGGATGGAGGTGGTGCCGAGCGTGGCCGAGCCCACGCGCACGCCGTCCACCAGCACCAGCACCTGGTCCGATTCCGCCCCGCGCAGGAACACCGAGGTGGCCTTGCCGAGGCCGCCGTTGTTGCTGAAGGAAAGGCCCGGCACGCCGCGCAGGGCGTCCTGCACCGAGTGGGCCTGGCGGCGTTCGATCTCGTCGCGGTCGATGACCGTCACCGAGGCCAGCGTGTCGACGTTGGACTGCGGCGTGCGGGCGGCGGTGACGTTGATGGTCAGCGGATCGTCGCCGGCGGCCTGTGGCGCGCTGGCAAACAGGGACAGTCCGGCCAGCAGGCCGGCGGTGCGAAGGTGTGTCATGACTGCTCCGGCTCGCGCCCAACCGCGCGAGTAGCAAGTGGCAAGAACCGGCAGGGCAGGGGCAGACACACGGCAGGGTCGGGCACGGGCGCGACCGTTCCGGTGCACCGCCCACCGCGGTGCCGAACCATTGCTTCGGGCCGGTCTCCGGGCTTGCGAGGGGGGTATGGACCCCGGCTGCGGCACCTTCCCGTGCCGATGGCACAGTGGCGTGTCGCCGCAGCTTCACTCGCTTACCGTTGCGGGGGCAGCGCCGGCATTGGACGGGTCGATGATCACGACCCGGCCGCACCGGCTTCCCGTTTCATCCCCTGGGCGAACGCCCTCGGGGACACCACGAAGCGGCGCGGATCGTAGGGGGTGACGCCGGCGGGTGTCAATTGCCGTCAACAGGCCAGCGGTGTCGCGGGGCTGTTACTGGCATCGATGCCGACGCCGCGTGTTGCCGGCACGGACAGCACGCCAGCGACGGGAAATCGCAGGCAAGCAACAATGCGCGTCGGGGGTTTCCTACACTGGCCTCGTCCCCGCGGGCAGCCGGTGGCGTTGCCGCGCTGCCGGTGCCGGCATGGCGGCCGGTCTTCGGTTTCCGGAAACGGACCTCAGCCGTGGGCGCCAGCACAACACGGCGTGATGCCCGGCATTTCGGGCAGGCCGGGCGGGTTCCCCGAGCGCTGTCCTGCGGTGGGGATGTCCTGGCCGTGACACAGCAAGCATCGACGGGTACTCAAGATGAAACACACACTCGCCTGGCTCTTCGTGATCGGGATGCTGGATGTTCTTGTCGTTTTCGTCGGGCTGGCGGTATGGAAATACCACGACGGTGATGCTGTTTTTCTGAACCTCGTGGTTATCAGCGTGGCGCTTGTGACGTACTTCGGCTTTCTCATGGCCTGCCACGCCAAGGGGGGAGACTGGGCGATCGAAAGGGGTGGCATGCGAATGGCAATCACCGCGTCGGTCGTGACGGTTTATCTGGTTCTCGTCGGGTTGGTGGCCTTCATGACCCAGGGCCCGAACGCGCTTCTGCCGATCACGCAGACGATGCTGGCCAGCTTCACGTCCATCGTCGGGGTGGTGGTCGCGTTCTACTTTGGCGCGTCTGCCTATGTGCAAGTGCAGGAGAAAAGGCTGGAGCGTGAGCGGACGGGTAAGGCCGACAGCGTTCCACGGCAGGAATGACGACGCGCGCGGAACGGTGCCGGTGTTTTCCGGTGCGGTGTGCGCCGGTGCGTGGTGGCGCCGCTCTGTGTCCGGCGCTACAGCAGTTGCAGGCGCGTCAGTCCGTGATCTGCACACCCTTCCAGAAGGCCACGTGGCCGGCGATTTCCGCCGCCGCGGGTTTCGGGTCGGGGTAGTACCAGGCGGCGTCCTCGTTGCGGGCATCGTCCACCTGTACGGTGTAGTAGTGCGCCGTGCCCTTCCACGGGCATTGCGAGGTGGTGGTGCTGTCGCGCAGCAGGCGGCGGTCGACCGCGTCGGCGGGGAAGTAGTGATTGCCCTCGACGACCACGGTGTCCGTGGATTGCGCGATGACGGCACCGTTCCAGATGGCTTTCATGGCAGTTCTCCTCGGGGTGTGGGGCGCGCCGGGTGGCCGGCGAAGGGCACGTGACACGCCCTGTCAGGTGTCAGCCAACTTACCTGAGCTTGCGCACGGGGTGGTCGGTGTGTTGCCGCCGACCACGCCAGCGTCAACAGTACTCCGGTTCCCGCCCGGGCGCGGATGCCCCGGGCGCGATGCCGCCACGGCCCAGGCGCGGTATGTTTGCAGCCGATTGCAGGCCGCGGGCGTCGCCGGCCGCTTGCGATGTGTCACCGGCATTGCAGGTGCATTGGGGGCGCGGCGAGCCCCCGTACGAGGACCTTTGTCAGCGGCGCTCCGCGCCGTGACGAAAATCGGCACGTGCCCGCCCGGCGGGCCTATCGAGGGGAGAGAAAGCCGTGCGAGCAGCAGTACTGGATGGCTATGGCGGGGCGGACCGATTGCGCGTGGCGCAGGTGGCGGACGCGCCGCCGCCACGGCGCGGGCAGATCCGCGTGCGCGTGCACGCGGCGAGCCTGAACCCCATCGACTGGAAGGTCTGCGCCGGGTATTTCCGGCTGATTCCCGGCCAGCGCATGCCCATGATCCCGGGCAGCGACTGCTCGGGTGTGGTCGAAGCGGTGGGCGATGGCGTGGCCGACTTCAAGCCCGGCGACGCCGTGTTCGGGCTCGTCAGCGGCGGGGTGGGGCACACGTTTGCGCAGCTGGTAACGGCGCCCGCCAAACGCTTTGTCCACAAGCCCGCCAACGTGAGCCATCAGGAGGCGGCGAGTGCCGCGCTGGTCGGCGTGACGGCACTCGAAGCGCTCGCCCGTGGCGCGCGCCTGGTGGCCGGGCAGCGCGTGTTCGTGAGTGCGGGCGCCGGCGGCGTCGGCAGTTTTGCGGTGCAGTACGCGCGCTCGGTGGGCGCGCAGGTGCTGGCGAGTGCCGGGGCGGCCAATCTCGACTTCGTGCGCGGGCTTGGCGCCGACGCGGTGTACGACTACGCGGCCACCGACTGCGCGACGCAGCTGCGTGACCTGGACGTGGTGTTCGACGCCTACGGCGATCTGGACGCGCGCCGCTACCTGCCGTGTCTGAAACCCGGCGGGGTGTTCCTGACCACCGGCAGCGGCGGACGCTCCATGGAAGAACTCGCCGCCCGTTACGGCAAGCGCTGGTGGCTGTTCGGCGGCCTCATGGACGTGATGCGCCTGCGCTGGCAGGCGCGCCGCGACGGCCGCCGACGGGTGTCGATGGTGTTCGCGCAGCCGCGCCCCGAGCACCTGCAGCACATCGCCCGGCTGCTCGAAAGCGGCGCCGTGAAGGCGCAGGTCGGGCAGGTGTATGCGCTCGACGACATCGCCCGTGCCTTTACCGACGGCCAGACCGGCCACGCGCGCGGCAAGCGGGTGATAGACCTTTCCCAGTAGCCGGGGCGGGCGGCGCCGCCGTGGCCAGCCGAGCAGGGGGTGTCGATGTCGGTCAATAAAGGGCTGCGCGACGTTGCAAGTGGCGCGCAGGCACCTGTTGCCGAGCGACAACGGCATCACAGCCGCGCGCCGCCTGCTGCTCGACGCCGTCCGCGCCAATCAGACCCGTGGCGCCGAGCCGGGGCTGGCCCCGGCCTCGCATCGCTGCCGCGCGGCATCGGTCATCGTGCCGCAGGATGCGTTGGCGCCCGTGGTGTCGGTCGTGCTATTGGGAAATGCGAGTTTGAAGCCGGCTTGCGGCATACTCGGCTTTCGTCATCCTAGATATGTCGACACGTAGGCGAGCGCGAAGATGAATCATGCCGGATGGAGCTCAAAACTTGCGGCTTAAGAAATTTGAGCACTCTGGCGGTGCGCCTCCAAGATATATTTGAGCCAGTCAACCAGTTTCCGCACCATTTGGTATTTACCTCGCGTTAAAAATTCAGAATGGGCACTATCGCCAACGAGACGATCGCGTTAGCACAATACCTCTTGCCAGGCTTCCTCGCGGCATGGATTTTCTACGGGCTCACTTCGCATCCAAAGCCAGATCAGTTCGAAAGGGTGATTCAGGCACTGATTTTCACGCTAATCACCCAAGCGATCGTCTTTTTCGAAAAGTTTGCACTTCTCTGGGTCGGGCAAAGCTGGAGCATTATGCCATGGAACAGCGACTCAGAACTCGTTTGCGCGACGATTACAGCAGTTCTAATCGGCGGCATTTTCGCCTATTTCGCTAATCATGATGGATTCCATCGTTTCGCGAGACGCGCTGGAATTACAAGAGAAACTTCTTTCCCATCTGAGTGGTTTGGAGCGTTTTCGAAGAACGTGACCTACATCGTTCTTCATCTTAAAGACGACCGGCGCCTATATGGGTGGCCGATCGAGTGGCCATCCGATCCGAAACGCGGGCAATTTATTCTCTCTCAGCCATCCTGGCTCATACAAGAGGACGGGAAAACCGTTGAGAAGCCAATTACGGGCGTAGAATCGGTTCTCTTGAGTGTCGAAGATGTAAAGTGGGTCGAATTTTTGGACAAATTTTGGGAGAATCACGATGAGCCGAAAAGCTCCTAATCCGCCCCCGCCGTTACCGCCGCCCGATACAGGTAGACGTGGCTCCAGCACTGGAGCTAGCGTCAATCCTGCTCCGCCGACGCACCTGAAACCAGCCCCGCCGCCGCCACCGCCGCCACCGCCGCGAAAAAATGACTAGCGAGCCGTAGGGTGGGCAAAGCGAAGCGTGCCCACGTGAAGAGGAACGCGGCAAGGTGCGTTATGGGCTGTGATTCGTAATTCCGCGCGGGCACGGCCTTACGGCATTTGCCCACCTTACGGCGCGCTCAGTGGTTTAACCGCCCTTGTAAGGCCAGGCCCCATATGGAGACGCCGGAGCAGTTGTATGAAAGCTTGATGTCTGTCGTGCGTGATCGTTTGGATGCCGTTGCGGTTCTCGCGGCATCTCAAGGCGCGGCATTTGCTCGCGCCGAAGCTGCTGCGTTCCATGGTCGGAAGATCGTTGAGGGAATCGCCTTCGGTTGCTTGGTCGCTACCGAGCAAGGGCGGAAGCAAGTTCCCCGAGACGCCAAGGGTCAATGGAATGCCAAGGTGATCCTGAATCGTCTTGCGTCGAAGAATATCGAGACATTTCCAAGTCCCAGCATACTTCGTAAAGCGAACGATTCGGAGCGTCGAAGTGGTGGAGTTGCATTGGTCGTTGAGGGTCAGCCTGACCGTCGTGTCACTCACCAAGAGCTCGTCGCTATTTACCAACGTTTGCATCGCTGGCTGCACGAGTTGAATCCGTATGTCTCCAAAGACCGTATGGCTTTTTGCGAGCAGCACGAAGCTAGCCTGTGGGATGACCTAGCGCGAGTAGAGCGCCTTATGGAGCGCCACTTCATCGCAATTGCCGGTCGAGGATTCTTTTGCATCTTACGGGACAGTGTTGACAGTAGAACAAAGGTGGTTTCACTGGAGGAGGTTTCATGAGCCCACGTAGGGTGCGATTAGGCGCGAACCGCAGCGGTAGTAGTATCTACCAGATGCTGTCTGCTATCTGGCGTCGTCGCTGTCCTCCGCCGAACTCTACTTCGGCAACCCCAGCCAATTGACGATGTTGTTGCGCTGGATGGCCGACGAGCCGCCGAAGATGGGCAGCGCCAGCGAGTCGCGCACGTAGCGTTCCATGGGGAATTCGCTGGCGTAGCCGTAGGC
>NZ_JBFJTF010000050.1:0-15213 GCF_041625615.1 Immundisolibacter sp. | reverse complement strand
CGCTGCTGCTGACCGCCACCACCGGTACCGGCGCCTCGGGCGAGATGCGGTCCACCGCGCCGTGCCAGTAGCGGTCGAGCATGGCATCGCCGATCACCAGCACCCGCAGCCCGGCCAGACGACCGAGGTCGGCGGCCGTCAGGGTGCTCACCGAACCCTCAGCCATTCGCCACGCTCGCCGCGATGGCCTCCAGCGCCCGTGCGGGATCGGCCGACGCCGTGATGGGCCGCCCGATCACCAGATAGCTGGCGCCCGCGGCAAGCGCGGCCGCGGGTGCCAATGTCCGCCGCTGATCGTCGCGGGCGTCCTGCGCGCTGCGAATGCCCGGCGTCACCAACACGAACTGCGCACCCAGTGCCGCGCGAAGCGGCGCAATCTCCAACGGTGAACACACCACGCCGTCCAGGCCGGCCTCGGCGCAACGCCGTGCCAGCAGCTCGACCCGCGCGGCCGCCGCGCCCGGCATGTCGACCGCCGCCAGTTCGGCGGCGTCCAGGCTGGTCAGCACGGTGACGCCGGTCAGCAAGGGCCGGCGGGCGACACCGGCCACGGCCTCGGCGGCCGCCGCCAGCATGCGTGGACCGCCACTGGCGTGCACGTTAATCATCCACACGCCCAGTGCCGCGGCACTGCGGCAGGCCGCCGCCACGGTGTTTGGAATGTCGTGAAACTTGAGGTCCAGGAACACCTCGAAGCCCCGCGCCTGCAGCGCCTCCACGGCCGCCGGACCGGCGGCCGTGAACAGCTCCATGCCGACCTTGTGCCGGCACAAGGCCGGATCGAGCATGGCCGCCAGTTCCAGCGCGCTGCCGACATCCGGCCGGTCCACCGCCACCACGATGGGTGTGCGGGTGACCGTTGCGGCGCCGGCCAAACCGGCGGCGCTCACGGCGCGGGCGCGCCGGAACCGACGTCGGCGTCGGCCTCGGCTTCCAGCATGCGCACCCGCTCATCAAGGTGGCGCTCACGCGCCTGTGCCCGTCGCAGGTCCCTGCCCCGCCGCCAGCGGCCCGGCAGGGCCGCCAGCCAGCCGATCAACATGCCGACACCGGCCACCACGAGCACCAGGTAGGCGAGTGGCAGATCACCGGCGCCGAGCAGGTAGTTGATGTGCACCGGTTGCGTGTTGACGCTGGCGAACAGCCCGGCAGTGACCGCCACCAGCAGCAGGATGGCCCATCGCAGAATACGTCTCACGCCGCCTCCTGAAACGAAAAACGGCATGGCCACAGCCATGCCGCTTGGGACGGGTCACGGGTGGAACGGGGAACACCGCCAGCGGCGCCCCCCGCCGTCCCCGCAAACCGAGGATGGCTTGGGCGAGCGCCGCACGCTGGTCCGGCGCCCCGCACAGATCGCAGCGGGTCCTCCCCGCCGCGATCACGTCGAAAAAGGGTGTACTTGCCCTTTTTCAACGTCCCACTCAGTTACCGCCGCGGTCGCCCAGGTGTTCCTTGAGCAGATCGCCCAGGCTGGTGGTACCGGTCACGTTGGTGGAACGGTAATCGTCCACCGCGGCGGTCTCGTCCTTGATCTCCTGCGCGCGGACCGACAGCTGGATGCTGCGCGAGCGGCCATCGGTGGCGATGATCATGGCCTCGATCTCGTCGCCGACCTTCACCACCTCGGTCGCGTCCTTGACACGCTCCTGCGAGATGTCGCCGGCCTTGATGGTGCCCTCGACCCCGTCGGCCAGCTCGATCACCGCAAAGCGCGGCTCGACCTGGGTGACCTTGCCGGTGACGCGGGTGCCACGCGGGTTGGCGGCCAGGTAATCGGACCAGGCGTCGCCCTCGACCTGCTTCATGCCCAGCGAGATGCGCTCGCGGTCCGGGTCCACCAGCAGCACCACGGCATCGACCAGGTCGCCCTTCTTGAGGTCGCGAATCGCTTCCTCGCCCGGCTTGTCCCAGGAGATGTCGGTCAGATGCACGAGGCCGTCGATGCCGCCGTCGAGCTCCACGAACACGCCGAAGTCGGTGATCGACTTGATGCGCCCGCTGACCTTGTCACCCTTGCGGTGCAGCGCAGCGAACTCTTCCCACGGATTCATGCGGCACTGCTTCATGCCCAGCGAGATACGCCGGCGCTCGCTGTCGACGTCGAGGATCATCACCTCGACCTGATCGCCAGGCTGCACCACCTTCGACGGCTGCACGTTGCGGTTGGTCCAGTCCATTTCGGACATGTGGACCAGACCCTCGACACCGTCCTCGATCTCCACGAAGCAGCCGTAGTCGGTCACGTTGGTCACGGTGCCGAACAGCTTGGTCGCCACCGGGTAGCGGCGGTCGATGTTGACCCACGGGTCTTCCTGCAGCTGCTTCAGACCCAGCGAGACACGCACGCGCTCGCGGTCGAACTTGAGGATCTTCACGTCCAGCTCGTCGCCGACCTTCACCACCTCGCTCGGATGGCGCACGCGCTTCCAGGCCATGTCGGTGACGTGCAGCAGGCCGTCGATACCGCCCAGGTCCACAAAGGCGCCGTAGTCGGTGAGGTTCTTGACGATGCCGTGCTTGATCTGCCCCTCTTCCAGGCTCTCGATCAGCGCGCGGCGCTCCTCGACGTAGCTCTCCTCGAGCACGGCGCGGCGCGAAACCACGACGTTGTTGCGCTTGCGGTCGAGCTTGATGACCTTGAACTGGATCTCGCGACCTTCCAGGTGCGTCACGTCGCGCACCGGGCGGATATCGACCAGCGAACCCGGCAGGAACGCCCGCACGTCGCCGACCATGACGGTGAAGCCGCCCTTGACCTTGTCGGTGATGACACCGTCGATCGGCTCGGCCTTCTCGAAGGCGTCCTCGAGCACGATCCACTGCTTGTTCAGGCGCGCTTCCTCGCGCGACAGCACGGTCTCGCCGTAGCCGTCCTCGATGGCCTTGAGGGCCACCTCGACCACGTCACCAATGCCGACTTCCAGCTCGCCCTGGTCGTTGCGGAACTCCTGCACCGCGATCAGGGCTTCGGACTTCAGCCCGGCGTGCACGGTTATGAAGTTGTCGTCCATGTCGACGACGGTGGCTTTGACGATGGAGCCCGGCTGCAGCTTCTTGTGCGACAGGCTCTCTTCCAGAAGGGCGGCAAACGATTCAGTCATAGGGGTTGATGGTCGAAGTGATGAAGACGGATCCGTTGTCCGCGTCGGCTGGTTAACTGCGCTGTCTGCGACGGCTTTCGCCACGCTACGGAAAACGCCGGTACCGCACCTGCCTCATTCCGGCAGACCGGCACCGTCCGTCAGACCGCGCTCCTTGCAATACCCGGCAATCCGGGCACATACCTGCTGCGCCGTTAGGTCGCTGCTGTCGATGACGACGGCATCGTCCGCCGGGCGTAGCGGCGCGGCAACCCGCTGCGCATCCTGTGCATCGCGGCGCCGCAAATCATCCAAAATGTCGTCAAGACTAGCATTGACACCGGCGGCGCTCAACTGTAGCCAGCGACGGTGTGCCCGCTGTTCCGCGCTGGCGGTCAGGAAGACCTTCAGCGGCGCGTCCTGGAACACCACCGTGCCCATGTCGCGCCCCTCCGCCACCAGGCCCGGCGCCCGCGCGAACGCCCGCTGCAACGGCAGCAGCCGGGCACGCACACCTGCGTGCACCGCCAGGCGGGAGGCATTGCGGGCGCAGGACTCTTCACGGATGGCGCGGCTCACGTCGGCGCCGTCCAACAGCACCTGCAACCGATCGTCGTGCAGCTGAAACGCGATGCGCAAGGTCGGCACACACGCGCTCAAGGCCGCGTCGTTGTCCAGATCGACGCCGTCGCGCTGCGCAGCCAGGGCCAGCAGCCGGTACAGCGCGCCACTGTCCAGGTAATGCCAGCCCAGCTGCCGGGCCAGCAGCACACTGACCGTGCCCTTGCCGGCGCCACCGGGACCATCCAGGGTCACCACCGGAGCCGGCAGCGGCGCGCTCATGCCACCTCGATGGGCAGGCCGAGGCCGCGCATCAGTTCGACATAGCCCGGGAAGGACGTGCCGACGTTGATGCAGTCCCGGATGTGCACCGGTCCGGTGGCACGCAGCCCGGCCAGGCTGAAGGCCATGGCGATGCGGTGATCGCCGTGGCTGTCCACTACGCCACCGCGCATGTCGCCGCCGGTGATGCGCAGACCGTCCGGCAACGCCTGCACGGCCACACCGAGGGCCGCCAGCCCGTTGGCGATGGCGGCGATGCGGTCGCTTTCCTTGACACGCAGTTCCTCGGCGCCGGTGATCAGGGTTTCACCCTGGGCGCAGGCGGCGGCCACGGCAATCGCCGGAAACTCGTCGATGGCCAGCGGCACCAGATGCTCCGGCACGTGGATGCCGCGCAATGCCGAGGAACGGGCGCGGATGTCGGCCACCGGCTCGGCGCCCGCCTCGCGCGGGTTCTCCAGCGCGATGTCGGCGCCCATGGCGCGCAGGATGTCGAGAATGCCGGTACGCGTCGGGTTGATGCCGACGTTCTCGATCAGCACCTCGCCGTGCGCGGCGATCAGCGCCGCCACCAGCGGAAAGGCGGCCGACGAGATGTCACCCGGAATGGCGAAGCGCACCGCGCGCAGCGGCTCGCGGCCACCTTCGATGCACACGCGGGCACCGTCGCGCTGCACCGGCCGCCCGAACGCCGCCAGCATGCGCTCGGTGTGATCGCGTGTCGGGGCCGGCTCGGTGACGCAGGTGCGCCCACCGGCATACAGCCCGGCCAGCAGCAGACATGACTTGACCTGCGCACTGGCCATCGGCAGCACGTAGTCGATACCGCGCAGGTCGGCGGCCGGGCGCAGCGTCAGCGGCGGCGTGTCGCCCTCGGCGGCGGTGATGTCCGCACCCATCTGGCGCAGCGGGGCCATCACCCGCCGCATCGGACGGCGCGACAGCGATGCATCACCGACCAGCGTGACGCCGAACGGCTGCCCGGCCATGAGGCCGGCCAGCAGACGCATCCCGGTGCCCGCGTTGCCCATGTCGAGCGGCCCCGCCGGCGGTCGCAGGCCACCGAGCCCCACGCCGCGCACCGTCAGCACGCCCTCGTGCGGCCCGTCGATGGCCACGCCCATGGCGCGGAACGCCGCCGCCGTGGCCAGGGTGTCGGCACCCGCCAGAAAGCCCTCGAAGCGGCTTTCGCCGTCCGCCAAGGCCGCCAGCATCACCGCACGATGCGAAATGGACTTGTCACCCGGCACGCGGCAGCGCCCGCTGATGGCCCGCCCGTTGTCGACTCGAAATTCCACGCCTTACCTCAGGCCGGCGGCAGGCGCCGGTGAGCGTCCTGCACGGCGGCAAACAATTTGCCAAGTCGGGCTTCATCGCCCGCGTCGATGGCCGCCGCCAGTTCACCCAGGCGCTCCAGATAACGGTGCAGCGCCAGACTCAGCTGGGCCCGGTTGGCCAACGCCACATCGCGCCACAGCACCGGATCGCTGCCGGCCAGGCGCGTCATGCCACGAAACCCGCTGCCGATCAGCTGCGCCAGCGCCCCGTCGCCGGCTTCGGCAAACTGCCCCATCAGGGTGTAGGACAGCATCTGCGGCAGGTGACTGGTCAGCGCCAGCGCCGCGTCATGCGCCTGGGGCGTCATCGTCAGCACCTGTGCACCCACCTGCCGCCACAGGTCGCTGACACGCTCGACAGCGGCCGGATCGGTGTCGGCGGTCGGCGTCAGTACCACCCGGCGACCGGCGAACAGACCCTCGACACTGGCCGCAAAGCCGCTGTGCTCGGTGCCGGCGATGGGATGGCCGGGCACGAAATGGGCCGGCAGGTGCCCGCCGCACGCGGCGGCGATGTCGCGCACCACCGAACCCTTGGTGCTGCCGACGTCCGTGACCACGGTACCGGCCGACACATGCGGCCGTATGCGGACATAGGTTTCACGCAGCGCGCCGACCGGCACGCCCAGCACCACCAGTTCCGCCGCTGCCAGGGCGCTATCCCAATCCTCGGCCACTGCATCGACCAGGCCCTGCTCCCTCGCCGGCGCCAGGCGCGCGGCATCGCGCCCGCAGGCCGTGACGGTGTGCCCGGCGCGGCGCAGATCGCGCGCCAGCGAGCCGCCGATCAGCCCCAGGCCAACGATGACGACGTGCATCAGCGGGCTCCCAGCGCCCGTGGCAACGCCGCCACGAGACGCTCCATCTGCGCCGCCGTGCCGATGGTGATGCGAAGGTGCCGCGGCATGTCGTACGGAGCCAGCGGACGCACGATGATGCCTTCGCGCAGCAACGCCTCGAACACCGGTGCCGCCGGGCGTCCGACATCGACGCTGATGAAGTTGCCGACCGAGGGAATGAAGTCCAGCCCCAGCCGCTGGCAGGTCTCGGCCAGAGCTGTCAGGCCCGCAAGGTTCAGCGCGCGCGAGCGCCGCACGTGCTCGGCGTCATCCAGCGCCGCCGCGCCGGCCGCCAGCGCCAGGTTGTTGACCGTGAACGGCTCGCGCAGGCGGTTGAGCAGGTCCGCCATCTCGACGCTGGCCACGCCGTACCCCAGACGCAGCCCCGCCAGGCCGTAAATCTTCGAGAACGTACGCGAAACCAGTAGATTGGGAAACTCCGCCAGCCACGGAATACCGTCCGGGTACTGCGGATGCTCCACGTACTCGCAGTAGGCCTCGTCCAGCACCACCACGACGTGTGACGGCAGCGAGCTCACGAAGGCATGCAGCGCGTCCGCGGTGTGCCAGGTACCGGTCGGGTTGTTGGGGTTGGCAATGAAGACCAGCCGTGTGCGGTCGGTCACCGCCTCGCGCATGGCCGGCAGGTCGGCCCCCCAGTCCCGCGCCGGCACCGTCACCACCCGGCCGCCGGCGCCGACCGCCTCGGTGGTGAAGATGGCGAACGCGTACTGCGCCACCACCACCTCGTCGCCCGGACTCACGAAGGCGCGTGCCACCAGCTGCAGGACCTCGTTCGACCCATTGCCGAGTACCAGCTGATCGGGCCGAACACCGAGCCGGCCCGACAGGACCCGCTTGAGCTCGAAGCCGTGACTGTCCGGATACAGGGCAACGTCGTCCAGGGCCGCACGGGCGGCGGCAAGGCCCAGCGGGCTCGCGCCCAGCGGGTTCTCGTTGGACGCCAGCTTGATGGCATCGTGGATGCCGTACTCGCGCTCAAGCTCCGACAGCGGCTTGCCCGGCTGATAGGGCTGCAGCGCGCGCACGCCCGGCGTGGCCAGCCCGCGGACCGAGCGGCTCACGCGCTGTCTCCCGCCACCCGCGGGTACGACCCCAGTACCTTGCACAGCGTGGTGACCTCGCGCAGCTCGCCCAGGGCCTGCTGCACCGGGGCGTCGTGCAGGTGGCCCTCGATATCGATGAAGAACACGTACTGCCAGCGGCCGGTGCGGGCCGGGCGCGATTCGATGCGGGTCATGGACAGGCCATGCCGGCGCAACGGTTCCAGCAGCGCGGCCAGCGCCCCCGGCCGGTTACCGGTGGACAGCAGCAGCGAGGTCTTGTCGCGGCCGGACGGCCGCGTGTCCTGCCTGCCGATCACCAGAAAGCGCGTGGTGTTGCCCGGCTCGTCCTCGATGTTGGCGGCCAGACGCGGCAACGCGTACAGGCGCCCGGCGGACTCGCCCGCGATGGCCGCCGCGCCCGCTTCACCGGCCGCCCGGCGGGCGGCTTCGGCGTTGCTGCTGACCGCCTCGGTGCGCACCCCGGGCAGGTGCCCGGCCAGCCAGCGCCGGCACTGTGCCAGCGACTGGGCGTGCGAGTACACGACGCCGATGCCCGCCATGTCGGTGGCGCCGCTCAGCAGCTGCTGATGCACGGCCAGCTCCACCTCTCCGCACACCTTCAGCGGCGAGTGCAGGAACATGTCCAGGGTATGGGTGACCGCACCCTCGGTGGAATTCTCGATCGGCACCACGCCGTAGTCGGCGGCGCCGGCGTCCACCTCGCGAAACACCTGTTCGATGGTGGCCTGCGGCAGGCAATTGACCGCCTGACCGAAGTGCTTTTGCGTGGCATCCTGCGAAAACGTGCCCGGCGGCCCCAGATACGCCACCGTCAACGGCCGTTCCAGGGCCAGACAGGCCGACATGATCTCGCGAAAGATCCCGGTCACCGCCGCCTCGGGCAACGGTCCCGGATTGGCCGCCGCCAGGCGGCGCAAGACCTGTGCCTCACGCTCGGGCCGGTAGAAGGCGTCGTCGCCGGCGCGCTGCTTGACCTCGGCCACCTGCTGCGCGCAGCGCGCGCGCTGCGAGAGCAGACGCAACAGCTCGTCATCCAGCGCGTCGATGCGCTGACGCAGCCCTCCCAGGTCGCCGTCTTCGCTCATGCCTCCCCCTGCCCGCGCGTCACTTCAGGGACAGCGCACCGCCAGCACGCCCTCGATGGTACGCAGCCGCGCCAGCAGCTCGGCCGGCAGCGGCCGGTCCACGTCCACCAGGGTGTAGGCGAGGTCGCCCTTGGACTTGTTGATCATGTCGATGATGTTAAGCCCGGCTTCGGCCAGGGCCGTGGTGATCTGGCCGACCATGTTCGGCACGTTGGCGTTGACCACCGCCAGGCGCACCCCACCCTCGGCGCGCGGCATGACCACCCACGGAAAGTTCACCGCGTTGGTGATGTTGCCGTTCTCGATGTAGTCGCGCACCTGGTCGGCCACCATCACGGCGCAATTCTCTTCCGCCTCGGACGTGGAGGCGCCCAGGTGCGGCAGCGCAATCACGCGCGGGTGGCCGATCAGGCCCGGCTTCGGAAAATCGCTCACGTAGTAATGCACCTGCCCCGTCTCCAGGGCGGCGGCGACGGCGTCGGTGTCGACGATACCGGCCCGCGCGAAGTTCAGAACCGTCAGGCCAGGTCGCGCCAGGCGCAGCGTGTCGCTGTTGGCCAGACCGCGGGTGTGCTCGTTCAGGGGCACGTGGAAGGTAATGAAGTCGGCGCGGCTGAACACGGCCTCCACGCTCGGCGCGCGCTCCACCTCGGCGGACAGCTGCCAGGCGCCCTCGACGGTGATGCCCGGGTCGTAGCCGACCACCTTCATGCCCAGCGCCAGCGCGGCATTGGCCACCTGGCGGCCGATGGCGCCCAGCCCCACCACGCCCAGCGTACGGCCGGGCAGCTCGAAGCCGGCGTACTGCTTCTTGCCGGCCTCGACCGCGTGTTCCACGGTCTGGTTGTCGCCTTCGAGCGCCTGCGTGTAGGCCCAGGCCTGGCAGATGTTGCGTGCGGCCAGCAGCAGGCCGGCGATCACCAGTTCCTTGACGGCGTTGGCGTTGGCGCCCGGCGCGTTGAACACCGGTATGCCGCGCGCCGACATGGCCGCCACGGGAATGTTGTTGACACCGGCGCCGGCGCGGCCAACGGCCAGCAGCGAGGCGGGAATGTCCATGCTGTGCAGGTCGGCCGAGCGCAGCAGGATGGCATCCGGCTCCGCCAGATCCTTGCCGGTCTGGTAACGGTCGGCCGGCAGGCGCGCCAGGCCCGCCTTGGCAATGTTGTTCAGGGTGAGGATTCGATACATGACAGATTCCGTGGACGGTGCGATGAGCGCGTCAGCCGTGGCGGCGCTCGAAGTCGATCATGAACTCGACCAGCGCCTGCACGCCGGCACGCGGCATGGCGTTGTAGATGCTGGCGCGCATGCCGCCGACACTGCGATGCCCCTTCAGCTGCACCAGTCCGGCCTGCTTGGATTCGGCCAGGAAGGTGGCATCGAGGTCGGCATCGGCCAGCGTGAACGGCACGTTCATGCGTGAGCGACTGGCCAGCTCGGTGGGACAGCTGTAGAAGCCGCTGCGATCGAGCACGTCATACAGCAACTGCGCCTTGTCGACGTTGGCCTGCTCCACCGCCGCCAGGCCGCCCTGGGCCAGCAGATGCTTGAACACCAGACCCGCCACGTAGATGGCGAAGGTCGGCGGCGTGTTGTAGGCCGAGTCGTTCTCGGCGTGGATGGCGTAGTCGAGCAGCGTCGGCGCCCCCCCGCGGCAGCGGCCGATCAGGTCCTCGCGCACGATCACCAGCGTCAGCCCGGCCGGGCCGATGTTCTTCTGCGCGCCGGCGTAGATCAGGCCATAACGCCCGACATCGACCGGCCGCGACAAAATGTTGCTCGACGCATCCGCCACCAGCGGCACGGCACCGGTGTCCGGCGTGTAGTGGTACTCGGTGCCGAAGATGGTGTTGTTGCTGGTGATGTGCACATAGGCGGCCTGCGGGTCGAGCGTCAGCTCGTCCTGCCCCGGGATGCGATTGAAGTTGGTCTCGGCGCTGCTGGCGGCAACCTTTACCGTGCCGTAGCGCTTGGCCTCGGCTACCGCCTTCTTGGACCACGAACCGGTCACCACGTAATCGGCACTGGCGCCGACCGGCATCAGGTTCAGCGGCACCATGGCGAACTGCAGGGTGGCGCCCCCCTGCAGGAACAGCACCCTGTAGTTGTCCGGGATGCCCATCAGGCTGCGCAGGTCGGCTTCCGCCTCGGCCTGGATGGCCATGAACTCCTTGCCGCGATGGCTCATCTCCATCACCGACATGCCGCTGCCGTGCCAGTCCAGCAGTTCGTCACGCACCTGCGCCAGCACCGGCTCCGGCAATGCCGCCGGCCCGGCGCTGAAGTTGAATACTCGCGCCATCGCTCGATCTCTCCAAAAAGCGGGCACCCGGCCCCGGTCTCAGGCTTCGGGTGGTTCGTCGTCAGGACCGGCGACCGAAGCGTCGACGGCGTCGGGCTCCTCCGCGTCCAGCGCCGCGGCGGCCTCGGTTTCCTCGGGCACCACCACGGCCAGACCGGCCAACAGCTCACCGTCGCCGACACCCATCAGCTTCACGCCCTGGGTATTGCGGCCGAGCACCGAGATGCTGACGCTGCGGGTGCGGATGGCGGTGCCGGCGTTGGTCACCAGCATCACTTCGCTTTCGTCTGTCACCTGCACCGCACCGACCACCGGCCCGTTGCGGGCGGAAGTCTGGATGGAGATGACGCCCATGCCGCCGCGGCCGCGCAACGGATACTCGTCCAGCGGCGTGCGCTTGCCGTACCCGTTGGCCGTGACGGTGAGAATGTCACCTTCCGGCTGCGCCACCACCATGCCGATCATGGCCTGATCCTCGCGCAGGTTCATGCCCCGCACGCCGCGCGCACCGCGCCCCATGACGCGCACGTCGCGCTCGTCGAAGCGCATCACCTTGCCGTCGTCGCTGAACAGCATGACGTGGTCATCGCCATCGGTCAGCGCCACCGCCACCAGCGCATCGCCCTCGACGATGTCGAGGGCGATGATGCCGGCGCTGCGCGGGCGCGAGTAATCGGCCAGCGCGGTTTTCTTCACCAGCCCGCGGCGGGTGGCGAACACCACGTAACGGTGGGCGGCGAACTCGCGCACCGCCAGCACCGCGCTGATGCGTTCGCCTTCTTCCAGCGGCAGCAGGTTGACGATGGGCCGGCCACGACTGCCCGAACCAGCCAGCGGCAGTTCATACACCTTGCGCCAGTACACCTTGCCGGCACTGGAGAAGCACAGCAGCGTGTCGTGGCTGCTGGCCACGAACAGGCGCTCGATGAAGTCCTCTTCCTTGACGCGCGCCGCTGCCCGGCCACGGCCACCGCGATGCTGGGAACGGTACTCGCTGACCGGCTGCGCCTTGACGTACCCCTGGTGCGAGAACGTGACCACCAGGTCCTGCTCGGCGATCAGGTCCTCGGACGTCAGATCGATGCGCTCGGCGACGATCTGCGTGCGCCGGGCGTCGCCATACTGGTCGCGCACCTCCAGCAACTCGCGCCGGATCTCCGTCAACAGGCGCGTGTCGCTGCCCAGGATGTCCAGCAGGTCGGCGATCTGCGCCGTCAGATCCCCGTATTCGTCGACGATCTTGTCGCGCTCGAGGCCGGTCAGGCGCTGCAGGCGCATGTCCAGGATGGCCTGGGCCTGACGTTCGCTGAGGTAGTAGACGCCGTCCACCAGGCCGCGCCCGGCCTCGGACGGGCGGTCCTTGTCGGCGGCCAGGGCCCGGGCCAGCATCTCGCCGACGAAGCCCGGCGTGAACCCCTCGGCGGTCAGTTTGCCGCGCGCCTCCTCCGTGGTCTGCGACCCGCGCACGAGCTCGATCACCCGCTCGATGTTGGCCAGCGCGACGGCCAGTCCTTCGAGGATGTGCAGGCGCTCGCGGGCCTTGCGCAGGGCGAACAGGCTGCGCCGGCTCACCACCTCGCGGCGGTGGCGGATGAAGGCTTCCAGCACCTCGTGCAGGGTCAGCTGGCGCGGCTGGCCGTCGACCAGCGCCACCATGTTGATGCCGAACACCGACTGCAGCTGCGTCAGCTGGTACAGGTGGTTCAGCACCACCTCCGGCACCTCGCCGCGGCGCAGCTCGATGACCGCCCGCATGCCGTCCTTGTCGGACTCGTCGCGGATCTCGGACACGCCCTCCAGGCGCTTTTCCTTGACCAGTTCGGCGACTTTCTCCAGCAGGTGCGCCTTGTTGACCTGGTACGGCAACTCGACGATGACCAGGCTGGCCTTGCCGGTCTTGCTGTCTTCCTCGATCTCGACCTTGGCGCGCAGGTAGATCTTGCCGCGGCCGGTGGCGTAGGCCTCGCGGATGCCGGTGGCGCCGTTGATGCTCGCCGCCGTCGGGAAGTCCGGCCCCGGCAGGTGCGCCATCAGGCCGTCGAGGTCGATCGCCGGATCGTCGATCAGCGCCACGCAGGCGTTGATCACCTCGACCAGGTTGTGCGGCGGAATGTTGGTCGCCATGCCAACGGCAATGCCGGTGGCGCCATTGACCAGCAGGTTCGGCAGGCGCGAGGGCAGCACCGCCGGCTCGCGTTCCTTGCCGTCGTAATTCGGCACGAAGTCGACCGTATCCATGTCGATATCGGCCAGCAGCTCGCTGGCGATACGCGACAGGCGCGATTCCGTGTAACGCATGGCGGCCGGCGAGTCACCGTCCACCGAACCGAAATTGCCCTGGCCGTCGATCAGCGGATAGCGCAGCGAGAACGGCTGCGCCATGCGAACCAGCGTGTCGTAGATGGCCGAGTCGCCGTGCGGGTGGTATTTACCCATCACGTCACCGACCACACGGGCGCTCTTCACATGCGCGCGATTCCAGTGATGGCCGGACTCGTGCATGGCGTACAGCACACGCCGGTGCACCGGCTTCAGGCCGTCCTTCACATCTGGCAAGGCGCGACCGACGATCACGCTCATGGCGTAATCGAGGTAGGAGCGCTTGAGCTCGTCCTCGATGTTGGCGGCAATAATTTCGCGGGCGAACTCGGTCATGGCGTCGCCAGTGGTGAGGGGCCGGATTACGAGTCGATCCGCCGGCGCGCAAGGACGACGGCACCGACCCCGACGCGCGCCGGCCGTGGCCGGTTGACGGGGTCCCGCCGCGGCATGAAAGCGCAACGATGGCGCTGTTTCGCCGGGGTCGACTCAGCGGTGAATTCTAGCACACGGGCCCTCCCGAGACCCGGCGCGTGACCCCGCAGCGACCCGCGATGCCGTTTCCCTAAAATGTCCCGCCCGTTGACCTGCCACCGAGACTGTCGTGACCGAAAACACGCTTGCTGCCATCACCGCCGACGCCCGGCGCGCGCGCGCCGCGCTGCTGGCCGGCCACACCGGCGAGCGCCGGGACCTGCCGCTGCGCTACTGGCGCCAGCAGGTGCACTTCACCACGCCGGCCAGCGGCACGCCGGCCAAGGCGTTGACCGCGCTGCGTGCCGTGCCCCGACTGCTCGAACGTCTCGACCTGTCCGTCGAGGCCGTGGCCGAGCACCTGGGCGTCGAGCCCGCTCCCCTGGCGAGCGTGCTCGACGGCGACGGCCGCCCGCCGGCCGTGCTGCTTGACGCCGAGGATGCCGTGGCCGATACCGCCGAGGCGGCCCGGCAGGCACGCAGCGGCGCGGCAGCCTGCTTCGCGGATGCCGACTGGGGGCACACGCTGCGCCTGTTTCGCCCGGCCGGACTGGCGCTCGACGGCTGCATCGACGACCTGACGCACGTGCTCACGGCGGTGGCGACCCACCCCACGGCGGCCTTCCCCATCGATGCCATCATGTGGCCGAAAGTCGAGCATGCCGACGAAATCGCCTGGGTATCCGGCCTGCTCGCCCGCCTGGAGGATCACCTCGGCCTGGCCAGCGGCAGCATCCGCCTGCAGTTCCTGGTCGAGTCGGCGCGCGCCGTGCAGTGCCTCCCGGAACTGGCCGAGGCCGCCGGCACGCGGCTGAGCGGCATCGTCTGGGGTATCGCCGACTACAGCGCCGACATCGGCCTGCCGCAGATCCGCAACGACCACCCGGCCTGCGACTGGGCCCGCTGCGCTCTGATCAACACCGCCGGCGCCTGCGGCGTGCCGGCCATCGACAGCATGACGCTGAACTACCCGACGCCGCTGCACCGTGGCCAGGGCCTGAGCGCGGACCAGCGCGCGCAGAACCGCGCCAAGGTGCTGGCCGCGCTGGCGCAGGTCTACCAGGACGCCCGCCACGGCATCGATCTGGGCATGAGTGGCAAATGGGTCGGCCACCCGCTGCAGGCCTGGCTGGTGCTGGCCGCCTACCGCACGGCGCTGGCGCCGGAACAGCTGGACCGCGACCTGGCCGATATCGAGGCCTACCGCCGCGCGGTTGCCGGCGGCAGCGGCGCCGCCATCATCGGCGAGGGCATGAACGCCTACATGGCCGACCGCGCCAGCGACCGCCACGTGCGGGCGCGCCTGCGCCGGGCCGCCGCCTGGGGCCTGCTGGACCCGGCACGCGCCCTGGCCCTCGGCCTGATCACGCCGCAGGAACGCGCGCAGCTGTAGGCCCGCGACGGCGCGCCAGCGGCCGTCAGCGCAGGTAGTTGAACAGCGACAGGCTGGCCAGGCGCGTGAAGGTTTCCTGGACCGCCTGCAACGCGGTCAGGTTCCTGGCCAGGCGCGTGGACGCCTCGGCGTAGTCCAGATCCCGCACATCCGACAGCGCCTGTTCGATCTGCAGGCGGGCGCCGGCATTGGCGTCTGCCGCCACCTCGACGGCCCTCAGGCGCGAGCCGACATCGGCCCGCACCGACGACACGTGGACCAGCTGCTGATCCAGCTGCTCGATGCTGCGGTTGAGCCGGTTGACCTGCGCCGTGCGCAGCTGCGGGCCGCCATCGGCCAAGCGCAGCGCCTCGGCCAGCTCCGACAGCGCCGCGAACATGTCCTGTCGCGGGGCCGGCTTCACGCTGATCACGTCACCGTCGCCCGGCGTGCCGGACAGGCTCAGCG
>NZ_JBFJTF010000049.1:0-15236 GCF_041625615.1 Immundisolibacter sp. | reverse complement strand
GTTCTTCGGCGCCGCGCGCAACATCGAGGAAGGCGGCAGCCTGACCATCATCGCCACCACGCTGGTCGAGACCGGCTCGCGCATGGACGATGTGATCTACGAGGAATTCAAGGGCACCGGTAACATGGAAATCCACCTCGAGCGCAAGATCGCCGAGCGGCGGATTTTCCCGGCCATCAACATCAACCGCTCCGGCACGCGCCGCGAGGAGTTGCTGATGAAGCCGGACGAGGTGCAGAAGGTGTGGATCCTGCGCCGCCTGCTGGCCTCCATGGACGAGGTGGCGGCCATGGAGTTCCTGCTCGAGCGCCTGCGCAACACCAAGAGCAACACCGAATTCTTCGCTTCCATGAAGGCCTGAGGCCTTTCCCGTCAACTCCTTCCCGTCGAGGATCCGACCCGTGAAGACGCCCGTTCGTATCGCTGTCACCGGCTGTGCCGGCCAGATCGGCTATGCCCTGCTGTTCCGCATCGCCGCCGGCGACATGCTTGGCCCCGACCAGCCGGTCATCCTGCAGATGATCGAAGTGCCGCAGGCGCTCAAGGCGCTCGAGGGCGTGGTCATGGAACTGCGCGACTGCGCCTTCCCGCTGCTGACGGACATCGTCGCCACCGACGACGTCAACGTCGGTTTCAAGGATGCGGACTACGCCATCTTGGTCGGTGCCCGTCCGCGCGGCCCGGGCATGGAGCGCAAGGACCTGCTGGAGGCCAACGGCGCCATCTTCACCGTGCAGGGCAAGGCGCTGAACGATCACGCCTCGCGCGACGTCAAGGTGCTGGTGGTCGGCAACCCGGCCAACACCAACGCGCTGATCGCCAGCCGCAGCGCGCCCGACCTGGACCCGCGCCAGTTCACGGCCATGACGCGCCTGGATCACAACCGCGCCATCAGCCAGCTGGCCGCCAGGACCGGCGCCGCGGTGCCGTCCATCCGTCGCATGACGGTCTGGGGCAACCACTCCTCCACCCAGTACCCGGACGTCTCGCACGCGCTGGTCGATGGCCGCCCGGCATCGGAGCTGGTCGACCAGGCCTGGCTCGAGAGCGACTTCATTCCCACCGTGCAGCAGCGTGGCGCCGCCATCATCGCCGCCCGTGGCGCGTCGAGCGCCGCCTCGGCCGCCTCGGCCGCCATCGACCACATGCGCACCTGGGCGCTGGGCACCGCCGACGGCGACTGGACCAGCATGGCCATCCCGAGCGACGGCAGCTACGGCGTGCCCGAGGGCATCATCTATTCGTATCCGGTGACCTGCCGCGATGGCCGGTACGAGATCGTGCAGAACCTGCCGGTCGACGACTTCAGCCGCGCGCGCATGGACGCCACCGCCAAGGAACTGCTCGAGGAGCGCGCGGCGGTGCAACACCTGCTGTGACTTGCCTGGCGGGCCGCTTTGTCCTATCCTCCGCGGCCCGCCGAGCGCCCAACCGAACCGAAGACAGCGCCATGAAAGCCGACATTCACCCCAAGTACGAAACCGTCTCTGTCACCTGCAGTTGCGGCAACACCTTCGAGACCCGCTCGGCGCTGGGCAAGCCCGAGTTGCAGCTGGACGTGTGCTCCAGCTGCCATCCGTTCTACACCGGCAAGCAGAAGATCGGCGATCGCCGCGGCCGCGTGGAGCGCTTCAACCGGCGTTACGGCAGGGCTTGATGCCCGGCCGGCTCGCCGGTCCGCTACACAAAGGGCGCCTTCGGGCGCCTTTTGTGTTTCTGGCGGCGCTGCTCGCCTGTGGTCTTGCCGGTGCCGCCTGCCACCCGCCGGGCCCGCTCGAGCGGGCCCGTGTGTCCTTTCACTACGACGGCGACACGCTGCGCCTGGCCGACGGTCGCCGGGTGCGCCTGCTCGGCATCGATACGCCGGAAATGAACTACCACGACGGCGAGCCTCAGCCGCTGGCCGAGCAGGCGAAGGCGCGCGTGGCACAGCTGCTGCCCCGGGGCGGGACGGTGCAGCTGGCACGCGACCGGCAACCGCACGACCGCTTCGGTCGCGCGCTCGCCCATGCCTTTCGGGCCGACGGCACGAGTGTCGAGGAAACCCTGCTGCGCGAGGGGCTGGCTGTGGTGTTCATACTGCCGCCGAACGTCGCGCTGGCGGACTGCCTGCTGGCGGCCGAGCGCGAGGCGCGGCGGGCGAAACGCGGCCTGTGGCTGTTGCCGGACTACCAGGTGCAACCGGCCGGCAAGGTGCCGGCGGACGGCCGCTGGCGGCGCGTGCGCGGGCGTGTCACCAGCGCCCAGCGACGCGATGACTGGGTGCTGCTGAAGCTCGACCGGCGCGTGCAGCTGCGTGTTGCGCGACGGGACTGGGCGGCGTTTGCGCCGGCCGATCCGGGTGCCTGGCGTGGTCGGGAGGTGGTCGCCCGCGGCAAACTGAAGTCCCGCTACGGCCGGCCGCAGATGAGGCTGTGGCACCCGGCGCAGATCGAGGTGTCCAAGTGAGTACCATGCGAACGTTCACTGCCTTGACCTGCCTGCTGTTGCTTGCCGCCTGCGCCACCAATCCGGTCACCGGCCGGCGCGAGGTGGCGCTGATGTCCGAGCGGCAGGAGATCGCCATCGGGCGCGACATGCACCCGAAGCTGTTGCAGGCCTACGGTGAGTATGCCGACCCGGCGCTGCAGGCCTATGTGCAGGGCATCGGTGACCGGCTGGCGGCGGTCAGTCACCGCTCGAACCTGATCTACCGCTTCACGGTGGTCGATTCCGACCAGGTCAACGCCTTTGCGCTGCCGGGCGGCTACATCTACATCACCCGTGGCCTGCTGGCCTACCTCGGCAGCGAGGCGGAACTGGCCGGCGTGCTGGGGCACGAGATCGGTCACGTCACGGCCCGCCATGCGGTGCGCCAGTACACCGCCGCCACCGCCGCACAGCTGGGCATGACGCTCGGCGGCATCTTCGTGCCCGGCATGGGCAGCAACGTGGCGCAGAACGTCATGGGCGTGCTGGGCCAGGCCCTGCTCAGCGGCTATGGACGCGAGCATGAACTCGAATCCGACGGTCTGGGTGCGCAGTACCTGGCGCAGGCCGGCTACGACCCGCAGGCGATCCTGGGCGTGTTGCGGGCGTTGAAGGCGCAGGGAGACTACGCCACCGCGCGGGCCACGGCGGAGGGTCGTGAACCGCAGACCTATCACGGCCTGTTTGCCACCCATCCGGACGAGGACACGCGCCTGAAGGAAGTGCTCGCCAAGGCGTCGTTCCTGGCGCCGGACACGCCGGCGGACGATGGCCGCATGGCCTACCTGCGGCGCATCGACGGCCTGGTCTATGGCGACAGCGCCGAGCAGGGCATCCGGCGCGAGAACCGCTTCTATCACCGCGATCTCGATTTCGCGTTGGCGTTTCCTGCCGGCTGGCGGCTGGACAACCGGCCCGATCGCCTGCTCGCCATCGCCCCCGGCGGTACCGCCCAGGCACAGCTGACCAGTCAGGACCTGAACCAGCGCATCACGCCGCGCGAGTTCATGATCCAGCGCCTGGGTATCCGCAATCCGTCGGGCGAGGAGATTGCCCCGGCCGGTTTGCCCGGCTACAGCGCGCCGCTCAAGCTGCAGGGGCGGCCAGGCCGCGTGAGCGTCATCTTCCATCGCAAGCAGGCGTACATCCTGGCCAGCGCGGCCCTGGACGGCGCCGATCCGGCGGCGGTGGATGCCGCCATGCGCCAGGCTGCGCTGTCCTTCCATCCGCTGCGCGAGGACGAGAAGCCCCTGGCCGAGCCGCTGCGGCTGCGGCTGTACACCGCAAAGGCCGGCGACCGCTTTGCCGGCCTGGCGCGCGCGTCACGCCTGACCGGCGATGCCGAGGCGCAGTTGCGGCTGCTGAACGGTGCCTACCCGACCGGCGAGCCGGTGGCCGGGCAGGTACTCAAGCGCGTGAAGTGATGTTTCGGCGTGGCGAGCACGGCGCCGGCACGGTGTCGCGATCGTGCCCGGTTCATGCTGTCGCGGTGTAGCAGGCGCTGCGCATGGACATCTTGCCGTCGTACCCGGTGCTCGCCGATGCGGTGCTGGCAGTCCACGTGGCGATCGTGGCGTTCGTCGTGCTCGGCCTGGTCGCCGTCCCGATCGGCAACGCCGCCGGCTGGGCATGGGTGGACAACCGCCGGTTTCGGGTGCTGCACGTCCTGGTGGTGGGCGTGGTGGTGGTGCAGGCCTGGCTGGGGCGCTACTGCGGTCTCACGCTGCTGGAGTCGTGGTTGCGCCGGCAGGCGGGGCAAGCGCCGTATGACAGCAGTTTTGTCGGCTACTGGATGGCACGGCTTCTCTATTACGAGGTGCCGATAGGGGTGTTCGCGGTCGTGTACACCGTGTTCGGCCTGCTGGTGGCCTGGGCCTGGTGGCGGTTTCCGCCCCGCGCCGGGCGCGGCCGCTGACACGGCACCGGCTGGGCGCCGTCAGTCCGCGCTGCCCGACACGCTGACGGTGATGCGTCGGCGCTGCGGGAGGCGCCGAAATTCGGCCAGATAAATGCCTTGCCAGGTGCCCAGGTCACAGCGCCCGCCGGTCACCGGCACGGTCAGCGTGCAGCCGCCCAGCACGGCCTTCAGGTGCGCCGGCATGTCGTCCGGCCCTTCGGTGTCGTGCTCGTAGGCGTGGCGGTCCGCCGGCGCCAGCCGGTCCAGCCAGCGCAGCAGGTCGCGGTGGACGGACGGGTCGGCGTTCTCGGTGATGAGCAGGCCGGCGCTGGTGTGGTGCAGGAACAGGTGGCACAGGCCGGTCATCACGCCGCTGCGTGCCACCGCCGCCTGCACGGCGTCGGTGAGGTCGTGCAGGCCGGGGCCGGGGCCGGCATGCTGCAGGTGTTCCTGGTGCAGGGTGTTCAGCGGATGTCTCCTGTGGCGCTGCCGGGCATCGGGTTCACCGTGACCGCCGGCCGGACCGGCGGCGGGGCCTTGGATAGAATGCCCGGCCCGTGCCGGGACGCGAACCCGCGTCGTGCCGTACCGTCCAACAGTTTTGAAGTGAGCATGAATCTCGAACGCCAGATCGAACGCCTGAACCCGCCGCAGCGCGAGGCCGTCACCGTGCCCGGCCAGACCGCGCTGGTGGTGGCCGGTGCCGGCAGCGGCAAGACCCGTGTACTGACCCACCGCATCGCCTGGCTGATCGATGTCGAGCGTGCGGCGCCGGCCGAGATCCTGGCGGTTACCTTCACCAACAAGGCGGCAGCCGAAATGCGCGAGCGTATCGGCGAGCTGGTGGCCGTGTCGCCGCGGGCCTTGTGGGTCGGCACCTTTCACGGCATCGCGCATCGTCTGCTGCGCGCGCACTGGCGCGAGGCGGGTCTGCCGGAGACGTTCCAGATTCTGGATTCGGACGACCAGCAGCGGTTGATCAAGCGGCTGATGCGCGAGCTGGGTGACGACAGCCTGAAGCCGGCTGCGGTGGCGTCCTTCATCAACGCCCGCAAGGACGAGGGTCAGCGCGCCCGTCACGTCGACACCCAGGGCTTCGCCGACCGGGCCCTGCTGGCCGAGCTGTACCGCCGCTACGAGGCCGCCTGCGAGCGCGGTGGCATGGTCGACTTCGGCGAACTGCTGCTGCGCAGCAACGAGCTGTGGGTGCAGCAGCCGGCCCTGCGCGATCACTACCGGCGTCGTTTCCGGCACATCCTGGTGGACGAGTTCCAGGACACCAACACCCTGCAGTACGCCTGGCTGCGCAACCTGGCCGGCCCCGACAGCAGCCTGTTCGCCGTCGGCGACGACGACCAGTCCATCTACGGCTGGCGCGGCGCCAAGGTGGAGAACATGCGCGAGTTCGAGCGTCACTTCCCGGCGGTCAAGGTGATCCGCCTGGAGCAGAACTACCGCTCCACCGGCACCATTCTGGCCGCCGCCAACGCGCTGATTGCCAACAACCGCGAGCGCCTGGGCAAGAACCTGTGGTCCGATGCCGGCCAGGGCGAGCCGATCCGGCTCTACGCCGCCTACAACGAGCAGGACGAGGCGCGTTTCGTGGTCGAACAGATCGAGGCCTGGGCGGCGGCCGGCAACCCGCGTTCCGAGGTGGCCATCCTGTACCGCTCGAACGCCCAGTCGCGCGCCTTCGAGGAACAACTGATGGCGCGCCGCATCAAGTACCGGGTGTACGGCGGCCAGCGCTTTTTCGACCGTGCCGAGATCCGCGACGCACTGGCCTACCTGCGCCTGATCGCCAACCCGGCCGACGACACCGCCTTCGAGCGGGTGGTCAACCAGCCGCCGCGCGGCATCGGCGACAAGACACTCGACACCCTGCGCAGCGAGGCGCGGGCCAGCGGCCTGCCGCTGTGGCAGGTGATGACGCGCCTGCTGGAAGGCGGTGGCCTGGCGGCACGGGCGGCCTCGGCGCTGGGCGGGTTTGCCCGGCTGATCGGCGAGTTGCGCGCCGCCTGTCAGGGCCAGCCGCTGATGGATCAGGCCACCGTGGCCGTGCACGGCAGCGGCCTGAAGGACCACTACGCCAAGGATCCGGACGGCCGCGGCGAGGGTCGGGTGGAGAACCTGGACGAGCTGGTCAACGCCGCCAGCCTGTTCGTCAACGAGGACGAGGATCTCGACGCGCTGACGGCGTTCCTGAGCCATGCCGCGCTCGAGGCCGGCGACGCCCAGGGCGATGCCGGCGCCGACTGTGTGCAGCTGATGACGCTGCACTCCGCCAAGGGGCTCGAATTCCGCCAGGTGTTCCTGGTCGGTGTCGAGGAGGGCCTGTTCCCGAGCCAGCGCTCCATCGACGATCCGGCCCGGCTGGAGGAGGAGCGTCGCCTGTGCTACGTCGGCCTCACGCGCGCCCGTGAGCGGCTGTTCGTGAGCTATGCCGAGAGCCGGCGCATCCACGGCGAGACGCGGCCGGCCATGGCCTCGCGCTTCATCGAGGAAATCCCGGCCGAGCACCTGACCGAGGTACGCCTGCGCGGTACCGTCGACCGGCCGGTGAGCGCCCGCGCCACCCCCGGCGCCGGTCGCGGCGGTTTCGGCGGCTACGGCAACGGCAGCTGGCGCGGCGAACGGCGGGCCGGCCGCCATGACGACACCCGTCCCGCCGCCCCGGCGGCGCCGCGGCGTGTCAGTGACTGGGCCGAGCCGCCCAAGGCCGGGCCGGCCGGCGACAGCGGGCTGGTGGTCGGCCAGCGGGTGCGGCACGGCAAGTTCGGCGAGGGCGTGATCACCGACGTCGAGGGCCAGGGCCCGCGCACCCGCGTGCAGGTCAAGTTCGCCCGCGCCGGCAGCAAGTGGCTGATGCTCGACATGGCGGGCCTGACACCGGCTTGAATGAGCTCAGTGGCGCCGGTGCAGCGCCACGATCAATGTCGGTGTCAGTCCCGCGAATGTCCGGTACAGGCCCTGTGGCATGGCGCCGAGAAGGCGGGATACCGGACGCGACACGTGCAGGTGATAGGCGGTGGGCCGGCGCAGGATGCGCGGCGCGAAGTCCTCGACCTCGAACAGCCCGCCGCACAGGGTAAGCAGGCGGCGCCGACCGAGCAGATGCAGCGGTTCGGTGAAACGTCCCATGCGGCGCAGCGCTCGCTCGAACAGCGGTTCCGGCAGCCAGTGCAGGCACCACACCCGGTAGTGGACTTCCCAGGGCCACAGCCGGTTGGGCGTGGCAAGGTAGGCCCAGCCGCCGGGCCGCAGCACCCGTGCCAGCTCGCGCACATGGCTGGCGGCATCGTCGAGGTGTTCGATGACGTGGTTGGACACCGCGAGGTCGAAGCTCCCGTCGGCAAAGGGCAGGGTGGTGCCGGCGCGCAGGTATCGGTAGCCGCGACGCTGCACACGTTGGTCGCATGGATCGACGCTCACCACCTCGCAGTACTCACCGAGCAGCTGGGCGATTTCCCCACTGCCGGTGCCGACGTCCAGCAGGCGTTGCCCGGTGATGTCGGAACCGCTTGCCTGCTCCAGAACGGTGCGGATCTTGCGCGCCTTGGCCGCGCGCCCGTCGTTGACCACGAAGCCCGGGCGGACCGTATTCATGCCAGCGCGCGTTGCAGGCGGGCGATCGCCTCGGCGATACGTTCGTGCGAGGTGGTGTAGGCAAAGCGCAGGTGGCTGTGCGCGGTGTGGCTGCCGAAGTCGAGGCCGGGGGTGGTCGCCACGCCGGTCTGCTGCAGCAGGCGCAGTGAAAAGTCGAAGCTGTCATCGGCGAACTGCCGGCAGCCGGCGTAGATGTAGAACGCGCCCTGCGGGGTGACGGGGATGTCGAAGCCCATCGCCCGCAGTGCCGGCAGCAGCAGGTCGCGGCGGGTGCGAAACGCGTCGCGCCGTTCGTCGAGCAGGCTCAGCGTGTCCGGCTCGAAGGCGGCCAGGGCGGCGAACTGCGCCGGGGTGGGCGGTGCGATGAACAGGTTCTGCGCCAGCTTTTCCACCGGCCGCAGCAGTGCGTCCGGCACCACCAGCCAGCCCAGGCGCCAGCCGGTCATGCCGAAGTACTTGGAAAAGCTGTTGACCACCAGCGCCTGCGGATCGCAGGCCAGGGCGGAGCAGGTGTCGGCCTCGTAGACCAGGCCGTGGTAGATCTCGTCGGCGATCAGCGCCACCCCACGCTCGCGCAGCAGGGCGGCGATACGGGTCAGTTCGCCGCGGCTGATGACGGCGCCGGTGGGGTTGGCCGGCGAGGCCAGCAGCACCGCCCGCGTGCGCGGCGTGAGGGCGGCTTCGATCTGTTCGGCGGTCGGCTGCCAGCCGCTTTCCGGGCCGGTTGGCAGCGTCACCGGCGTGCCGCCGGCGAGCAGCACGAAGTGCCGGTTGCACGGATAGCCGGGATCGGTCAGCAGCACTTCGTCGCCCGGGCCGACCAGTGCCCACAGCGCCAGTTGCAGCGCGCCGGAGGCGCCCACGGTTACCACCACCTGGCGCGGCTCGACGGCGATGGCGTGGCGACTGCCGTAGAAGCCGGCGATCGCCTCGCGCAGTGCCGGCAGGCCGAGCGCCAGCGTGTAATGCGTTTGTCCGTCGCGCAGCGCCCGCACGCCGGCCTCGACGATGGGCTCGGCCGTGTCGAAGTCCGGCTCGCCCACTTCCATGTGCACCACGTCGTGCCCGGCCGCCGCCGCGGCGGCGGCGTGGCCCATCACTTCCAAGACGTGAAACGGAGCGATGCCCGCCATGCGGGCGGCGGGGCGGAAGCGGTCGGTCATCGGGCGCGTGGCGGGTGGTGGATAGCGCCGGGCAGTCTAGCAGCCGGCGTTAAAATGCCCGCCATGTCGGATCCATCCACCACTCTGGCCACCACGCTGGTCGATACCCTCGACGCGCTGCTGCCGCAGACCCAGTGCGGGCGCTGCGGCTATGACGCCTGCCGGCCGTACGCGCAGGCGCTGGCGGCGGGTGCCTGTGACCTGAACCGCTGTCCGCCCGGAGGGGAGCGGACCGTGGCGGCTTTGGCGGCGGTGCTGGGGCGCCCAGAGCAGGCACTGGATCCGGCCTGCGGATCGGCGCCGCCGCCGCAGCGCGCGTGGATCGACCCCGAGGTGTGCATCGGCTGCACCAAGTGCATCCGGGCCTGTCCGGTGGATGCCATCGTCGGTGCCGGCAAACGCCTGCACGGGGTGATCGCCGACGAGTGCAACGGCTGCGCCCTGTGTGTGGCGCCGTGCCCGGTCGACTGCATTCACCTGCTGCCGCAGCCCCCGGACAGCGACGCCGTTCACGCCCGGCGCGCCGCCGTCAACCGTCGCCGTCATCAGGCTCGCCAGCGGCGCCGGGTGCCGCCGGTACCCGCGCCGACGCCGGTGCACGACGGCCCGTCGTCGGACGTGCAGGAAGCGCTGCGCCGCGCCCGTGAACTGCTGGCGGCACGCGGCGCATGAACGCCACCAAACGTCGTGCCCTGTTCGAGCGCCTGCGCGAGGCCATGCCGGCGCCGACCACCGAGCTGCACTACCGTTCGCCGTTCGAACTGCTGGTGGCCGTCATCCTGTCGGCGCAGGCCACCGACAAGAGCGTGAACCTGGCCACCGCCACCCTGTTCGCCGCTGCCGACACGCCGCAGGCCATGCTGGCCCTGGGCGTGGAAGGGGTGACGGCGCACGTGCGGCGCATCGGGCTTTTCAACAGCAAGGCGCAGAACATCATCAAGACCTGCCGCCTGCTGGTCGAACAGTACGACGGCCAGGTGCCGCGCGACCGCGCCGCACTGGAGGCGCTGCCGGGTGTCGGTCGCAAGACCGCCAACGTGGTGCTGAACACCGCCTTCGGTGAGCCGACCATCGCCGTCGACACGCATATCTTCCGTGTTGCCAATCGCACCGGCCTGGCACCGGGCAAGACCGTGCGGCAGGTGGAGGACCGGCTGCTGAAGGTGACGCCGGCCGAATTCCGGCACGATGCGCACCACTGGCTGATCCTGCACGGCCGCTACACCTGCATGGCGCGCAAGCCACGCTGCGGCGCGTGCCGCCTGGCCGACCTGTGCGAATGGCCGGACAAGGCCGCTGCCGTGGCGGCGGCCGCCGACAAGCCGCAGGCCGCCTGATGTTCGGTCAGGACCGCGACAGCCTGCGCCGTGCCTTTGCCGAGGCCTGGCGGCGCCATTGCGAGGGGTTGCCGCTGGACCTTCAGCAGCAGCGCATTGCCGACGTGCTGGCCCTGCATCCGGAGTACCAGGCGTTCGTGTTGTCGCCGGACGCGCTGGCGCAGGAGTTCGACGGCAGCGACGGGCGCACCAATCCCTACCTGCACATGGGCCTGCACCTGGCCGTGCGCGAGCAGCTGGCCACCCGCCTGCCGCCGGAGGCGGTGCAGGCGCGTGCCCGCCTGGCGCGTCGCCTGGGCGACGCGCACGCCGCCGAGCACCGGCTCATCGACTGCCTGGCGCAGGCGCTGTGGCAGGCACAGCGTGCCGGCCGTGAGCCGGACATGGACGCCTACCGCGAGGCGCTGCGGACGCTGTAGCTGCGCTGGCCGGCCCCCCGGAAGCGGGAACGGTGACTGCTAAACTGCGCGCCGTTCCGGCCACCGGGCAACGCACCGGCGCGTCTCGCGCCGTGGCGGCCGGAACCCTCCGGGGGCGGCAGCGGCCGCATGCCCCAGCAGACCGACCGGACCGACCGCCGATGAACGCACCTTCCCCTGCCTCCCCGGACCGCTTCGCACTGGACGACATGCGTCGCATCGTCGCCGACCTGTTCGCCTACCGGCCGGGCCTGTACTGGCTCGACTTCTGCCTGAGCGCCGGCCTGGGCTACGTCCTGGCGCTGGTCTACCTGACCGGCAGCGGGCCTGTGGCGGTGCAGGCGCTGGCCTTTGTCGGCGCCGGCGTGCTGCTGTTTCGTGCCGGCACCTTCATGCACGAGATCGTGCACATGAACGGCCAGGCCATGCCCGGCTTCAGGCTGTTCTGGAACCTCACCTACGGCATTCCGCTGCTGATGCCGTCGCTGATGTACCGAAACCACCTGGATCATCACAACATCAACCGTTTCGGCACGCCGCAGGATGGCGAGTACCTGCCGCTGGGCAGCGCCCCGGCGGCCGAGACCGTGAAGTACCTGCTGCAGGTGCCGATCCTGCCGGCACTGGCGGTGCTGCGCTTTCTGGTGGTGACGCCGCTGTCCTACCTGCACCCGGGTCTGCGGCGCTGGGTGATGCGCCGGGTGTCGTCCTACGGCAGCAACCCGTACTACCAGCGCGAGCTGCCGGCGGACGAGCCGATGGCGCTGTGGGCGTTGCAGGAGTGGGCCTGTTTCGCCTGGCTGGCAGGCCTGGCGACCTTGTTCGTGACCGGTGTGCTGCCGTGGGCGGTGCTGGGCAAGGTGTACCTGCTGATGACCTTCGCCGTTGGGCTGAACTGGGTGCGCAACCTCGCCGCCCACAAGTACGTCAACACCGGCGCGCGCATGAGCTACCAGGGGCAGCTCGAGGACTCGATCAACATCACCGGCCAGACCTGGCTGACCGCATTGCTGTTCCCGGTGGGGCTGCGCTACCACGCCCTGCACCACCTGTTCCCGGCCATGCCCTACCACGCCATGGGCGAGGCGCACCGCCGCTTGATGGCGCAGCTGCCGGCCGATGCCTCGTACCGCATGACCGATTGCCCGAACTTCTTCGCCGCCGTGTCGCAGCTGTGGCACGGCGCCCGGCGCAGCGTCGGCAACACCGACCTGATGCAGTCCTGGCGCCGGCTCGGCGCGCGCGGTGCTTGACCCGGCCACGGTCGGCGTCCTGAGCAACCCGGCCGGCCGGCACAACGCGCGTGGCGGGCTGAAGGCGGTCGAGGCGGTGCTGGCCACGGCGCCGGCGGTGTCGCACCGCCTGGCGCGCGAGCCACGGGCCATCGAGACGGCGCTGGCCGAACTGGCCGCCGCCGGCGTTCGCCACCTGGCGGTCAACGGCGGTGACGGCACCGTCCAGGCGGTATTGACGGCGCTGGCGCTGCGCTCGCCGTTCGTCACCCCGCCACGGCTGCTGCTGCTGGCCGGCGGCACCACCAACATGAGCGCCCATGACATCGGCAGCCACGGCCGGCCGGCCGCGCTGCTGCGTGCGTTGCTGGCCGACCGGCTGGCGGTGACGCTGCGCCGGGTGTTGACGGTGCGCCAGGCGGACGGCACGGCCCGCTGCGGCTTTTTCCTGACCGCCGGCGGGTTGCCGCAGGCGGTGCGCGACTGCCGGGCGTTTCGCGAACACGCCCGCCTGCCCGGCCTGCGCAGCGCGCTGGGCACCGCGCTGTGGGTGAGCGGTCGCCTGGTGCGCCTGGTGGCGGGCCGCGCGCCGTTCGCGCCGCAGGCCATCGAGTGGCGCACCGACGGCGCGCTGCAGCACAGCGATGCCCTGGTGCTGGCGGCCACCACACATCAACGCCTGGCCTTGGGGCTGCGGCCGTGGTGGGGCGCCGGCGCGGGGCCGATCAACATCACCGCCATCAGCCGCCCGGCCCGGCGTCTGGCGCTGGCCCTGCCGGGCGTGCTGCGCGGCCGCCCGCCGGCCTGGGCGGGCGTCGACGCCGGCTATGCCAGCTGCCGGGCCGACACGCTGGAACTGACCGCGGCCGGCGGCCATGCACTGGACGGCGAGGACTATCTGTCGCCTCCCGCCACCCGGCTGCGCATCGACGCCGGGCCGGTGTTCGAGTTCCTGCGGCCGTGAACGCCGGGGCCGTGCTGACATCCACGGTAGGCGAACTGCTGGAGGTCCCGGCCCCGCCCGGCGCCCTGGCGCTGGCGCAGGCGCTGCGCCGGCGGCATGGCGACGCCGTGGCGGCGGTGCTGTTCTATGGCTCCAACTTTCGCCGCGGCGACGACCGCGAGGGCTTGCTGGACCTGTATGTGCTGGTCGACGACGCGCGGGCGGCACTGGGCAGCCGCCTGTCGGCCTGGGCCTGCCGCCGCTTGCCGCCGAACGTCTACTACCTGGAGCTGCCCGGCGACGGTCAGCGGCTGCGCTGCAAGTACGCGGTGGTCGAAACGGCCGCCTTCGCGCGTCACATGACGGCCCGGCAAAGTTACTTCTGGGGCCGCTTCGGCCAGGCCAGCGGCCTGCTGTACGCGCGTGACGCCGCGGCGCGGGAGCGGGTGACGGACGCCCTGACGCAGGCCGTGTGCACGCTGCTGGGCCGTGCCCTGCCCCTGCTGGACAGCCCGTTCGACGAGACCGCCTGGTGGCGCACGGCGCTGACGGCCTGCTACCGCGCCGAGCTGCGCCCGGAGCGGCCGGGTGCGGTGCAGGCGCTGGTGGACGCCCTGGCGCCGTGGCGCGGACGGCTGACGCCGCTGGTGGCGGCGACGCTGCAGGACGTGGAGCCGTGTCCGGGGGGCTATCGCGCCACGCTCGGTGCCGCGCGCCGTCGGGCCGGGCGCGCGGCCTGGGTCGGGCGGCGCCTGCTGGGCAAGACGCTCAACGTGGCGCGGCTGCTGAAGGCGGCGTTTACCTTCGCCGGCGGTGTCGACTACCTGCTGTGGAAGGTGGAGCGGCATTCGGGCGTGCGCGTGGAGCCGACGCCGTTCCTGCGCCGCCATCCACTGCTGGGCATCTGGGGCGTGGCCTGGCGCCTATGGCGCCGCGGCGGTTTCCGCTGACGCGGGCAGGCCGGTGCCAGGGCTGCGCCCGGCGCCGGCCACGGGCACGCTCAGCGGGCGAACCAGCGCACCGCCAGGCTGTCGGCCGGAATCTCGCGCCCGACCTGCAGCAGCCAGGACACCAGCGCGCCACGCCGCCGTTCGGCCAGCGCCATGCGCACCCGCGCCCACAGCAGCACGGTGGACAGCACCGTCCAGCCGGCCACCAGCCACAGCCCCAGCGCCGGCGCGCCGAGCAGCGCGCACACGGTGAGCATCAGCAGGTTCGGGTTGCGGCGGGCGGTGACCAGCCGGTTGAAGGAGTCGAACGGCCGCCACACGAACAGCGAGAACTTGGCGCACAGCACCTGGAACGCGCCCTCGGCCAGGCGTCCGCCGACGTAGCCGGTCACGATCACCCAGATCAGCGCCTGCGCCGGCAGGCTGCCCTCCGGCACGCCGAGCGCCCAGGCGGCATACCAGAACGGGGGGTGGATGAGGTCGATGCCGTGGTCGAGGATGTCGCCGAAGCGGCTCGACTTGACGGTGACCCGCGCCAGCTTGCCGTCGACCGTGTCGAGGAAGGTCATCAGCCAGGCGCACACCAGGCCCGGCAGCCACCAGCCGCCCCAGAACGCGAAGCCGGCGGCGACGGTCAGCACCAGGCCGGTCAGCGTGACCTGGTTGGGGGTGATGCCACGGCGGGCACACACGCCGGTGACCTGTCGCGCCGGACGTGGCCACCACCACTTGGTGATGAAGTCGGTGACGCCCTTGTAGGCGGTGCCGAACAGGCGTTGCTCGAGCGCCGGCCGCTCGGCCTCGGTCACCGGCAGCACGTAGGGCGTGGAGCGCTTGCGCAGGCGTTCCTGGTAGGCGCTTGCCAGGCTTTCGGGCGTCTCGATGCGGTACCCGTCGGCCGGTGTCTGGCCGGCCAGCACGGCGCTGGCCGGCGCCGCCTGCGCGGCCGGGGCGTGCAGGGCCACCAGCGGCCCGTCGGCGGTGGCGCGAAGGGCGACGCCCGGTGTTTCCAGCAGGGCCGCGACCACACGCTCGTCGAACAGGTAATCGGCGCGCAGGTACAGCAGGTCGCGCCCGGTGGGCGCTGTGGCGTGTTCGTCGTGCAGCTCGACGCCGAGCTTGCCCAGCACGCGCCGCAGCCGCTCGCGCCCGTCGATTCCCCACAGGCGCACGGGCGCCTGGCCGACCAGAATTGCCAGCGGTTTCACCTTGACTGCATC
>NZ_JBFJTF010000048.1:0-15251 GCF_041625615.1 Immundisolibacter sp. | reverse complement strand
TCGCGGACCTGAAAGCCGATCTCGACCAGGCGGTTCTCGGGCGCCTCGTCCAGCACCAGGCTGTAGGGGAAGGCTTCATGCCAGCAGCGCAGGTACAGCCGGTCGGGCTGACGGAAGGTCTCAACCAGGCCCAGCGAGTCGCAGTAGAAGAACTGCGCCTGGCGCAGGCGCGAGTCGTTCAGCGCCAGGCGAACGTAAGCGATACGGATGATGCCGCCGTGTTTGAGGGCCATGCCCGGTCTCCTTCCTCTTTAATATAACGTTTGTTTTTCAATAAATTGATTGAGGTATTTCAGGTAACCTCTGCGAAGAAGGTTTCTGGCACGGCGTTCTCGTAATAGAAGGCCCCGCGCGCGAAGTGCTCGGCCTGCCAGACGATGGGCGGCACCCAGCCTGGCGCCCCCGGCGCCAGATAGGCGCCGTTGTAGAACTCGTTGCGGTTTCCGGACGGGTCGTGGAAATAGATGGTCGTGACGCCCGAGATGCCGTGGCGGGTGATGCCGTATTCCAGCGCCGGCACGGCGTTTTCCTTCAGCAGGTCCACGCCGTGAATCACTTCCGTGCGGCTGTCCATCCCGAATGCCATGTGGTGGAAGTGCCCGTCCGGCCCCGGCCCGATGGCCAGGTCATGCATGGTGTGACCGCAGGTGAGGAAGGCGGCCAGTGTGTTTCCGGCCGGATCGACCACCTTCTCGGTCAGTGAGAAATCAAGAACCTGGGTCAGAAAGTTCACATCATCCTGCGGGCTCTGCGCCGCGATGAGGGTGTGATCCAGGTGGGTCACGCGGCCGCCGGGCGTGCCCTGCGGCGGCACCGGACTGGGATTTTCCATGCCGGTGACATAGCCGATCTTCTCGGCGTGGAAGTACAGCAGCATGTGCTGGCCGGACGGCAGCGGGAAACGTACGCCGTCGCCCTGGCCGCGGATACTGCCGGCCGCCACGCGCGTCACCGGCAGGCCGTAGGCCGCCACGGCGGCGGCGGCCTCGTCCAGATCGGCCGGATCATTGACCTTGAACCCGAGGTGATCGACACCGGCACTGTCGGCCGGGTTCAGGATCAGGCAGTGGTGATCCTGGTTGTCGGCGGCCTGCAGGTAAACGCGGCCCCGTTCGTCGCGGTCGATTTCGCGCAGTCCAACCACATGCACGTAGTGGCGCACCGCGGCAGCGACGTCCATGACGTTCATGCTGGCGTATGAGAAGCGGCTGATGGCCATCTCACTCTCCTCCGATGATGCAGGGTCTTTGCCCTGTTGAATCAGTCTATTGGTCCCGATTATCCACCCATTAAACGCGATAGCGGCGCCGATTCGCGTTGTCGCCAGCGGTACGCGGTCTCCAGGACGAGCGTGTCGCTGATCGGTACGGCCCGACACAGCAGGGCATAGCAGTCGCTGCCGGCGCCTTCGTCCAGCCAGCGTGCCGACGCGGGCAGGGGGTAGTGCACCTCGCCGTCGACGATACGCGCCCGGCAGGCGCCGCAGCCGCCCTGTTCGCAGGCGACGTGCAGGATGATTCCGGCCCGGCGTGCCGCCGCCAGCACCGTGTCACCGGCGCTGCATTCGAACTGCAGCTCCGGCTGTCCGGCGTGGCGCAGGGTGACGCGCATGGGGGCGGCAGCTCAGGCCGCTGCCGACTGTGCCGCGACCAGCTGCTGTTGCAGCTGTTGCACGCAGGCCGGACCCTTGCCGGCCTCGCTGGCCAGTACCTTGAGAGCGGCATCACCGGCTTCGCTGGCGTTACCACCCGCGCCGGCCAGCTGCTCAAGCAGCGGCAAGCCTTCGTCAATAAAGCACCACAGATCATCCAGTGCCTTGTCGCGCACCCGGCCGTAACCCTTGACCACACGCCCGGCTTCGGCCGCCAGGCGCGCCAGCTCCGGGTCCTTGCCCAGCCAGTGCAGCACGGCGTCGCGCCAGCGCTGGAGCAGCGCCAGTTCCTCGTGATGGCGCAGCGAGCGACGGCGCAGGTGGCGCAGGGCGCTGACCAGGGACAGGGTGAAGTATCCCCACGGCCGATTGCTGCGCACGCGCATGGGCATGGCGATGTGGTCGAAGTCCTCACGCCAGCGCCGGCCACGTGCGCGAACCCAGCGGCCGAGTCTGACCGGCAACATGCCGTACAGCTGGGGCGGGTCCGGCGCCAGGAAGTCGTCGACCCAGAACGGGTCTTCGCCACGCACCCGGTGTTCCTGCCGCATCTTGGCGAAACGTTCCGGGCGCAGCTTCAGCTGCGCCACGCGTGGCGCGTCCTCGTAGCCCATCCAGTTGGCCAGGTGCTGGGCATAGGCGGCGGTGACGGCGCCGGCGTCCTGTCCCGACGCCTTCTCGGCGGCCTCGATTTCCTGCACCCGGGCCAGGTAATCGCGCACGTAGGCGGCGTCCTGGAAATCCAGCAGACGGTAACAGGCCTCGGCAAACACGCGCGACAGGGCCGGCATGGCCTCGCGCCCCTGGTCCAGCAGGCGCCGGTAGTCGGCCCGCTGGCGGGCCGGCAGCGCCTGCTCGCGGGCATCGGCCAGCTGTGACCAGTCCAGCACCTCGCTTTCCTTGAACAGGGCCCGCGGCAGCGTGCCGTCGCGCATCATGGTGTAACCCAGGTCGAAGGCCTTCAGGTTGTCGGCGACATTGACCTCGGCTTCCTCGATGGCGCGGTGAAACGGCTCGGCGGGCAGGTCGAACACCTTGCTGGCCGCCACCGCGCCCAGCAGGATGGCGTTGCTGGACAGCAGCGACAGCCCGGCCTGGGCCACCAGCTCCTGGGCATGGAACAGGTAGCTGTCGCCGGACAGTGTCTCGGCCGCCTTGCGGATCACGCCGGAAGGGTAGATGCCGCCTTCGGCGGGGGTCTTCTCCAGCGTGCCGTAGTAGCGGTAGGTGTTGGCGATGATGGTGCAGTCCTGGTGCGCGAATCCGCCCTGCAGCAGGCGACCGAGCTCCAGGAACTCCTGCGCCAGCAGCAGGTCGACGTCGCCGGGCGCCGCGTACGAGGACAGGATGGGCGGTTTGTCGCCAAAAGGCCGGGCTTCGGCGTAGTAGATGACCGACCCGGCGCGTTGCGAAAGGCCCAGCAGGCCGATGCTCTGCGCCTGCCAGCCGGCGTTCAGCAGGCCCTTGATCAACCAGTCGCTCAGGACGCCGCCGCCCTGGCCGCCGACGGTACCGATGAGGATGCGCGTGGCGCGATCGTGCCGAGGCATTGAATAACTCCGGAATCAGGCGGCGCGCAGCGCCGGCAGCAGGCGTTGGCTGAGCTTCTGCATGAAGCGTTCGAAGCGGCCGGCGTTGCGCACCACGGTCACCTTGTGGAACGACGGGCACAGCTGCGCGGCATGGGCGATTTCGCCGCACACGCCGCAGCCGACGCAGGTGGTGTCGATGGCCGCCACCGGCGCGGTCTTCAGGGTGTTGGGCGACTCTTCCAGCGTCAGCGACGGGCAGCCGTTGACGCGCATGCACGAGTGATCGCCGACGCACACTTCCTCGTCCACGCCCAGGCGCTCGACCTCGACCCGCTTGCCTTCGACGATGGCCTTGGCACGCATGGGCTTCACCGTGCGCTGGCGCTGCAGCTGGCACTCGGCCTCCGAGATCAGCACGCGCAGCTGCGGTGCGGGATCGGCCTGGATCTTCTTGAGCTTCTTCTGGAAGTCGCGAAAGTTATACGGATTGGCCTTCTCGACGCGCTTGACGCCGAGCCCGCGGAAGGTGCGCTCGATGTTGAAGTCGCCGCCGCTTTGCTCGCCGGTCAGCTGCGGGCCGGAGTTGGGATTCTCGTGGGCGCCGGTCATGGCGGTCCACTTGTTGTCGAGCACCAGATAGGTCGCGTCCTGCTTGTTGTACAGGCCGTTCACCACGCAGGTGTTCAGGGCCGAGTGCCACAGCGTGCCGTCACCCACCACCGACACGTTCTTCTGATCGGACATGGCCGACAGCGCAGTGGCGGCCGCCAGCCCCCCACCCATGCCAATGTTGGAGTCGGCCATGTGGAACGGGGCCAGGCCCGCCATGCCGTAGCAGCCGACGTCGGTGGCATGCCAGTCCTTCTGGCCGGTCAGCATCTCGTTGATCTTCATCATGCTGAACACCGGGCGTTCCGGGCAGCCGGTGCAGAAGGTCGGCGGCCGTGGCGTGACCGGCTTGGGAAACAGCGAAGCGGCCAGCTTCTGGCGCTCCAGGAAGGCGTCGGCGGTGGCGGTGAGGCTTTCCGCCCGCTCCGGCAGCAGCGGGGCCAGGAACTGCGCCAGTGCCGGCAGCACCCGCCCGGGCACCAGTTCGCCCACGCCAGGGACCAGGTCGTGGCCGCGGAACGGGGTGGTGATGCCGCGCTGGTGCAGCATGGCGCGAATCTGCTGTTCCATGAGGTCCGGCTGACCTTCCTCGACCAGCAGCACCTCGCGCTTGCCCTGGATGAAATCGACGATCTGGTCGTCGCACAGCGGGTAGACCACGTTCAGCTGCAGCACGCTGATGGCGGGATCGGTCACGCCGTCCTCGTCCGCCAGGCCGAGGTTGGCCAACGCCCGCATGACGGTGTTGAACACGGTGCCGTGGGTAATGATGCCGATCGGCGCGTCGGCGGCGCCGAACTGTTCATTCAGGCCATGCTCGAGGATGTACTCGCGCGCCTTGGGCAGGCGGTCGCGGTAACGCTCGATCTCCTGCCGCTGGGTGTTCGGCGGCAGGGGATAGCGGCTCGGGTCCTTGATGCCTTCCTTGAGCTTGTTGATGACGTTGTACTGGCCCATGCGGTTGTCGGTCACGTCGACGCGGGCGTTGGCGTGCGACAGTTGCGGACGCAGCAGCAACGCCACCACACAGCTCGACGCCTCGGACAGCTCGAAGCTCTCGCGTGTCAGGCGCAGCAGCAGTTGCTGGTCGGCGCGCGGGTCGACCACGGGAATGCCGGATTTCATGGCCCAGGGCAGGGTGCGCTGCGCCACCGTGGTGCTGGACACGCCGTAGTCCTCGCCGACCACCAGCACGCAGCCGCCCATGGGGCCGATCTGCGAGACGTGATCCACCACGTCGGTGGACACGCCGTTGCCGAGCACCTTCCAGGTCACCGCGCCGCGCACCGGCGCGAACACGGACGCCGTGCACATGGCGGCGGCGGACATCTCGTTGGCCGACGATTCCACGAACACGCCGTATTTCTTGAGTACCGGCTCGTAGGCGTCGGCGGCGGCGTCGATCAGGTTGGCAGTGGGTGAGCCGGGATAGCCACCGAAGTAGCTGATGCCGGCTTCCAGCAGGCCTTTGAGCACCACCAGTGCGCCGTCGCCGTACAGGGTCTGCCCGGCGCCGTGCTCGAGCTGGGCGATGTCGGAGTGGGTGAAGGCGTGACTCATGAGCAGCTTCCGCAGCGTTGGGGGAGGGGGATCAGTCCGGGCGCCGGCGCAGCATGCGCGTGGCCAGATATTCCAGCACCGGTTGTCCGGACTGGGTGCGCACGGTGTTGCGGGTGGTGACCAGACCGCGGTCGGGCTTGGACGTGGCCCGCTTGCTGTCGAGCGTGACCTCGACCTGCAGCGTGTCGCCCAGGTACACCGGTCCCTGCATCGTGAGCTCCGCGCCCAGGAAGGCGATGGCGGCCGTGTGCAGGTGGCCGGTCTGGATGACCAGGCCCTCGGCATAGCTGAACACCAGCGCACCGGGCGCGATACGACGCCCGAACGGTGTGTCGTTGGCGATGTACTCGGCGTCCATGAACAGCGCCTCGTTCATGCCGACCAGGGTGGCGAAGCTCAGGATGTCGAACTCGGTCACCGTGCGCCGGGCGGTGGTCAGGCGCCAGTCGGCGTCGTAGTCGTCCCACCATTGCACCGGCGTCTGACTGGTCATCGGCATTTCAGCGACCGGTGAAGCGCGGCGCGCGCTTTTCGAGGAAGGCCTGCACGCCCTCGGCATGGTCGTGCGAGGCGTGCATCAGGCCCTGGCCGACCGCTTCAAGGTCCATGAAGGCGTCGAACGGCATGCGCACCGCGTCGCGCAGCGCGTGCTTGGCGAACGCCATGGCCAGCGTGGCGCCGTCCGCCAGCTCTGCCACCAGGCCGTTGACGGCATCCTCGAAGCCGGCCTTGGGCACCACCTCGGTGTAGATGCCCAGTTCCAGTGCCTGCGCGGCGGTCAGCGTGCGCGCCCGCAGCACGATGTCCTTGGCGCGCATGAGGCCGACATGCTGGGCCAGCAGCCACATGACGCCGGCGTCCGGAATGGCGCCGATCTTGCCGAAGGCGGTGACGAAGCTGGCCTCCTCGGTGGCAATCACGAAATCCGCCCCCAGCGCCAGCGACAGCCCGGCGCCGGCCACCGGCCCCTGCAGGGCGCAAACCACCGGCTTGTCGACCGTGATCAGCGCCCGCGCCAGGGGGCGGATGCGGTGGCTCAGCAGGTTGCGGATGGCCACCGGGTGGGTGTCCGTGAACAGGTCGCGCAGGTCGCCGCCGGCACAGAACACCGGCCCTTCGCCACGCAGCACCAGCACCCGTACGGCCGGGTCCAGGTTGACCTGTTCCAGGGTCTCGCGCAGCTCGTCGATCATCCGCCCGTTCATGGCGTTGCGCACCTGCGGGCGGTTCAGGGTCAGCGTGCCGACGGTACCGTCGACGCGATAAGTCAATGTTTCCATGGTGATCTCGGGCATCTGACAGGGGGCGAGGAGGGCGATTACTGGAACTTTGGCTTTTCCTTGGCGAAGAACGCACGCAGCGCCTCGCGGTGATCGTCGCTGGCAAAGGTCAGGCCTTCCATGGCCAGCGACGCCGTCAACACCTGCTCGACGACCTGACCGACGAACAGGTTCACAGAACGCTTGGTCAGCTGGATGGCCAGCTGCGGTCCGGCGGCCAGCTTGCGCGCGAAGGCGTAGGCGCGGTCCGGCAGCTCGGCGGCCGGTACGGCGTGATTGACCAGGCCGATGGCGGCCGCGTCGGCGCCGGTCATGGCGTCGCCGGTCATCAGGAATTCCTTGGCCCGGTTGGGTCCGATCAGCAGCGGCCAGATGATGGCGCCGCCGTCGCCGGCCACCACGCCGATCGACACATGCGGATCGGCAATCTTGGCCGTTTCGTCCATGAAACTGACGTCCGCGAACAGGCCCACCGTGGCACCAAGCCCCATGGCGTGGCCGTTGATCATGGACACCACCGGCTGCGGCAGGTCGGCCATGGTCTTGACGATGTCCAGGCCTTCCTTGAGCACCTGGGCGTAGCGTTCGCCCTTGCCGTCGATGCTCTCGATCCACTTGAGGTCACCGCCGGCACAGAAGGCCTTGCCGTCCGGATCGCCGGTCAGCACCACGACGCGGGTTTCGGTGTCCAGGGCCACCTCGGTGAACACGCGCGCAAGCTCCGCGTGCATGGCACCGTCCACCGCGTTGCGCGCCGTCGGGTTCGACATCTGGATGGTGAGAATGGCGCCGTCGCGGTGAAATTTGAGGCGCGTGTAACCCTCGTACATGGATCCTCCTGCGTGTCGGTGTTCTTGTGTGACGAGGCAACCACCCGGTGCGTCGCGTACCCGGGCTAGGATAACGCTTAACGAGGGTTTGGGTGCCGCTCGCCTCACCCGATATTGCGCATAATGAATATTATGTTAAATAAGTGCTGCAAAGCCCCAGACCAGCGATCCGTCTGCCACGCCCCCGCCGCGCGACCTGCCCGTCGTCCGGCGCACGGCAGGACGACGGGACCAGACGCTTCAGCGTCGGCGCGGACCGGAGCGTCCGGATGAACTGCCGCGTCGCGAACCGCCGCCGGAACGCCCGCCGCCCGGTTTCGGTGCCACCCGGTCCTCGGCGGCCAGGCGCACGCGCGGCTTCGGCTTCACCAGGCGCTCGGTCGGTACCGGCTCGACCGGGACTTTCTGGCCGATGTACTGCTCGATGTCCGGCAGCGAGTACACGTAACGCTCACAGCCGAAGCTGATGGCGTCACCGGTTGCCCCGGCACGTGCCGTACGGCCGATGCGGTGGACGTAATCCTCGGCGTCCTGCGGCAGGTCGTAATTGAACACGTGCGTGACGCCGTCGATGTGCAGGCCGCGGGCCGCCACGTCGGTGGCCACCAGCGCCGCCAGTTCGCCGATGCGGAACCGCTCAAGCAGACGCTCGCGCTTGCGTTGCTGCACGTCGCCGGTCATCAGGCCGGCCGGAATGTCGTTGGTCTGCAGATAGCCCCACACCCGCTCGGCCTCGGCCTTGGTGTTGACGAACACCATGGCGCGCGCCTCCGGCGTTTGCTGCAGGATCGACTGCAACAGCCCGACCAGCAACGGGACCTTCTCCTCCACCGCGGTGTGGTAGATGGTCTGCCGCACGCGGTCGGCGGTGACCTTCTCCGGCTCGATGCTGACCCGCTCGGGCTCGTTCATGTGCTCATAGGCCAGTTCCAGCACCCGCTGCGCCAGGGTGGCCGAGAACAGCATGGAAAGCCGCTCAGACGGTGGCGGCAGGCGCCGCATGAGGTAGCGGATGTCCTTGATGAAGCCCAGATCAAACATCCGGTCGGCCTCGTCCAGCACCAGTACCTGTGCCTTCGACAGGTCGTACACGCCCTGCTTCAGGAAGTCGATCAGGCGACCGGGCGTTCCCATCAGTACGTCCACGCCGGCGGCCAGGTGGTCGCGCTGCTTGTCGTAGTCGACGCCGCCATAGGCGAGTCCGAGCTTCAGGCCGAGCCCCTGCCCCAGCTCCTGGGCATCACTGTGAATCTGGATCACCAGCTCGCGGGTCGGCGCCAGTACCAGCGCCCGTGGCTGGGTCGGCAGCCGGTCGGCTGGCGCCGGGTTGCGCAGGAGGTGTTCGTAAAGTGCCAGCAGGAAGGTTGCTGTCTTGCCGGTGCCGGTCTGCGCCTGACCGGCCACATCGCGACCGCCCAGCAGCACCGGCAGTGCCTGCTCCTGAATGGGGGTGCAATGGCTGAAGCCGGTCGCGGCCACGGCGGCCTTCAGGCGCGGATCCAGCGCCAGCGAATCGAAGGCCAGGCCGGTGGTGTGCGCGGGCGGCTTGACGGCCGGCCGGGCCATGCGCGGCGCGGCGGTCGCCGGCGGCGATTTGGCCTGCGCTTGCGCGTCGGGCTTGGATCGGCGGCGCCGGCTGCGCGCCGGGCCCGTTGCGGCGGGCGCGGCCTTGGAGACAGGCTCAGGTTGGCGGTGAGACGAAGGCGGCGCGGAATCCGGAGCGCCGGCGAACAGGGCCTTGACGGCCGTAACAAGACGGTTAATCACGTAGTTTCGTTTATTTCCAGTGGATACAAGTGTTCGATTATAGCCGCGCGGCCTGTGCGCCCACTTTCGTGAGGGCAACGCGCGAAGGCCGTGCGCGTCGGCCACGCGCGCGGTGCACGTCCACCGTGGCGCGACCATAGACTTTGCCTATCGCACGGATGGCAACAATTAATTGGTGTTAAGGCGGCCAGTGATTTAGCGTGGCACTTTGCCGTCATAGCAACTCAGGAGCGAGCCATGTCCAGCGAAGCCAAATGCCCGTTCGCCGCCACACACGGCAGCCGCACGGCTGCCAACATGCAGTCGAACACCCACTGGTGGCCCGACCGGCTGAATCTGAAGATCCTCTCCCAGCATTCGGCCAAGTCCAACCCGATGGAGCCGGGTTTCGACTACGCCGAGGCGTTCAAGACGCTCGACCTGGCCGCGGTCAAGCAGGACCTGCGCGCCCTCATGACCGACTCACAGGACTGGTGGCCGGCCGACTGGGGCCACTACGGCGGCCTGTTCATCCGCATGGCCTGGCACAGCGCCGGCACCTACCGCATCGCCGACGGCCGCGGCGGCGCCGCCACGGGTAACCAGCGTTTCGCGCCGATCAACAGCTGGCCGGACAACGGCAACCTGGACAAGGCCCGCCGGCTGCTGTGGCCGATCAAGAAAAAATACGGCAGCACGCTGTCGTGGGCGGACCTGATGATTCTCGCCGGCAATGTGGCGCTGGAATCCATGGGCTTCAAGACCTTCGGTTTCGGCGGCGGGCGCGAGGACATCTGGGAGCCGGAGGACGACATCTACTGGGGCGCCGAAGCCGAGTGGCTGGCCACCTCCGACAAGCCGAACAGCCGCTACTCCGGCGAGCGCGACCTGGACAACCCGCTGGCCGCGGTGCAGATGGGCCTGATCTACGTGAACCCCGAAGGCCCGGACGGCAACCCCGACCCGGTCGCCTCCGGCCGTGACGTGCGGGAAACCTTCGCCCGCATGGCCATGAACGACGAGGAAACGGTGGCGCTGACCGCCGGCGGCCACACCTTCGGCAAGGCGCATGGTGCGGGCGACCCGTCCCTGGTCGGACCGGAACCGGAAGCCGCCCCGCTCGAACAGATGGGTTTCGGCTGGAAGAACCGCCTGGGCAGCGGCACGGGCGTGCACACCACCACCAGTGGCATCGAGGGCGCCTGGAAGCCGAACCCGACCCGGTGGGACAACGGGTACTTCGACATGTTGTTCGGCTATGAGTGGGAACTGGTCAAGAGCCCGGCCGGCGCGCACCAGTGGCGGGCCAAGGACGTGAAACCGGAGCACATGATTCCGGACGCCCACGACCCGTCCAAGAAGCACGCGCCGATGATGACCACGGCGGACCTGTCGCTGCGCTTCGACCCCATCTACGAGCCGATCTCGCGACGCTTCCACCAGGATCCGCAGGCCTTCGCCGACGCCTTCGCCCGCGCCTGGTTCAAGCTCACCCACCGCGACATGGGGCCGCGCGTGCGCTACCTGGGGCCCGAAGTGCCGGCGGAGGAGCTGATCTGGCAGGACCCGGTGCCGGCCGTGGATCACCCGCTGGTCAACGCGCAGGACATCGCGGCGCTCAAGGCCGAAATCCTGGCCAGCGGCCTGAGCGTGCCGCAACTGGTGGGCACGGCCTGGGCCTCGGCGGCCACCTACCGCGACTCGGACAAGCGCGGCGGCGCCAACGGCGCGCGCATCCGCCTGGCGCCGCAAAAGGACTGGGCGGCGCACCAGCCGGCCGAACTGGCCACCGTGCTCGGCACGCTCGAACGCATCCAGCAGGCGTTCAACGGCAGGCACAGCGGCGGCACGCAGGTGTCGCTGGCGGACCTGATCGTGCTCGGCGGTTGCGCCGCCGTGGAGCAGGCCGCGCGAGCTGCCGGGCACGCGGTCGAGGTGCCCTTCTCGCCCGGCCGGACCGACGCCACGCAGGAACAGACTGACGTCGAGTCGTTCGCGCCACTGGAGCCGGTGGCCGACGGGTTCCGCAACTACCTCAAGGACGGTGTCAGAACACCGGCCGAGCACCTGTTGCTGGACCGCAGCCAGCTGCTGACCCTCACCGCGCCGGAAATGACCGTGCTGGTCGGCGGCATGCGGGCGCTGGGCGCCAACGTCGGCCAGTCGCGCCACGGCGTGCTGACCGAGCGGCCCGGCACGTTGACCAACGACTTCTTCGTCAACCTGCTCGACATGGGCGTGGAATGGCAGCCGGCCGGCGATGGCCTGTACGAGGGGCGTGACCGCGCCTCGGGCGCGCTCAAGTGGACCGGCACGCGGGTGGACCTGGTGTTCGGTTCGAACTCGGAGCTGCGGGCCCTGGCCGAGGTCTACGCAAGCGACGATGCGGCCGAGAAGTTCGTCAATGACTTCGTCGCCGCCTGGACGCGGGTGATGAACCTGGACCGCTTCGACCTGAACTGACCCCGAGCAGCCCCCGGCGGGCTGCGGGCAGTCCACTCCCCCACCGCCGGCTGTGCCGGGCCGCCCGTCGGGCGGCCGGTGCAGCCGGCGTTCTTCGTGTGGGCGGGGGCTGCGGCCCCAAGCGGATGGCGGAGAGGGAGGGATTCGAACCCCCGGACCCTTGCGGGTCAACGGTTTTCAAGACCGCCGCTTTAAACCGCTCAGCCACCTCTCCGCGGGGCGCGAAGCATAGCGGAGCATGCGCCTGGCTGGCCAGCGAGCGGCGTTTGGGTAGAATCCACTGCTTCTTCCTAGCAACATCGGTGAGTTCGCATGCCCAGCAATGCCTACGGTTTGACTGCAAGTGCCGAGCAGGCCGCCACCAGTGCACTGATCCGCAACACCTATATGTTGCTGTCGATGACGCTGCTGTTCAGCGCGGCGATGGCAGCGGTAGCCATGGTGATGAACGTCGGCAGCCCCGGCATCCTGGTGACGCTGGCCGGTTACTTCGGTCTGTTGTTCGCGGTGCACAAGCTGCGCAACAGCGCCTGGGGCATCCTGGCCGTGTTCGGCCTGACCGGCTTCATGGGGTTCACCCTGGGCCCGATCATCAACGCGTATCTGTCGGCCTTCAGCAATGGCCACCAGCTGGTGATGACGGCCCTGGGCGGCAGCGGCGCGATCTTCCTCGGCCTGTCCGCCTACGCCCTCACCTCGCGGCGCGACTTCAGCTTCATGGGCGGCTTTCTGTTCGCCGGCGTGATGGTGGCCTTCCTGGCCGGACTGGCGGCGGTGTTCCTGCAGATGCCTGGCCTGTCGCTGGCCGTCAGCGCCATGTTCGTGCTGCTGATGAGCGCCGCCATCCTGTACCAGACCAGCGCGCTGGTGCACGGCGGTGAGACCAACTACCTGCTGGCCACGGTCGGTCTGTACGTGAGCCTGTACAACCTGTTTCTGAGCCTGCTGCAGCTGGCGGGCTTCTTCGGCGGCGAGGACTGACCGCCCTGCCCCGCCCCGGAAAACCCCGCCCCGGCGGGGTTTTTTGTGTCCGGCGGTCAGCCGTGCAGGCGCCGCACGTCGTCGGCGCCAAAGGGCCAGTCCAGCTCCACGCCCGCCGGCTCCAGGCGCAACACCGGAATGCGCACGCCGTAGCGGCGGGCAAGCTCCGGGTCGTACCCGATCTCAACCGTTTCCACCGCACCGGCTGCCAGTCCGGCCTGCCTGATTACCTGTTCTGCCAGCTCGCACAGGTGGCAGCCGCGGGTGACGAAAAGCTTCCATTGCATGCGCACATGATATCGGCCGCCTTGGAGCGCAAGCCACGGTCTGGCAAGCTGCCGGCATGACAGCCTCCGATCCCGACCTCGAACAGGTGCAGCTGGTCGACCTGCAGGACCGCCCCATCGGGCGTGCCGAGAAACTCGACGCCCACCGCCGCGCGCTGCTGCACCGGGCCTTCTCGGTGTTCGTGTTCGACCCGGCCGGGCGGCTGATGCTGCAGCGCCGTGCCGACACCAAGTACCACTCCGGCGGGCTGTGGACCAACACCTGCTGCGGGCATCCACGTCCGGACCGCCCGCTGGTGGCCGAGGCCACCCGGCGCCTGCGCGAGGAGATGGGCTTCGAGTGCCCGCTGACGCCGGTCGGCAGCCTGCAGTACCAACTGCCGGTGCCTGGCGATCTGATCGAGCACGAACTCGACCACTTGCTGTGCGGGCGCTTCCAGGGCGAGCCGGTGCCGGATCCCGCCGAGGCGTCCGCCTGGCGCTGGCTGGCCTGGCCCGAGCTGCTGGCCGAGGTGGCGCGCGCGCCGGACGGTTTCACCCCCTGGCTGCGCGAGATTCTCGCCCAGCGCCGACCGTTGATTGAGAACTGGGTCGAGGAGCACTGCAATGGCTGAGGACATGGTGTCCATCGATGGCGGCCGGCTGTACTACCGGCGTCAGGGGCATGGCGACACGGTGGTGCTGGTGCACGGTTTCGGGCTCGATCAGCGGGTGTGGGAACCGCAGTGGTCGGCGCTGGCGGCGCACTTCGATGTCATCGCCTACGACCTTCGCGGTTTCGGGCGCTCGACCCTGCCGGACAGCGCGCCCTACGCGCACCACGAGGACCTGCGGGCGCTGCTCGACGCGCTGGGCGTGAAACGCACGCATCTGGTCGGGCATTCGCTCGGCGGCGGCATCGCCGCCAGCTTTGCCGTCGCCTACCCGCAGCGCACCGATCGCGTGCTGCTGTCGGCGCCGTTGTTGCGCGGCTACCAGGGCCTCGGGGCCCTGATGGCACTGCTGAAGCGCGTGTGGCAGATCGCCGGCGAGGATGGGCTGTCGGCGGCACGGGCGGCCTGGCTGGGCGCGGAGCTGTTCGCGCCGAGTCTGGAATCGCCCCTCGGGCGCGAGTGCCTGCCAACCATCATGAACGACTACTCCGGTTGGCACTGGCAGCACCGTGACCCGGAGGTCGGCCTGGACCCGCCGCTGGCCCAGCGCCTGCACGAAGTCGCGGCGCCGACCCGGGTGCTGGTCGGCACGCGCGATCTGCCCGATTTCCTGCAGATGGCCGAGGCGCTGGCGTCGCAGGCGCCGCAGGCCGCGCTGGACGTGCTGCCCGGGCTCGGCCACGGGCCGTCGCTGGAAGACCCGGCGCTGTTCAACCAGCGTCTGCTGGCCTTTCTGCGCGCCGCCTGACGCCCTCAGGCCGTGTGCTGGCGGTAGCGGTAATACGCCGCGCAGGCGCCTTCGGCCGACACCATGGGGGCGCCGAGCGGGCGCTGCGGTGTACAGCGCACCGCAAACTCGGGACATTGATCGGGCCGCAGGCGGCCGCGCAGGACGCTGCCGGCCTGGCAGGCGCCGTCCAGGTCGTCGGCGGGTTCCGGCAGGCCAAAGCGCGTTGCCGCATCCCAGGCGGCGTACTGCGGGCGCAGGCGCAGCCCGCCCGACGGCAGCCGGCCCAGGCCGCGCCATAGCTGATCGACCGGCTCGAACACCGTCTCCAGCAGCCGCCGCGCGGCCGGATTTCCAGATGCCTGCGTCATGCGCGCATAGGCGTTTTCCAGCCGCGCCTCGCCGGCCTCCAGCTGGCGCACGCAGCGCAGCAGGCCGTGCAGGATATCGGCCGGTTCGAAACCGGTTGCCACCATCGGCACGCGGTAGCGCGCCACCAGCGGTTCGTATTCGGCCAGACCCATTACCGTGCACACGTGGCCGGCGGCCAGGAACCCGGCGATGGCGCAGTCGGGGGCGTCCAGCAGCGCCGCGATGGCCGGCGGCACGCGCACCTGCGCCGTCAGCAGACTGAAGTTGTCGAGCCCCAGCGCGGCCGCCTGACTCACTGCCGCGGCGGCGGCCGGTGCCGTGGTCTCGAAGCCGACGGCCAGAAACACCACCTGTCGCTGCGGCTCGCGACGCGCCAGTGCCAGCGCGTCCAGCGGCGAGTACACCGCCCGCACATCACCGCCCGCGGCGCGGGCGCTCAGCAGGTCGCCACCGCTTCCGGGCACGCGCAGCATGTCGCCGAACGAGCACAGCACCACCTCCGCCCGGCCGGCCAGGGCAATGGCCTGGTCGATCACGCCGGTCGGCGTCACGCACACCGG
>NZ_JBFJTF010000047.1:0-15252 GCF_041625615.1 Immundisolibacter sp. | reverse complement strand
CAACGTCGCCCTGCCGCTGGTGGTGGCCGGCCACCGCGGCCCGGAAATCGGCCGCCGGGTGCGCGCCGCGCTGGACAAGGTGGGCCTGCTGGGCAAGGAACGCAGCCTGCCGCTGGCACTGTCCGGTGGCGAACAGCAGCGTGTCGGTATCGCCCGCGCCCTGGTGGCGCGCCCACCCCTGCTGCTGGCCGACGAACCGACCGGCAACCTCGACCCCGACCTGTCGCGCGAAATCATGAACCTGTTCCGGGACTTCAATCGCGTCGGCGTGGCGGTGCTGATCGCCAGCCACGACCACGCGCTGATCGAGGAAATGGACGCCCGCACCCTGACCCTGCACGCCGGCAGCCTGGTCGCCGACGCCTGAGCCTGCCGTGCCGCACTACCTCGAACGTCACCTGCAGGCGCTGTTCGGCAGCCTCGGCCAGCTGTATCGCCAGCGCGTCAACACGCTGCTGACGGCGCTGGTGATCGGCGTCAGCCTGGCACTGCCGGTGAGCCTGCTGCTGGGCCTGACCACCCTGCGCCAGGCCACCGCCGGCTGGGACGGTGACGCCCGCCTGACGGCCTATCTGAAGCTGGAAGTCGACGACGACGCCGCGCGCGACCTGGCCCGACGCCTGCGCGGCGAGCTGGCCGGTCAGGCCGAGCTGACGCTGATCGATCGCGCCCAGGCGCTGGCCGAGTTCGAGCGCAGCTCCGGCCTGGGCGAGGCACTGGCGCTGCTGGACGACAATCCGCTGCCGGCGGCACTGGTCCTGACACCCGCCGGGCCGGCCGACGAGGCCGCGGTGCGGGACCTGTCGCAGCGCCTGGCGGCCCTGCCGCAGGTGGAAGACGTGCAGGCCGACCTGGACTGGCTGCGGCGCCTCAATGCCCTGCTGGAGCTCGGCCGACGCGCCGCGTGGGCGGTGGCCGGCCTGCTCGGCGCCGGCGTGGTGCTGGTGACCGGCAACACCATTCGCCTGGCCATCTACAACCGCCGCGCGGAGATCGAGATCACCAAGCTCATCGGCGGCACCGACGCTTTCATCCGCCGGCCGTTCCTGTACTGGGGTCTGCTGCAGGGCTGCGCCGGCGGACTGGTGGCGGTGTTGCTGCTGCTGGCGGTCAACGGCTTCCTGGCCGGCCCGGTGCGCACCCTGGCCGGCCTGTACGGCTCCGGCCTGCAATTGGCCACGCCGGGGTTCCTGGGCAACCTTGCCGTGCTGGCGCTCGGCTGCCTGCTGGGCCTTGCCGGGGCGGCGATGGCGGTGGGCCGTCACCTGCGCGAGATCGAACCCACCTGATCGCTTCCGTCCGTCGTTAGTGCAGCCAGTGCTCCAGGACAACGTGGCTGACAACGATGGTGAGAATACCGGCGCCGATCAGCGCCACCTGGGCAACCGTGGCCGCCGGCTCCGGGCGCCGGTGCAAATCCGGGATCAGGTCGGCCACGGCGATGTAGACGAAGCTCGCGGCGGCCAATGTCAGAACGAACGGCAGCACCTCCTGCGCCGCGCCCAGGGCGAAATAGGCCACCACCCCGCCAACCAGTGTCGGCAGGTTGGTGAGCAGGTTGTAGACCATCGCCTTGCGGCGCGAATAGCCACTGTGCACCAGCACCGCCACGTCACCGATCTCCTGTGGGATCTCGTGCGCCACGATGGCCAGCGCCGTCACCACGCCCAGGTGGGTATCGGTCAGGAACGCCGCCGCGATCAGCACGCCGTCGATCAGGTTGTGCACGCTGTCGCCGATCAGCACCAGCGTGCCCGCAGCGCGCCAGGGGCGGGCCGTGGTCAGCGTCGCGCGACTGCCATGGGCAGCGCACGCGTCGGCGTGACAATGGCGCCACAGCACGAATTTCTCCAGCACGAAGAACAGCAGGATCCCGGCCAGCAGCATGCCGGTGATCTGCGGCGGCGTGGCGCCGGGATGGCTGAAGGCCTCCGGCAGCAGGCCGAGGAAGGCCGCCGCCAGCATGGCACCGACGGCGTAGCTGACCAGCGACGGCAACAGCCGCTCACGCAACCCGCCCGGCATCAGCAGCAGGGCGCCGGCGAATCCGGCGCTGGCAGCCCCGCCCAGCAACGTGAACAGCACGATCCACAGCAAGGTCATTGGTGATCCTGGGGCAAAAAAAGGTCGGCAATTCTAGCGCCGTGCGAAAGCGGTTAACGGCGAGGGGGTCCCAATCGGCCCTGACCGGGCGGTCATGGCACAATTCAGGGCTATCCCTTAAGGCGGCCAGTGAGCCACAGCAGGAGGCGAAACCCATGACCCCCACCGAACTCGACAGCTTGCTCATCGACCGTCCCCAGGACGGCCTGTTCGAGGTCAACCGCCGGCTGTTCACCGACGAAGAACTGTTCGAACTCGAGATGAAGCACATCTTCGAGGGCACCTGGATCTACCTGTGTCACGAAAGCCAGGTCGCCAACCCGCACGACCACTTCACCACCCACATCGGGCGCCAGCCGGTCATCGTCAGCCGCGACGGCGACGGCCAGCTGCACTGCTTCGTCAACGCCTGCGCCCACCGCGGCGCCACGCTGTGCCGCACCGCCAAGAGCAACAGCAAGTTCCTGACCTGCCCCTATCACGGCTGGGTGTATGACTCGGCCGGGCGCAACGTGGAAATCAAGGACCACGCCAGCGGCGCCTACCCGCCGGTGTTCGAGCAGCAGGACCACAACCTCAAGCACATCGCACGCCTGGCCAGCTACAAGGGCTTCGTGTTCGGCAGCCTGAACCCGGACGTGCCGTCCCTGGAGGATCACCTGGCCGACGCCAAGCCGTTCGTCGACATGATCGACGCCATGTCCGCACAGGGCGCCGAGGTACTGAAGGGCTACTCCACCTACCAGTACCGCGGCAACTGGAAGATGCAGGCCGAGAACGGCATCGACGGCTACCACTTCACCACCATCCACGCCAACTACGTCGGCGTCATCGCCCGGCGCATGAAGGCCTCGGCCGCCGGCAAGGACGACAAGGTCAAGGTGGCCTACGACGAATCCATGATGAAGGGCTTCAAGAGTGGCTGCTACGACCTGCAGCGCGGCCACGCGCTGATCTGGATCGACTTCCCCATGCCGCAGAATCGCCCGCTGTGGGAGGCGAAGGACGAAGTGGAGCAGCGCGTCGGCGGAGCCATGGCCGACTGGATGCTCAAGCGCCAGCGCAACCTGCTCATCTACCCCAACGTGCAGCTGATGGAGCAGGCGTCGTCGCAGATCCGCGTGTTCCGCCCGATCTCGCACGACCTCACCGAGGTCAAGATCTACTGCATCGCCGCCAAGGGCGAGTCGGCGGCCATGCGCGAGCGGCGCATCCGCCAGTACGAGGATTTCTTCAACGCCACGGGCATGGCCACGCCGGATGACCTGGCCATCTTCGAGGCCTGCCAGGATGGCTACGCCGCGCGCATCGTCGAGTGGCAGCAGGGTTACGACCGCGGCCTGGAGCACATCGTCCGGGGTCCGGATGCGCTGGCCAAGGACCTGCACATCCACCCCAGCAGCAGCGGCCGCGACGCCACCGACGAGACCCTCTACCACGGCCAGTACCGGGAATGGATGCGCCTGATGCAGGAGGGCCTTGGCCGCGAGCAGGGCAAGGAGCCGCTGCGCCAGGCCGCCGGCGCGTAGGCCAGCCAAGGAGTCGGACCAATGAGCGACTGCCTGTTCTGCAAGATGGTGTCCGGCGACATCACGCCGGACATCCTGCACAGCGATGAGCACGTGATGGCGATCCGCGATATCAATCCGCAGGCGCCGTTTCATGCGCTGGTCATCCCGCGCCAGCACATCGCCACCGTGAACGACCTGACCCCGCAGGACGCCGAGATCGTCGGCCGCATGTACCTGGCCGCGCGCACGCTGGCGCAGGCCAACGGCTTCGCCGAAGACGGCTACCGCACGGTGATGAACTGCAACCGCCTGGCCGGCCAGACCGTCTACCACCTGCACCTGCATGTGCTGGCCGGGCGGGCCATGCACTGGCCGCCCGGCTGACCGTCCGCTACCGGCCACCACGCGAGCCATCGACCGACCGGGGCTGACCGATGACCCCCACGCTGCGCCGCCGGCTGGCGTGCTCCGCCGCGCTGGCGATCATGGCCGCGGTGTTCGTCGTGTCGAGTCAACCGAAGACCGCCCCGGATGACCTGCTGTGGAATGTCCCGGACGCGCTGCAGAATCTGCTGCACGTGCCCGTGTACGCACTGGTCGCGGCGGCGTGGTGCCTGGCACTGCCGCGCTGGCGGGAATGGCGTACCAGCGTGTTGATCGTGGCGCTGTGCGCCGGCTTCGGCGCTCTGGACGAATGGCACCAGAGCTTCACGCCCGGGCGCCATGCCGATGCGTCCGATTTGCTGCGCGACACGGTCGGTGCCATCGTGGGGGTTTGCCTGATGCGCTGCCTGCCAGTCGCCCCGAAGACGCGGCGCTGATCCGCGAACACCTGCCTACACGCTGCCCATGTCCGGAACCCCCCTGCGTCTGTTGCCGGCCCGCACCATCCACGCACCGGCCGGCGCCCACGTGGTACGCCTGGCCATGCCGGCGCATCAACACGCCCGCTGGGACGCGGCGCGCCTGGCCCGCCGTATCCGCAGCCAGAACAGCACCGTGGTGCTGGCCGTGGCCGGTCGCCACCTGGCCGGCGTGGCCGTGCTCGACCTGCTCACCGACGCAGCGCAGATCGGCCTGCTGGCGGTACACCCCGACTACCGGCGCCTTGGCGTCGGCAGCGCACTGCTGCAGTGGCTGGAGAGCACCGCCAGCACCGCCGGCCTGTTCACCGTGCAATTGAAGCTCGAGGCCAGCAACGGTGCCGGGCGGGCGTTCTGTTTCACCCACGGCTACCGCGAACGCGGCCGCCTGCCGGCGTATTACGCCGACGGCACGGCCGCCGTGCGCCTCCTGCGCGACCTGCGCGTCGACGCCGCGCGCGCCTGACAGAGGGTGCGGATGCCGCAAGCCCGCGGGCCGACCAGGCACGGCCGGACACGCATCGGGCACGCCCCGGCCTGATTCGCGCGAACACATCCGGACCGGTGCCGGACCGCACGTGCGACGCAGGAAACGCGCCGCACGGGCCTGTCTTCACAAACGCCGAGCCACCCGGCCGCTATGGCAGGGCGATGCGCCCCGGCGCGATCGGCCCCTGCTCCAGCGATACCAGACGCAGCTCCTCGCCGTAGCGCAGCACGCCGCCCAGGCCCTGCTGCTCGACCTGTCGCAACGGCCGTGCATACACGCTGGCATCGGCGCCGACCGCCGAGACCGTGTCCCTGGCCACCTTGAGCAGGGCGTCCTGCACCGCCTTCAGCTGCGGATCGTCGCTGACCACCAGCTCGGCGCGCTGTTCGCCGTTGGACGTGCGCGCCACCGCCTCGTACACCTCGCCGTCATGGCCGGCCACGGTTTCCCGGCGACCGAGCGGGCGCATCGACACGTCGGTCGGCACGTCCGAGGTGGCATTGCCCAGCAGCCCGGCCAGGAAGGTGTCGGCACCGACCGCGCGGATCTGACGCGTCACCTTCTCGATGTCGATGACCTGACCCTGGGCGACCGCGTACAGACGCCCGTCCAGCATCAACTGGTAATTCCCGGCGTCCATGCCGACCCGAAAATTGGCGCCGTCGCGGTACTCGACCTGCAGCCGGTCACCGCCGGCCATGGCGTAAACCGCGATGACATCCGCAAACGCCGGCGCCGCCAGCAAGGCCGCGGCGAGAAACAACACTCGGTGCAACATGAACAAGCCACCTCTGGGTAGAAAACCGCGTGCGCGGACGCGGGGTAACGACATCACGGGCGCACCCGCACCCGGTACGTGAGCGTTTGACTGCCGCCGGCCGGCACCGTCACGCGCCAGCGCGCGGTGTGTGCGGCCACCTTCTCGTGCGCCAGCGAGCTGTCGATCATCCGCCAGTCGCCGGCAATCGGCTCCAGCACGGTGACCGTGACCGCGGCCTTCTTGGCGTTCTTGATCTCGATCCGGTAGGCGCTCTCATACTGCCGGCGCTCGTCCTTTCCAGTGGACAGAACGCGAAAGTCGGTCTGCGTCTTGCGAGCCGTGACATCGAAGGCCTGGCCCAGGGTCAGTTCCGCCGATTCGTTCTCGGGCGTGTGGTCGATGCGGTCCTCGCCGACGAACTGCGTGCCGCCGGCCGAATCGCGCTGGTACACGCGCACCACCCCGGCCGGCAGCGGCAGACCGAGGCCGTCCGCCTTGGCGTTGCGCAGCTTCAGCAGCACCGCCACCTTCAGCGACCGGCCGATCTCGCCGGCCTGCCGGGTGTAGTAATACCCGGTGCCGGCCAGCCGATACTCCTTTTGTACCCGCACGCCGGGGGCGTTCAGCAGGGCCACCTGCTTGGTCTGCTGGTCGGCCAGTGTGGTGGGGCGACCGAGCGTGTACAGGTGATAGTCCAGCAGCGCCTCCTGCTGCATGCCACCGGCGTCGGCCTTGGCCGTCGCCTGCGCCATCATCAGTTCACGGTGCAGCGCCGGCTGCACCCGGTGCACGTCACCGGCGACCAGCTGCAGGCGCGCATCGCGGTAGGCGGTGCCGCTGCGGTTGGTCAGCGTCACCCAGCCGGACAGCGCAAGACTCCGTTCATCGTCGTCAAGCTCCGCCACATAGTCCGCCTGCCAGGTGAGCCCACCGGTCAGGTACGACAGCTCCAGTGCGCGCCGCCCGGCACCGGCACTGTCCAGCGTCACCGCCAGCGTGGGACGGTCACGCAGGTTGTCCGGCACGGCATCGAACACCAGCCGGCCGGGCACGCCGGTCTCGATGCGGTCACCGATCTTCAGCACCACACCCTCGCCGGCGGCGAGCACGGTGGCGGTTTCCACGCTGTCGGCGCCGGTGGTGGGATGCGTACGCAGCACGCGCACCTCGCGGCCGACATATTTTTCCAGCAGCTTGGCCGGTGTCAGCAGGTCGAAATCGAAGTTCTGTTCGAGCAGCCGGATGGGCTTGCCGTCGGCCACCCGCAGCAGGGCCGTTTCCGGGCGGATCTGCGCGCTCACGTCACGCAGTTCCAGCGTCTGCTCGCCGGCCGGCAGCGCCAGCCGGCGGGTATCCTTCACCAGGGCCAGATCACCGTTGTACACGGTCACCGCCAGCGCCGCCTGGTCTTCCAGGGTGCTGCGCAGCGGCGCCGCCTGCGCCACCCCGACCAGCAAGGCCAACAGCCAGACACCATGTCGCATGCATCACCCTCCTCGCCCAGCCCGCGGCTGGTGCTGCTGAACAAACCCTACGACGTGCTGTGCCAGTTCACGGATGCGGCCGGGCGCCCGACGCTGGCACAGCTTCTACCCTTGCCCGGGCTGTACCCGGCCGGACGCTTGGACCGCGACTCCGAGGGCTTGTTGCTGCTGACCGGCGACGGCCGCCTGCAACAGCGCATCGCCGACCCCGCCTTCAAGCTGCCCAAGACCTACCTGGCGCAGGTGGAAGGCGAGCCGGACGGGACCGCGCTCGGCGCGCTGCGCCACGGCGTGCAGCTCAAGGACGGCCTCACCCGCCCGGCACAGGCACGCTGCATCCCGCCACCACCGTGGCTGTGGCCGCGCCAGCCGCCCATCCGCGAACGCCGCCACATTCCCACCGCCTGGCTGGAGCTGGTCATCACCGAAGGCCGCAACCGCCAGGTGCGACGCATGACCGCTGCCGTCGGCCACCCCACGCTGCGCCTGATCCGTGTCGGCATCGGCCCGCTGCGGCTGGATCATCTGGCCCCGGGCGCCTGGCGGCCCGCCGACACGGGCGAGCTGACCGCGCTGGATCATGCCACCCGGCCGGCCGGCGTACCGCCCAGGGCACGCTCCAGATCGGCGACGAAGGCCTCCCGCTCACGGTAGACGATGCCGGTAATGCCGAGCGCCGTGGCACGCGCCACGTTGTCCGGGTTGTCGTCGATGAACACGGCCTGCGCCGGCGCCACGTCGAGCGCCTCCAGCACCGCCGTGAAAGCCGCCGTCTCGCGCTTGCAGGCGCCCAGGTAGTAGCTGTTGAACACCCGCCCGAAGGCGTGGGCGAACGGCTGCGCATGCTCGATTTCATCCAGCCAGTCGGTATGGTCGGACAGCACCGCGGTGACATGACCGGCCGTGGCCAGTCGGGCGGCCAGCGCGAGCTGCCAGGGCCGCACCCGCGAGGCGGCCAGCAACTCGCCCCGGAACTGCCCACACTCGCCCAGCGGCCCGAGCCGCTCCTGCAGCAACTGCCACCAGGCCTGCTCGCTGCCGCGACCGGTGACATACCCGCTGTCGACCAGGGCCTGCATCGCCAGCCCCGGCAACGGCGGGTAGTCGAGCGCCCGGCGACCGGCCAGGGCCCGCAGCGCCGCGCGAAAACCGCGCTCGGCAACCACACCGTCGAAATCGAAGATCACCGCCCGCACAACCACCGTCCCGAGCAAACGTATCGAGGTCGATCCGGCATGCCGGACGCGCCTGAGGTCGCGGTGGCCATGACGCGCCACCTGGCGCCCCGAACGCGCGAGCGGACACCGTCACCCGCAAAGCGATATAGCATGGCTGAAGCGAACACCACGACGGCCGGCAGTATAGCCGGCCACCCGTGCCACACACGGAGACGTCATGAGGTACCGCCCGTGGCCGGGGCTACTGGCCCTGATGCTGCTTTTCATCGCCGGCCTGGCGCAGGCCGACGGCGTAGTGCGGACACAGATCAGCGGCCCCATCGGCCCGGCCACGGCCAGCCACATGCAGCAGGCCCTGGACGCCGCCGCGGCGCAGCAGGCACAACTGCTGCTGGTTCGCCTGGACACACCGGGTGGCCTCGACGGCGCCATGCGCGACATCATCAAGGCCATCATCGGCGCCCCGCTGCCGGTGGCGCTGTACGTGGCGCCCAGCGGCGCCCGCGCCGCCTCGGCCGGTACCTACATGCTGTATGCGGCGCACATCGCCGCCATGGCACCGGGAACCAACCTTGGCGCCGCCACGCCGGTGCAGATCGGCGGCGGGCTGCCCCTGCCCGGCCGGCGTCCGGCACCGGGCAACAGCGACGCCGATCCGGACCCGGAGCAGGACCAGCCGCCGTCGACGCCGGACGCCATGCGCAGCAAGCTGGTCAACGACGCGGTGGCCTACATCCGCAGCCTGGCCGAACTGCGCGGGCGCAACGCCGACTGGGCCGAGCAGGCGGTACGCGAGGCGGCCAGCCTGAGCGCCCAGCAGGCGCTGGAACAAAACGTCATCGACCTGCTGGCCGCCAGTGACGCGGAGCTGCTCGAACAACTCGATGGCCGTACCGTGGAGCTGACCACCGGCCCGGTAACGCTGGCCACCGCCGGCGCCGTGCTGCAGGACTTCGAGCCCGACTGGCGCACCCGCCTGCTGGCGGTGCTGACCAACCCCAGCGTCACCTACATCCTGCTGCTGATCGGCATCTATGGGCTGTTCTTCGAATTCGCCAGCCCCGGCGGCGTGGTCCCGGGTGTGGCCGGCGCCATCGCGCTGTTGCTGGCGCTCTACGGGCTGCAGATGCTGCCGGTCAACTATGCCGGCCTGGGCCTGATCCTGCTCGGCGTCGGCCTGATGCTGGCGGAGGTCTTCGCGCCCTCGTTCGGGGCACTGGGCATCGGTGGCACGGTGGCACTGGTGATCGGCTCGATTATCCTGATCGACACTGAGGCGCCCGGCTTCGGCATTCCGCTGACGCTGATCGGCGCGGTGGCCGCCAGCAGCCTGTTATTGTTCACCTTTGTACTCGGCGCACTGTGGCGGGCCCGCCGCGGCCGCGTGGTCAGCGGCGGCGAGGCGCTGATGCAGGCCACCGCCACGGCCGCCGAGGACTTCACCGGCGAGGGCCATGTCTGGCTGCATGGCGAGCGCTGGGCAGCGCACTGTGCCGTGCCGCTGCGTGCCAACCAGCCGGTGCGCGTGCGCGAGCGGCGCGGGCTGGTGGTGATCGTCGAACCGGTCGAACCGGGCGTGTCTGTCACGGAGGAAACGCCATGAACACCTATCTTTTGGTCCTGGGCGCCATGGTGCTGGCCATCCTGGCCAGTGCCATCCGTGTCTTTCGGGAGTACGAACGCGGCGTGGTGTTCATGCTTGGCCGTTATTACACCGTCAAGGGACCCGGCCTGGTGATCATCATCCCGGTCATCCAGCAGGCCGTGAAAGTGGACCTGCGCACCGTGGTGATGGACGTGCCGACCCAGGACGTCATCTCGCGCGACAATGTCTCGGTCAAGGTCAACGCGGTGGTGTATTTCCGGGTGGTGGACCCGGAGCGGGCCATCATCCAGGTCGAAAACTTCTACGAGGCCACCAGCCAGCTGGCGCAGACCACGCTGCGCTCGGTGCTCGGCCGCCACGAACTGGACGACCTGCTGGCCGCGCGCGACAAGCTAAACGCCGACATCCAGGAAATCCTCGACCAGCAGACCGACGCCTGGGGCATCAAGGTCAGCAATGTCGAGATCAAGCACGTCGATCTGGACGAGTCGATGATCCGCGCCATCGCCCGCCAGGCCGAGGCCGAGCGCAGCCGGCGTGCCAAGGTGATCCACGCCGACGGCGAGTACGAGGCCTCCCGACGCCTGGTGGATGCCGCCCGTGCGCTGTCCGCCGATCCGCGCGCCATGCAGCTGCGTTACCTGCAGACGCTGTCCGACATCGGCCAGGAAAAGAACACCACCGTCGTGTTCCCGCTGCCGCTGGACCTGATCACCCCGCTGCTGCAGCGGACCACGCCCCCCGACACCCCCCAGCCTCCCCCCACGCCATAACCCCATGCCCATCACCCGCAACCCCACCCGCGCGGTCCGCATCGGCCGCATCACCATCGGCGCCGGCAATCCCATCGCCGTGCAGAGCATGTGCGCCACCAAGACGCAGGACGTCGCCGCCACCGTGGCACAGGCCAACGACCTGGCCGGTGCCGGCGCAGGCGTGGTGCGCATCGCCGTCGACACACCGAAGGACGCCGAGGCCCTGGCCGCCATCCGCGCGCAGACCGCCGCCAACCTGTCGGTAGACCTGCAGGAAAACTACCGCATGGCCGAGCGCGTGGCGCCGCACGTGGACAAGATCCGCTACAACCCGGGCCACCTGTACCACCACGAAAAGCACAAGCCCTGGCAGGACAAGGTGCGGTACCTGGCCGACATCGCGGCGCGGCACGACTGCGCCGTGCGCGTGGGGGTGAATGCCGGCTCGCTGGACCCGGAGCGCGCCGCGCAGTTCGCGCCGGAGGATTCCATCTCGCCCATGCTGGTCGGCGCCTTCGAGCACTGCGAACTGCTGGACAGCCTCGGCTTCACCCGTTATTGCGTGTCGCTGAAGGACTCCGACCCGGCCAAGGTCGTCGAGCTGAACAGGCGCTTCGCCGCGCAGCGCCCGGACGTGCCGCTGCATCTGGGCGTGACCGAGGCCGGCCTGCCGCCGGACGGCATCATCAAGACACGCATCGCCTTCGAACAGCTCGTCGGCGCCGGCATCGGCGACACCATCCGCGTGTCGCTGACCCTGCCCAACGCCCGCAAGGCGGAGGAAGTGGCCGCCGGGCAGCAGATCCTGGCCGACATCGCTGCCGGGCGCGTGCGCTCGGTGGTCGACTTCGGGCAGGGGCTGAACATCATCTCCTGCCCCAGCTGCTCGCGGGTACAGAACGAGGCCTTCGTGGACCTCGCCGAACAGGTGCGCGAACTGACCGCGTACGCCAAGGACCACCACCTGACCATCGCCGTCATGGGCTGCCGGGTGAACGGGCCCGGCGAGACCGACGACGCCGATCTTGGCCTGTGGTGCGGCCCCAAACAGGTCAACTTCAAGCGCCGCGGCGAACTGCTGGGCGCCTTCGGCTACGACGAGATCCTGCCGCGCCTGAAGGCGGAACTGGACGCGCTGATCGCCGAACGCGCCGCCTGACGCCTGAGACCGGCCACCTCGTCCACCACCCCGCGGACACGCCTTTCTCGGCACGTCCAGGGCGGCCGTTGCCGTCGCTGCCTGCCGCGCCACGCCGTTCAGCACGGCTTCGTAAAACAACACGCTGAAAAGGAGGATCGCGCGCATGTCCAACACTCCCCCCACCGGCTATGAGTTCGCCGACGTCGCCGAGCGTCGGCGCCGCACCCTGGCCAAGATGGCGCGCCTGCGCGGGCGCATGCGGCCGGTCACCTGGCTGCTGCGGCGGGTGTTCGACCTGTCGCGGGCACTGGGCTTCGAGTACCCGCTGTTCCGGCGCTTTTTCAAGCCGATGGTCGGCATGTTCGACACCGCCATCGACAAGGCCTTTACCGGCTACACGCCGACCGGGCACGACGTGTTCGTGTGCTCGTACTTCAAGAGCGGCACCAACTGGGCCATGCACACCGCCTACCAGGTCGCCGAGCACGGCGAGGGCCAGTTCGAGGACATCCTGGACGTGGTGCCGTGGGTGGACTGTCCGGACCAGGAAACCACCGTCTGGCTCGACGACCCGCGCCCGCGGCTGCGCTCGAAATCAGGGCTGCGCGTCATCAAGACCCACGCCCGCGCCCAGTTCGTGCCCTACAACGACAAGGCCAAGTACATCTGCGTGGTGCGCGACCCGAAGGAAGTGATCGTGTCCGGCTACCACTTCTTCGGCTCCATGCTGCTCGGCAGCCTGATTCCGTCGGTCGACACCTGGGTACGCCACTGCACGTCCGAGGAGGCGGTATTCCACCCCTGGTACGAGTTCACCGCCGGCTACTGGGCCTGGCGGCAGCGCCCGAACGTGCTGTTCCTCACCTACAACGACCTGCAGGACGACCCCACCGGCACCGTCCGCCGGGTGGCGGACCTGCTGGGCGTGAGTCTCACGGAAGCCGAGGTCGAACGCGTGCGCGAACTGTGCGCGTTCGAGCACATGAAGGCCATCGACCACAAGTTCTACCCGGGCGAGGTGTCGCCGTTCGCCCGCCCCGGCGGGCAGATGATCCGCAGCGGTCGCCGGGGCAACTCCGGGGAGATGCTGTCGCCCGCCCAGCAGGCACACATCGACGCCTGGGCCAGGGACGGCCTGGCCAGACTGGGCAGCGATTTCCCCTACGACCGCTACTTCGGCTGAGCGCGCCTGCACACATGCCGGGCGCGGCCGGGCAGGGAAACGCTGATGTATTCAGCGGTGTCCGCCGGGGGCAGGATGCCCCGGCATCACTCAGGGGCTCGAGCCCCTGAGTGATGCCGGGCAGCGAGCTGAAACATTCCGTGGACGGGATGTTTCAGCACCGTTTCCCTAAGGCATCAGCAGCAGCTTGCCACTGGTGGCGCGGCTGGCCAGCAGCTCGTGTGCCTGCGCCGCGTCGGCGAGCGGCAACCGGCGGTCGATGTGCAGGCTGATGCGCCCGGCGGCCAGCCAGCCAAGCAGGTCGTGTGCCCGCGCGGCCAGTTCATCGGCTTCGGCGATGTAGTCGAACAGGGTCGGCCGGGTCAGGAACAGCGAACCCTTCTGCAGCAGCAGCAGCGGGCTGATCGGCTCCACCGGCCCGCTCGACTGGCCGAACAGCACCATGGTGCCGCGCCGGCGCAGCACGTCGAAGCCCTTCAGGAACGTGCTGGCGCCGACCGAGTCGTACACCGCGTGCACGCCGGCGCCGCCGGTCAGGCGCTGTGTCACGGCCACGAAATCCTCCTGCGAGTACAGGATCACCTCGTCGGCCCCACGCGCACGCGCCACGTCGGCCTTGGCTTCGGTGGAGACGGTGGCGATCACCCGCGCGCCACACACCTTGGCCATCTGCACCAGCATCTGTCCGGCCCCGCCGGCGGCGGCGTGGATCAGCACCGTGTCACCGGGCTGGATGGCATACACGCTGTGCGTGAGTGCGTGCGCGGTCAGCCCCTGCAGCATCGCGGCGGCGGCGATGTCCAGGTCCAGCCCGTCCGGCACCGGCACCACGCGGTCCTGCGCCAGGCAGGTGTACTCGGCGTAGGCACCCAGGCTGTTGGGATAGGCCACGCGATCACCGGGCCTGAAGCGCGTGGCGCCCTGCCCCACGGCATCCACCACGCCTGCGCCCTCCAGCCCCGGCACGAACGGCAACGGCAGCGGGTAGAAACCGGTACGGTGGTAGATGTCGATGAAGTTGACGCCGCAGGCGGCGTTCTTGACGCGCACCTGACCCGGGCCCGGCTCGGGCCGCGGGCGCTCGACCGGGCGCATGACTTCGGGACCGCCGGTGGCGGTGATTTCTATGGCGCGCATGGTGCTCATCGGCGGTTCAGGTCGTAGTACTCGACGTTCGGCTCCATGCCGGTCGCCACTGCCAGACGGTTGGTCATGTTGAAGAACGCGGTCACTTCGGCGATGTCCCAGATGTCGCGCTCGCTGAAGCCCTGCTCACGCAGCAGGTCGCGCTCGGTTTCGTCGATGCTTTCCGGCGCCTGCGTCAGGCGCTCGGCAAACTCCAGCATGGCGCGCTGACGCTCGCTCAGCGGCGCGGCGCGAAAGTTCATGGCCACGGTGTCGGCCAGCGGCACGTCGCCGGTCAGCTTGCGCAGCGTGGCGCCGTGGCTGGTCAGGCAGTAGTGGCAACGGTTCAGTGACGACACCACCACGGCGATCATCTCCCGCTCGGCCTTGCTCAGGCCCGAGTCGCTGGCCATCAGGCCATCGCGCATGGCGGTAAAGTTGGCCAGCCGCTCCGGCGCGTGGGCATACCCGCGCAGCACGTTGGGCACGAAGCCCAGCCGCTCCTTGGCCGCGGCATAGGCTGCCGTCACCGAAGGCGCCAGCGTGGGCGGCTCGGCAATATCGAGCGCCATCAATTTCTCGTCAGACATGGGATTCCTCCTGCACCGCCGGCGGATGCCGACTTGATTACCACCCGGCTCGGCACCATCTTGTCGGTGCCCTCACCCTTTCATCAACTGCCATGCGCGCCTTTTCCATCCGGGCCATCACGTTCGACCTCGACGACACGCTGTGGGCCATCGACCCGGTCATCGCCCGCGCCGAGCTGCGCATGCACGACTGGCTGGCCGAGCATTATCCACGTCTGGGCGAGCGCTACTCGCCGGATGACCTGCGTGCACTGCGCGAACAGGTGACCCACCAGCGACCGGAACTGGCGCACGACCTGGCCGCGCTGCGCATCGAGTCGCTCACGCTGGCGGCGCAGACCTGCGGCTATGGCCGCGAGGTAGCCGAGCAGGCGTTTGCGGTGATGTGGCAGGCACGCAACGAGGTCGAGCTGTTCGCCGACGCGCTGCCGGTGTTGACAGCCCTGGCCGCGCGCGTGCCGCT
>NZ_JBFJTF010000046.1:0-16031 GCF_041625615.1 Immundisolibacter sp. | reverse complement strand
GGTGGAACAGCTGGGGGCACAGGTCGGCCAGACGGTCAGGGTCGGCGAAATCCTGGCCGTGTTCGACGCCGAGCGCCCACCGGCGCAGCAGTTCTCCGGCGAAAAGCACGCGCCACCGGCGAGCACCGCACCGACACAGCCGGCGGCCGCCGCCCCGGCGCACGGGGCATCAGTCGCGGCAGCCCCGGCACCGACGCCGGCGCCGCCGGCGAACCGGCACGGCCCGCTGCGCGCCGCGCCGAGCACCCGGCGCTACGCCCGCGAGCACGAGGTGGACCTGGCCGAGGTCAGCGGCAGTGGCCCCAAGGGGCGGGTGCTGCGTGAGGACATCGACGCCGTGGTGGCACGACGCCAGGCACCGCCGCCGACCGCCGCAGCGGCCGGCGGCGAGACACGCCGGCGCCTGAGCGGCGTCGCCAAGGCGATGTACGACAGCATGAGCCGCGCCGCGCGTGTGCCGCAGGCGACCACCGGCTTCGCCGTCACTGCCGCGGCGCTGGAAACGGCACGCAAGCGCCTGTCCGCCCACACCGGCACGCGGGTGTCCTTCGTCGCGCTGCTCATCAAGGCGCTGATCCCGGCCTTGAAGGCAATGCCCCAGTTCAACGCCAGCATCGACGACGACACGCTGGAAGTCATCGAAAAGCACTACTACCACATCGGTTTTGCCGCCTACACGGACGCCGGGCTGGTGGTGCCGGTGATCCGCGACGCCGACCGACTGAGCGTGGTCGAGCTGTCGACCGCCATCGAGGAGCTGGCCGCCCGCGCCCGGGAGCGGCGCCTGGGGCCCGACGAACTGCGCGGCGCCACCTTCACGCTGTCGAACTGGGGCAGCCACGGCGGCCAGGACATCTTCGGCACCCCCATCATCAACCCGCCGCAGGTGGCCATCCTGGGCATGGGGCGGGTACGCAGCGAGCCGGTGGTGGTCGACGACAGCCGCATCGAGATCCAGCGCCGCCTGAACCTGGTGCTGTCCTACGACCACCGGCTGATCGACGGCGTGACGGCACTGCGCTTCATGCAGCCCATCCTGGCGGCGGTGGAGGACCCGCTGCTGCTGCTGGCAGACGCCTGAGCCGGCCGGTCACCGCGTGACCGGCGTCAGAACGCGAACTGCCACCCGGCGTTGAGGGTCCAGTCAGTGGCCAGTTGCGGCCCGTCGAGGTCCTGATAGACCGGGCGCAGGAATTCCAGCGCCAGGCGCTGGCCGCCCAGCGCGCCCGGCGGCGCCATGAGATTCACGCCAAGCCCCACATCCACCCGCCGGCCGCCTTGCGCCTGCGGGTCGTTTTCCGGCGACATGGCGACGCTCAGGTCATCGTCGCGACCGTGCACATTGCCCCAGCGCGTGCCGAGCACGCGCAGCGACGTGCTCACCGACCGGTTCCACAGGCGCGCCACCCAGGCGGTGGCCTCGCCACGGTGCCCGAAGCGGTAACCCTGGTCGTTGTCGTCCAGGCGCAGCACCGCACTGGCCTGCACGCCCCAGGACCAGCCGTCACGCAGCTCGCTGTAGGTCAGCGCCGGTCGCAGGTCGTAGGTGCCCGAACCCAGCTGCATGGTGTATCCCATGCGCATGGGGATCATGGCGCCGTGGGAACCGTGAGGCATGGCGTCACGCGTGCTGACGCTGCCGGTCGGAAGGCTCAGACCCACCTTGCCCACCCAGCGACCGTGGGCGGTGCGCCCGGCGTCGAACAGGGCGGCGATCTCGGTATCGCCCCAGCCACTGGCATCCATGCGGTGCGGCACCGGCGCCGCCGGACCGTGCGCGTGCAGCTCGGCGTCCATGCTCATGTCGACGTAGTTGGCCATCAGCATCAGCGTGAGGCCGTCCGACCAGCCGTACATGGCCTCGAGCATGTGCATGTTCATGGCCATTCGCGTCGGCGCGGTGTGATACCCGTAACCGCCGGCGGCCACGCTGGAGTACGTGCGCTCCTTGCTGACATGATCGGTACCGTCGCGCAGGGCATCCTGATAGCTGCGCATCAGCCGGTAGCCGACCATCCATTCGCCCTCGCGATGCACGTGCTCGGCCATCACGCCGATCGGCGCATGCGCGTCGGCCCGGGCGCCTGGCGTGGCGTGGGCCCACGCCGGTGGTGTGACGGCAGCGGCGACGAGGGCGAGCGACAACGAAACGGAACGGCGCATGCGTGCGGGACTCCCTGGGTGCGCGACGGGTAACGGGAGCCGGATTGTGAACACCGCGACGGCCGGTGCCCATGCGACATACTGTCGCACGGGCCCTCAGGAGGACCGAGCGATGCAGCTTTACGGCTTTCACCTGTCCGGCAACACGCGCAAGGTGCGCCTGTGCCTGGCGGAACTCGCGGTCGACTACGCCTTTGTCAGCGTCGACCTGTCGGTCGGCGCGCAGCGGGCGCCGGACTATCTGCGGATCAACCCGAACGGCGTGGTGCCGACGCTGGTGGACGGCGCTCTCACGCTGTGGGAATCGTCGGCCATCCTGCTGTATCTGGCCGAGAAATACCCGCATGGCGGGCTGCTGCCATCACGGCTGGACGAGCGCGCCCGCGTCTACAAGTGGCTGGTGTGGCAGCCGGCCACCTTCAACCCGCCCCGCCAGCGGCTGGTCGCGGCACTGGCCAAGCCGGACGCCGACCGCGATGCGGCGCTGGTGGACACGTTGCGCGGCACCATCGCCCACAATCTGGAAATCCTGGCCGAGGCACTGGGCGGCAACGATTACCTGCTCGGCCGCTACACGCTGGCGGACCTGGTGATGCTGCCGCACCTGGCGGCGCTGCAGGCGGCCGATTTCCAGCTGCCGGGCACGGTACGCCGCTACCTGGAACGGCTGGCGGCGCGCCCGGCCTGGCAATTGGCGCTGGCCGCGCCGGCCTGAGCGCCACCCGGAGCGCGTCAGGAAAACGCCGGCCCTGGCCGGCCTGACCGCCCGCGAGAACGCACACCCTCTCAGGCCAGCTCGCACAGCAGGTCGCCGGCGCGCACCGTGTCGCCGGGCTGCGCCAACAGGCGCTTGACCGTACCGGCGTGCGGCGCCGCCACCAGGTTCACCATCTTCATGGCCTCGGTGGTCACCAGCCGGGCACCGGCGGCCACGCTCTCACCCTCGCGCACGTGCACCTGCGCCACCTTGCCGGCCATGGGCGCGGCGATGTGGTTGGCGTTGTCCGGATCGGCGCGTTCGCGCTGCATGCGCTCGGCGCCGGCCGACTTGTCCTGCACCACCACGTCACGGCGGCGGCCGTTGAGTTCGAAGAACACCTGACGGGTGCCGTCGGGCTCGAGCTCGCCGACCGCCAGCAGCTTGACGATGAGCGTCTTGCCCTCCTCGATGTTGACCACCGCTTCCTCGCCGGGCTTCAGGCCGTAGAAGAAGATCGGCGTGTCGATGACCGACACGTCGCCGCAGCGCTCGACAAAGCGCGTGTAGTCGCGGAACACCGCCGGGAACATGGCCTGCGCCACCAGGTCCTCGTCACTGAGCTTGCGGGAACCGGCAGCCTGGCGGGCGGCCTCGAAGTCATACGGATCGAGCAGTGCGCCCGGACGCTTCCTGAGCGGCTTGTCACCCTTGAGCACGGCCTTTTGCAGTGCCCTGGGGAAACCCCCGTCCGGCTGCCCCATGCGCCCGGCCAGCAGGTCGACGAAGGCATCCGGGAACGCCAGTTCACCGGCGCGGTCGATCACGTCGCGCGGCGTGAGGTCGTTCTGCACCATGAACAGCGCCATGTCGCCGACCGCCTTCGACGACGGCGTCACCTTGACGATGTCGCCCAGCATGTCGTTCACGGTGCGGTAGGTGCGCTTGACCTCGTCCCAGCGCTCACCAAGGCCGAGCGAGATGGCCTGGGTGCGGAAGTTCGAGTACTGGCCACCGGGCATCTCGTGCTCGTAGACGTCGGCCGAGCCGGCCTTCAGGCCGCACTCGAACGGCGCGTAGGCCTCGCGCGCCACTTCCCAGTAGTCGGCCAGCGCCTGCAGGTCGTGCGGGTCGATGCCGCTGGCCCGCTCGCCGCTGGCCAGCGCGTAGACCAGCGCGTTCAGCGACGGCTGCGAGGTGGTGCCGGACATGGACGACAGCGCGCCGTCGACGATGTCCACCCCGGCCCGCGCCGCCTCCAGCAGGGTCGCCACGGCGTTGCCGGCGGTGTCGTGGGTGTGCAGGTGCACCGGAATGGTCAGGGCGTTCTTCAGTTCGCTGACCAGCAGGCGGGCCGCATCGGGCTTGAGCAGGCCGGCCATGTCCTTGATGGCCAGGATGTGCGCGCCGGCGCGCTCGATCTGCCGCGCCCGTTCCACGTAGTACGGCAGCGTGAACTTGCTGCGCTTGCCGTCGCTGATGTCGCCGCTGTAGCACACGGTGCCCTCGGCGATCTTGCCGCACGCGACCACCTTGTCGATGCTCGGGCGCAGGTTGTCGACCTGGTTGAGGCAATCAAAGATGCGGAACACGTCAATGCCGTTGCCGGCGGCCAGCTCGATGAAGCGCGCCACCACGTTGTCCGGGTAGTTGGCGTAGCCGACCGCATTGCCGGCGCGCAGCAGCATCTGCAGCAGGGTGCCCGGCATGCGCCGGCGCAGCACCCGCAGGCGCTGCCACGGGTCCTCGTGCAGGAAACGGTAGGCGACGTCGAAAGTCGCGCCACCCCACATCTCGTGCGAGAAGAAGCCGGCCGTCAGGTGCGCCGTGGCGTGTGCCACGCGCTCGATGTCGTAGGTGCGCACGCGCGTGGCGAGCAGCGACTGGTGGGCGTCGCGAAAGGTGGTGTCGGTCAGCAGCAGCGGCTTTTGCTCCAGCACCCAGCGCGCCAGGCCCGCGGCGCCGTGCTGCTGGAACACCGCAAACGCCGGCGAGGCGGGCGGTGTCTCGTGCGTGACCTTCGGCAGCGGCGCACTGTGCAGGGTCTTGGGAATGAGCGCGCGGTCCACTTCCGGCGCACCGTTGACGATGATGTCGCCCAGGTAGCTCAGCAGCTTGTTGGCGCGGTCCTGGCGCGGCCGGAAGCGGAACAGTTCCGGGTGCGTCTCGATGAACGTGGTGTCGCAGGCGCCGCGCAGGAACGTCTCGTGCTGCAGCACGTTCTCGAGGAACGGGATGTTGGTCTTGACGCCGCGGATGCGGAACTCGCGCAGCGCCCGCAGCGCCTTGGCGGCTGCCTGGTCGAAGTCGAGCGCGAAGGCCGACACCTTGATCAGCAATGAGTCGTAGTGCGGCGACACCACCGCGCCCTCGAAGCCGGAACCGGCGTCCAGGCGGATGCCGAAGCCCTCGCCGGCGCGAAACGCCGTGATCTGTCCGGTGTCCGGGGCGAAGTTGTTGGCCGGGTCCTCGGTGGTGATGCGCACCTGGATGGCGCAGCCGTGACGCTCGACCGCGTCCTGGCCGGGTATGCGGATGAACTCCGAGTCCAGGTGGTGCCCCTCGGCGACACGGATCTGCGCCTGCACCAGGTCACGGCCGGTGACCAGCTCGGTGATGGTGTGCTCGACCTGGATGCGCGGGTTGACCTCGATGAAGTAGTGGCGGCCCTCGCGATCGAGCAGGAACTCCACCGTGCCGGCGTTGCTGTAGTCGACCGCGGCGCAGATCTTCAGCGCGTCGGCGCACAGCGCCTCACGCTGGGCCTCGGTCAGGGTCAGCGCCGGCGCGATCTCGACCACCTTCTGGTGGCGACGCTGCACCGAGCAGTCACGCTCGAACAGGTGCACGCGATTGCCGTGACGGTCACCGAGAATCTGCACCTCGATGTGCTTGGGGCCTTCCAGGTAGCGCTCGATGAACACCTTGGCGCTGCCGAAGGCCGCCGCCGCCTCCGCCTGCGAGCGGGCCAGCGCGTCGCGCAGATCCGCCTCGTCGCGCACGATGCTCATGCCGCGGCCGCCGCCGCCCATGGCGGCCTTCACGATCAGCGGATAGCCATGCGCCCTGGCGAAGGCCAGCGCCTCGTCCAGCGTCTCGATGGCGCCGTCGGTCCCCGGAATGACCGGCACGCCGGCACCGATGGCCACCTCGCGGGCGTACACCTTGTCGCCCATCGCCTCGATGACATCCGGCGACGGGCCGATGAACACGATGCCGGCCGCCTCGCAGGCACGGGCGAAATCGGCGTTCTCGGACAGGAAGCCGTAGCCGGGATGGATGGCATCCACCTCGCGCGCCACCGCCAGCTCGATGATCTCCTCGTAGTCGAGGTAGGCACGCACCGGCTCCTTGCCGGCGCCGACCAGGTACGCCTCATCCGCCTTGTAGCGGTGCAGGTGCAGGCGATCCTGCTCGGAATAGATGGCAACGGTCTGGATACCGAGCTCGGTGCAGGCGCGAAACACGCGGATGGCGATCTCGCCGCGGTTGGCGACGAGCAGCTTGCGAAAACGCCGCGGCGCAGCGCGTTTGCTGCCGGATTTCGGCATGAGACATCACCTCGGACAGATCCACGGACGGACAGGCGAACGCGCGACACGAGCCGGCGCGTTCGACCGCCATGTTACCGAGCAAAAGCGATGCCAAGGAAACCGCCGGCCCCGCCGGCGCGCGGCCACCCGCTCAGGCTGCCTCGAGGTCGGTGTCGACGATGGCACCGGTGCTCAGCAACACCTCCCGGATGCGCTCGCTGACCCGCTCGTCGCAGCGCGGCGCCAGGGGCGGGCGGCACACGCCCATCCTGAAGCCAAGCAGCTCCATCCAGTACTTGATCGGCGCCAGCGCGTAGGTGTTGCGCGTGACCAGCGGCGTCATGAACACCTCGGCCAGCAGGTCGCGCATGGGTTCCAGCTCGCGGTAGATGGGCAGCGCCTCGTCGAACCTGCCGGCGTTGGCCAGCTTCACCAGCTCGAAGAACCGGTGCCGCTTGCGGCCGTACATGATCACTTCCAGCGTGCCGAAGATGCACTGCGCGCCGTGCACGATGGAATCCCACAGGTAGAAGCTCTCCATCGGCTCGGTGACCACCATGCGGTCGCCGCACAGCTTGCGCAGCGCGATGCTGTCGGCCGGATTGCTGAGACCGTTCTTGATGCCGACGACCATTTCCAGGTCGGCCAGGCGGTCCAGCAGGCCGTGGTTGAGCACCACACCGGCGGTCGGCGTCTGGTACAGCACGATGCCCAGCGGGCTGTGGTCGTTCAGGTATTTGTAGTAGCCGTACAGGTCGGCGTCCGAGCGCAGCTGGATGACCGGATTGATCACCTCGATCAGGTCATAGCCCAGCGCGTCGAGAAACCTGGCCTTCTCGATCACCGCGAACGGCGACGGGTCCAGGATCACCGAGGTCAGCATCATGCGCCCACGGCTGGCGCTGGCACAGATCTCGGTGTAGCGCTTCCACTCGGCCGGGGTCATGTTCCATCCCTCGGCCATGTTACCGCCGGTCATCAGGCCGTACAGGCCGATGTCGGCGTAGCGGTCCACGTTGTAGGCCAGCGCCACCTCGTCGAGGCTGAAATCCGCCTTGAACGGCGTGGTCGGCGCGTTGGTGGAGCCCACCATGTGCGCGCGCGCCCACTGCTTTGCCTCCGTGCGGGTGTACTTGGCCATCGCTCCCTCCCCAAATGGTTGTTGTATGCGCCACCGGCTTGCCGGCCGGGCGGCTGGCAGATAATGGCGCATCTGCCGTCATCATGCGTGCCCGGGCACAGCGCAGTCCGGCGCCAGCGCCTCAGGAGCGCAGCCATCATGCAAAACCTCTCGGCAATGTCGCCACCGAGCATTGCGGAATACCACGCCCACGTGTACTTCGACCCGGACACCCGGCCGCTGGCCGCCTGGCTGCGCGAGCAGCTGGGCGAGCGCTTCGCGGTGCGGCTCGGACGCTGGCACGACCGGCCGATCGGCCCGCACAGCAAGCCCATGTACCAGGTGGCCTTCGCGCCGCAGCTGTTCGGGCAGGTGGTGCCGTTCCTGATGCTCAATCGCGGCGAGCTCGACATCCTGGTCCATCCCGAGTCGGGCCTCGGACACGCCGGCGACCACACCATCCGCGCCGCCTGGCTCGGCCACCCCCTGCCGCTGGACGTCGACTATCTGCGGCGCATCGACGCCGGCGAGGTCGGCGCCTGAATGGCCGCCCCACACGGACGGCCGGCGTGATGCGGCGACTGATCGAGTACAGCTGGCGGCGACGGTGGGCTCTGTGGCTGCCGCCTTTCCCGTTGCTGCTGCTGCCGGCCGGTGTGTTCGCCGGGCTGGTGGCGCTGCGCCGGGGGCTGTACCGGCACCGCCTGCTGCCGCGCACCCGCCTGCCGGCGCCGGTGATCGTGGTCGGCAACATCGGCGTCGGCGGCAACGGCAAGACGCCGTTCACCGTGTGGCTGGTGGAACTGCTGCGCGCGCACGGCTACCGGCCGGCCGTGCTCAGCCGCGGCTACGGCGCCGGCAAGGGGCCGCGGCCGCTGCGTGTGGACGCCTCGCTCAGCGCCGCCGACTGCGGTGACGAGCCGCTGCTGATCGCCCAGAGCACGGGCGCGCCGGTGTACGTCGATGCCCGGCGTGTGCGCGCCGGACGCCGGGCGCTGGCCGACGGCGCCGACGTGCTGGTGTGCGACGACGGCCTGCAGCACTACCGGCTGCAGCGGGACCTGGAAATCGTGCTGGTGGATGGCCAGCGGCGCTTTGGCAATGGCCTGCCGCTGCCGGCCGGGCCGCTGCGCGAGCCGCGTCGACGCCTGGCACAGGCCGATTTCGTGGTCATCAAGGGCGAGGGCGCACCGGGCGAGACCTGCATGCGTTTCGTCAACTTCCGCCTGCGGCGCATCACCAACGGCGCGCTGTTCGAGCCGGCCACCTTCGCCGGCCAGCGCGTGCACGCCGTGGCCGGCATCGCCGCGCCGGGGGGCTTTTTCGACCAACTGCGCGGACTGGGGCTGAAGGTGATCGAGCACCCGCTGCCGGACCACGCCGAGGCCGGCCCGCAGCGGCTCGATTTCGGCGACGACCTGGCGGTCGTGATGACCGGAAAGGATGCCGTAAAATGCCGGCCATACGCCCATGCGCGCTGTTTCGCACTGGATTTCGACGTCCAGCTCGACGACGCCTTCGCCGCCCGCCTGCTGGAGAAGCTTGGCCGTGGACAGAAAACTGCTCGACATCCTGGTCTGCCCGCTGTGCAAGGGACCGCTGGTTCATGACGCCAAGGCCGGCGAGCTGATCTGCCGGGTCGACCGGCTGGCCTTCCCCATCGTCGACGACATCCCGGTGATGCTGGTCGACGATGCGCGGCCGCTCCCGGCCGACGCCGAACTGTAGCGCCGACCCAGGCCGATGAGCTTTACCGTCGTCATACCGGCCCGCTACGCCGCCAGCCGCCTGCCCGGCAAGCCGCTGGCCGACCTTGGCGGGCGCCCGTTGCTGCAGTGGGTATACGAACGCGCCGTGGCCAGCGGCGCCGAACGGGTGGTGGTGGCCACCGACGACGCACGCATCCAGAGCGTGGCCACGGGCTTCGGCGCCCAGGTAATGATGACCGCCGCCAGCCACCGCAGCGGCACCGATCGCATCGCCGAGGTGGCACAGGCGCTGTCGCTGCCTGACGAAGCCGTGGTGGTCAACGTGCAGGGCGACGAGCCCCTGCTGCCGCCGCCCCTGATCCGGCAGGTGGCCAACGACCTGCTGGCGCACCCGGCGGCCGACATGGCCACGCTGAGCCAGCGCATCGTCACGCTGTCGGAGCTGACCAGCCCGCACGCCGTGAAAGTGGTGTGCGACCGTGCCGGCTACGCGATGTACTTCAGCCGGGCCCTGATCCCGCAGCCGCGCGACGAAATGCCCGAAGCCGAACACCTGGCCGAGGCCGACCCGGGCTGGCAGCGCCACATCGGCATGTACGCCTACCGCGCCGGATTCCTGCGCGCGTTCGTGAACTGGCCGCCGTGCCCGCTCGAAACCACCGAAATGCTCGAGCAGCTGCGCGCGCTGTGGAACGGCGCCACCATTCGCGTGGCCGAAGCCTGCGCACCGGCGCCGGCCGGCGTCGACACACCCGAGGATCTCGAGCGCCTGCGCCGGCAGGTTTCCTCGGGCACCTGAAAGACACCCTCAGCCAGGCCCACCCTGCTCCCATTCGAAGCGCGGCAGTTCCAGGAAGGCGCGCTTCAGCCCCTCGTTCCAGCCCTGCTGGATGCCCAGGTACAGCGGCGAATCGCCGGCCAGCGACAGGCGCCGGCTGACGGTGAGGTCGCCGAGCCTGCAGACCACCAGATCCAGCGGTGGCCCCACCGAGATGTTGGCGCGAATGGTGGAATCCAGCGACACCAGCGCGCAGCGGGCGGCGTCATCCAGCGCGGTATCGGCGGCGATGATGCGATCCAGGATCGGCTTGCCGTACTTGGTCTCGCCGATCTGCAGATACGGCGTTTCGGGCGTGGCGCTGATGTAGTTGCCCTGCGGGTAGACCAGGCAGATTTCCTGGCCGGCGCCGGCCACTTCACCGCCGATGATGAAACTGGCCTCGGCGCTGGCACCGCTGCGGGCCAGTGCCTCGGCGTGTTCCTGCTGCAGGCGGTAGCTGAGCGCACCCAGGTGATCGGCCGCCTCGAACACGTCGTGCGCCTGACGCAGGCCTGGACCGGCCGGGTCGTTGAATTCGCGCCGCAACGCGTTGATCACCGCCTGGCTGGTGGCCAGGTTGCCGGCGCTGAGCACCACGAACACCCGCTCGCCGGGTCGTTCGAACACGTGCATCTTGCAGTACGTGCTGACGTGATCGACCCCGGCGTTGGTACGCGAATCGGAAGCGAACACCAGGCCGGCATCGACTTTGACGCCCACGCAATAGGTCATGAAACGGCACCACCAGGAACGGGCCGGCCATTATAGGGAAGCCGGTTCGCGGCACACGTGCGCCCGATAACGCTTTCCTTCGGCCGACAAGTCCTTAACACTTAGCGCCGTCCGAGGAGGCCAACCCCACAGGGAGCACGACATCGATGATGCAGACCCTCACCCGCACGAAGCCGATCACGGCGGCGACGGAAGATGGCGACGAGCACGGCCTGGCCCGCAGCTTGTCCGGCATGGACCTGACGCTGCTGGGCATCGGCGCCATCATCGGCGCCGGCATTTTCGTGCTCACCGGTGTGGCAGCGGCCACCAAGGCCGGCCCGGCACTGTCGCTGTCGTTCGTGATGGGGGCGCTGGCCTGCGGTTTCGCCGCGCTGGTGTACGCGGAGTTCGCCTCCACGGTGCCGCTGTCGGGCAGCGCCTACACCTACACCTACGTCACGCTGGGCGAGCTGCCGGCCTGGATCATCGGCTGGGACCTGATCCTTGAATACGCGCTGGCCTGTGCCACCGTGGCCATCGGCTGGTCAGGCTATTTCCTGCGCCTGCTCGAGGGCGTTGGCATCCATCTGCCGGTGGCGCTGACCCAGGCGCCCGGTCAGGGCGGCCTGATCAACCTGCCGGCGTTCGCCATCATGTTCCTGATCAGCGGTCTGCTGGCGCTGGGCGTGCGCCAGACCAGCCTGGTCAATGCGCTGATCGTGGTGCTCAAGCTGGCGGTGATCGGCCTGTTCGTGTACGTGGCCGTGCCGCACACCGAGCCCACCAACTGGCAGCCATTCATGCCGTTCGGGCTGTCGGGCGTGATGGCCGGGGCCGGCCTGATCTTCTTTGCCTACATCGGCTTCGACGCGGTCTCCACCGCCGCCGAGGAAGCCAAGAACCCGCAGCGGGACATGCCGATCGGCATCATCGCCTCCCTGGTGGTCTGCACGCTGATCTACATCGCCGTGACCGTGGTGCTGACCGGCATCGCGCCGTATACCACGCTGAACGTGTCCGATCCGATGGCCTTCGCCCTGGCGCAGGTCGGCGAACGCTTCGCCGCCGGCGCCACCGCCATCGGCGCGGTGGCCGGCCTGACCTCGGTGCTGCTGGTGATGATGTACGGGCAGACGCGGGTATTCTTCGCCATGTCGCGCGACGGCCTGCTGCCGAAAGCGTTCTCCACCGTGCACCCGCGCACCCGCACGCCGGCCCGGACCATCCTGGCCACCGGCCTGCTGATCGCCGTTGCCGCTGCATTGGTGCCGATTCAGGAAGTCGCCTCGCTGGTCAACGTCGGCACACTGGCGGCGTTCATCATGGTGTCGATCGCCGTGCTGTACCTGCGCCGCACGCAGCCGGACATCCACCGGCCCTTCCGCACGCCGTTCATGCCCTGGACGCCGATTCTGGCCATCGTCTGCTGCAGCGCGCTGATCGCCAGCCTGGACGCGGTGACGCTGTGGCGCTTCGTGGCGTGGATGGCGGCGGGCGTGGTGCTGTACTTCGTCTACGCCCGCCGTCACAGCGTGCTGGGGCAGCTCTGATCCCTGTGCGGCGCATCAGGCGAACAGGCACGGCCGCCGCCCTGGCGGCCGTGCTGACCGGTTGCTCGCTGACTCCCGCCACGACGCCACCCCCGGTGGCGCTGCCCGCGCACTGGAACGCCCCCGCCACCTCGCCACCACCCGCCGCCGACTGGTGGCGACAGTTCGACGACCCGGTGCTGGATCGTCTGGTGGCGCAGGCGCTGTCGCACAACCTCGATCTCGAACTGGCCGCCGCCCGTGTCCAGGAGGCCCGCGCCCTGCTGGCGGGCGCCCGCGCCGAGCAACGACCGACGGTGGACCTGCAGGCGCAGGCGGCGCGCCGACGCACCGCCGACAACGCCGGTGGCAACCTGACAACCACCTACAGCGCCTCCGGCCAGCTGGGCTACGAAGTCGACCTGTTCGGGCGCCTGCGCAGTGCCAGCACGGCGGCCCGCGCCCGCCTGCTGGAATCGGTCTACACCGCCGAGGCACTGCGCCTGAGTGTGGTCACGGATACCGTCAGCGCCTACCTGACGCTGCGCGCCACCGAACAGCAACTGCGCATCACCGACGCCGCGGTGGCCACCCGCCAGGAAACGGTGCGCGTGGAAGCCACCCGTCTGCGCCTGGGGGCCGACTCGGAGCTGACCCTGCGCCAGGCCCAGGCCCAACTGGCCGCGGCAAAGGCGCAGGCCGCGTCCCTGCGCGATGCCTTGGGCGGCGCACAAGGCGCCCTGGCGGTGCTGACCGGCGCCACGCCACAGACGCTGATCGAGGATCTTCCGCCGACCGGCCGCTTTGCCGATCTGGCGCTGCCTTTGCCGACTCCGCCGAGCCTGCCGGCGAGCCTGCTCGAACGCCGCCCGGACATCCGCGCCGCGCTGGCGGCCCTGCGCGCCGCCGACGCGGACATCGGCGCGGCCCGCGCGCAATGGTTCCCACGCTTGGACCTGAGCGCCCTGCTCGCCAGCGACGCGACTCAGCTGGGTGACCTGTTCAGCGGTCCCGCGGCCGGCTGGTCCCTGGGTGGAGCGCTGGTGGCGCCGTTGCTGGACTTCGGCCGCCGCGAGGCGCAGCTGGCCGGTGCCCAGGCCCGACGCCGGCAGACCGAGACGCTGTACCGGCAGACGGTACAAACGGCCTTTCGCGACGTGCGTGACACGCTGATCACGCTGACCGAGGCGCAGGCGCGCGCGCAGGCACAGACGCAGGCGGTGACGGCACTGAGCCGTGCGCGCCAGCTGGCCGAGCTGCGTTACCGCGCCGGGCGCGGCCAGTATCTGGACCTGCTGGACGCCGAGCGCAGCCTGCTGACGGCCCAGCTCGACCGCGTCGCGGCAGCGCGCGACGCGCGCCTGGCGGCGGCGACCTTGTTCAAGGCGCTCGGTGGCGGCTGGGACGCGGCATCGCCGGGCGACAGACCGGGCGCCTCCTGATTGCCACCGGCCGCGCCACGGCGCCTACCGACGCTCAGTCACGGTGCAGCAGACCACCGCCATTGGCCTCGTGCCAGCGCTGGATGCCGTCCCAGATTTCCTGTGCCGTCTCGGCATACCAGAACAAGTCAAGATCCTCGGGATCGATGACCCCCTCCTCGACCAGGAAATCGAAGTCCACGGCGCGGCGCCAGAATTCCTCGCCGACCAACACCACCGGCACCGGGTGAATCTTGCGCGTCTGCACCAGCGTCAGGGTCTCGAACAGTTCGTCGAACGTGCCGTAACCGCCGGGAAACGCCACCAGCGCCCGCGCGCGTTGCAGGAAATGCAGCTTGCGCAGCGCGAAGTAATGGAAGCGGAAACACAGCTCGGGCGAAATATAGGGGTTCGGGTACTGCTCCCGCGGCAGGTTGATGTTCAGACCCACCGACTTGGCGCCGACGTCGAAGGCACCGCGGTTCGCGGCCTCCATGATGCCGGGACCGCCGCCGGTCATGACCACGATGCGGCTGTCCTGCGGCCCGCCACCGGACAGCCCCACCAGCCGGCCGAATTCACGTGCCACGTCGTAGTAGCGGCTTTTCGCGTGCACACGCTCGGCGATGCGCTGCGCCTGCGCCAGCTGCGCGTCATCCGGCGCCGCCGCGGCCGCCTCCCGACGCGCCGCGGCGGTGTCGGCCGCGGCCACTGCCTCATTGATACGGGTGCCACCGAACACCACGATGGTGTGCTCGATGCCGTGCTCGCGCAGCAGCAGCTCCGGCTTCAGGTAGTCCACCTGTAGGCGCAGGCCACGGGTATCTTCGCGCCCCAGAAAGTCCGGATCCTGGTCCGCAATGCGGTACGTAGGGCTGTCCAGAATCTCCTGCACGCGCACCGGCGCGTCCGGATCCTGGGTCGGCGGCTTTGGCTGCTGGTCCGGCAGCGGCGCAGCCCGCCCCCCGGGAGGTGGCGACGGTGCGCGCCGGCTCATGCCACCGCTGCCCGTCGTGCCCGAAGCCGCGCGACGCCCCCTTCCACCAGCGAATAGACCACCGGCACCACCACCAGCGTCAGCAGCGTGGATGACAGCATGCCGCCGATCACCGCCACCGCCAGCGGGCCGTTGGTGTCCGAGCCGGCACCAACGCCGAATGCCGCCGGCAGCATGGCCAGGATGACCGTCAGCGAGGTCATCAGCACCGGGCGCAGGCGCACCGGGCAGGCCTCGCGCAGTGCCTCGCCGATGCCCTTGCCCTCGGCCCGCAGCTGGTTGGTGAGGTCCACCAGCAGGATGGAGTTCTTGGCCACCAGGCCGATCAGCAACACCAGCCCGATCATCGAGTAGATGTTCAGCGTGTCGCCGGCAAGCCACAGGGCCGCCAGACCACCGACCATGGCCAGCGGCTGGGCGATCATGATGATCAACGGCTGCAGGAACGAGTCGAACTGGCTGGCCAGCACCATGTACAGCATGACCAGCGCCAGCACGAAGGCGGTGGTGACATAGGTCATGGTCTGCGCAAACTCGCGCGCCGAGCCGAGCAGCTTGATCGAATACCCCAGCGGCAACACCTCGCCGGCCACACGCTCCACGTGAGCGACCGCCTCGTTCAGCGGAATCTCCGGATTGTTATAGAAATTCGCCGCGTATTGCAGATCGAGCCGATCGATACGAGCCGGCCCGGGTTTCTCGACGAAGCGCGCCACGGTGTCCAGCCTCACCAGCTCGCCGCCGGCTGCCCGCAGGAAAATCTTGCTGAGGTCGGCCGGGGTCTGGAAGGTGCCTTCCGGTGCCTTCAGGCGCACGTCGTAACGCTCGCCATCCCCCGGCTCGTCGTTCCACTTGGCCACGTCCACCCCACCGGCCAGCACGTTGGCGGCCATCGCCACCTCGCGGCTGGTCAGCCCGAGCGCCGCGGTCCGCGTACGATCCACGTCCAGGCGCAGCTGCGGCATGTTCAGCAGCAGGTCGAGGTCGATGAATCCGAAGCCGGGGATCTCACCCAGGCGCGCGCGCATCTGCTCGGCGTACTCGCCGACCTTCTGCAGGTTGGGGCCGCGCACGGCGAACTGCAGCTTCTCGCCGCGCTGCCCGCCAATGGCCGGCGTTGGCACGGCAAAGGCGCGTACACCGGGCAGCTGCGCCAGTTGTGGGCGCAGGCGGGCCAGCACTTCCTGCTGACTGACGTCGCGCTCATCACGCGGCGCAATGGTGACGAACACCAGGCCCTCGTTGGCCTGGGCGGTCTGGAACAGGCCGATCGCGCCGAAGGCGTACTCGACCGTCGGGTCCGCGTACAGCACCTCCTCGATCAGCTG
>NZ_JBFJTF010000045.1:0-16592 GCF_041625615.1 Immundisolibacter sp. | reverse complement strand
CCGGGAACGGCAGCTCGCCGTCGGTCGCCATCTGGTACAGGCGCTTGACGCCGGTGGTGGTTTCCTCGGTCACGCCGCGGATGCCGGCCAGCTGGCGGCTGTACCAGGTCGGGTCGACCGCCAGACGCTCGCGGATGGCCTTGTACAGGGCCACCTCTTCTTCGTTCTGCGGGTTGTCGAGGAGGCTGGTGTCGCGTTCGGCACGGGCGCCCAGGATCAGCAGCAGCGTGGCGTCACCGCCGTCGTACAGGATCATGTCGGCGCCGTCCTCGAACTCGAAGATGCGGTGCGTGTAGGCCCAGTATTCGTCCAGCGTCTCGCCCTTGACGGCGAACACCGGCGTGCCGGTGGCGGCGATGGCCGCCGCGGCATGGTCCTGGGTCGAGAAGATGTTGCACGACGCCCAGCGCACCTGCGCACCCAGCGCCTGCAGGGTTTCGATCAGTACCGCCGTCTGGATGGTCATGTGCAGCGAGCCGGCGATGCGGGCGCCGGCCAGCGGCTTGCGGGCGGCGTACTCGGTGCGAATGGCCATCAGGCCGGGCATTTCGCTCTCGGCGATGGCGATTTCCTTGCGTCCCCAGTCGGCCAGCGCCAGGTCGGCGACGAGGAAGTCGTGCGGTTTCTGAATGGCGTTCATGCGGTCACTCCGGAGTTCGGGCGACCGGGCGGGGGGCTCGATTGACAGCTCGCTCCCGCCGCGGTGCACGGGGTGGCGAGCGCAGTTGGACGGCCTGAGCCTGGCGGGAAGACCCGTTGCAGCGCTCCTCAGGTGCCGGCGATTCTAGCAGCATGCCGTCGCGGCGAAGGCGGCTGGTACCCTTGCGGTCTGCTTCCATCGCCTGCAAGTCCGCCCCCGTGTCCGCCGGATCGACCGTACGCTTCGTCGACAGCCTCAGTGCCGTACCGCCGGCCGCCTGGGACGCCCTGCAGCTGGGCGGCAATCCCTTCCTGCGCCATGCCTTCCTGAAGGCGCTGGAGGACGCCGGCTGCGTGGACGCACGCTCGGGCTGGCACAGCCGGCATTTGCTGATCGAGCAGGGCGGCCGTTTGCTGGCGGCGGCGCCGGTGTACGTGAAGGAACACTCCTACGGCGAGTACGTGTTCGACTGGGCCTGGGCCAACGCCTACCAGCGCGCCGGACTGCGCTACTACCCCAAGCTGGTGGTGGCGGTGCCGTTCACGCCGGTGGCCGGCCCACGCCTGCTGCTGGCGCCCGGTGCCGACGAGGCCGCCCTGCTGGAGACGGCCGGCCAGGCGCTGATCGGGCAGGCGCAGGCCCTGAACGCCTCGTCCGTGCACTGGCTGTTCACGCCGCCGCGCCAGACGGCGGCGCTGACCGGCGGTCAGTGGCTGGCTCGCAGTGGCTATCAGTTCCACTGGGAAAACCGCGCCTACGGCACCTTTGACGATTACCTGGCCGCCCTGACCGCCGAGAAGCGCAAGAAGGTCCGCCGCGAACGCCGGCAGGTGGCCGAGGCCGGCATCGAACTGCGCGTGGTTCCGGGCACCGCGGCCGGTGACGCCGAGTGGGCGGCCATGTACGGTTTCTACCGTGCCACGGTGGCCCGCCACGGTGCGATTCCGTACCTGAGCGCGGGGTTTTTCGAACGCCTGGGCGAGACGCTGGCCGACGCGGTGGTACTCCTGCTGGCGGTGCGCGGCGGGCGCTACGTGGCCGGTGCACTCAACCTGCGGGGTGATGACGCCCTGTACGGCCGCTACTGGGGCTGCCTGGCCGACTATCACAGCCTGCATTTCGAGACCTGCTATTACCGCGCCATCGAATACTGCATCGAGCAGGGCCTGTCCCGCTTCGAGGCCGGCGCGCAGGGTGAACACAAGCTCAGCCGCGGTTTCCTGCCGGTGCAGACCCACTCGGTGCACTGGCTGGCCGAGCCGCGTTTCGCCGACGCGGTGGCCGACTATCTGGCCGAGGAGACCGACGAGATGGCGCGTTACCGCGACCTGTTGGCGGAGCATTCGCCGTTTCGCCGCGAGCAGCCTTGAGCGGGCCGCGCCTGCTCTGGGTGGCGCGGCGGCGCTGGCAGGCGGGCTGGCCGCCGGCCGAGGAGGCGCTGGACGAGCCGAACGGCTTGCTGGCCGCCGGCGGTGACCTGGCGCCGGACACGCTCATCGACGCCTACCGGCGCGGCATCTTTCCGTGGTTCAGCGAGGGTGATCCGATCCTGTGGTGGACGCCGCAGCCACGGGCGGTGCTGCGGCCGCAGGCGTTCGCGCCCTCGCGCAGCCTGCGCCGGCGTCTGGTGCGCGGCGAGTTTGCGGTCACGTTCGACACGGCGTTCGACGCCGTGGTCGCCGCCTGCGCGGCGCCGCGGCCGGGCGCCAGTGGCACCTGGATCACGCCGGCCATGGCGGGCGCCTACGGCGCGCTGCACCGGCTTGGCGTCGCCCACAGCGTGGAGGCATGGCAGGACGGCGCACTGGTCGGCGGCCTGTATGGCGTGGCGCTGGGGCAGGTGTTTTTCGGCGAGTCCATGTTCAGCCGGCGGACCGATGCATCCAAGGTGGCGTTCGCGCACCTGGTTCAGTACTTGCTTGGTCACGGCGGGCGATTGATCGACTGCCAGGTCGGTTCCGGGCACCTGGCCAGCCTTGGTGCCGTGGACATGCCACGGGCGGAGTTCTTAACATGGCTCGATCAACTCGCCCGAGCACCGGACCCACGCGGACCCTGGCACGTCGATGATGATCTTTAACACCCGTTTCGGGCGGCTGTTTTTCTTCTCCACCGAGCCGCAGGCGTGCAGCTACCTGCCCGATCGCGAGGCGGTCATGCTGTTCGCCGACCCGAACAAGATCATCGACACCGATACCTACGCCCGGCTCATCGACTACGGCTTCCGGCGCAGCGGCGACAACGTCTACCGGCCGCACTGCCGTGGCTGCAATGCCTGCGTGCCGGTGCGCATTCCGGTGGACGATTTCGTGCCCAGTCGCGCCCAGCGTCGTGCCTGGCAGCGCAACTCGGACCTGGAGGTCACCGCCGCGCGGACGGAGTTCGGACCCGAGCACCTCGACCTGTACCACCGTTACCAGCAGGCGCGGCACGACGGCCGCGTCACCGTGCGCGACTCGCGCGAGCAGCTGGAGTTCCTGCGCAGCCGCTTCATCAACACCTCCAGCCTGGAGTACCGGCTGGACGGGCGGCTGTTGATGGTCAGCGTGATCGACCAGCTGCCGCAGGGCCTGTCGGCCGTGTACACCTTCTACGAGGCGGACGACGCCGCGCTCGCCCGTCGCAGCCTGGGCACCTTCGGCGTGTTGCGGCTGATCGAGGAGTGCCGCCGGCGCCAGCTGCCGTGGCTGTACCTGGGCTACTGGATCGCTGAGTCGGACAAGATGGCCTACAAGAGCCGCTACCGGCCGCTGCATGCCTATCGCAATGGCCGCTGGGATGCGTTGGGGTCCGACGAGGCCGAGGGGTCCGGCACGCCGCCGCAGGATTGACCGACAAGAAACGCCGCGCCGCCGGGCGGATACGGCGACGCGGCGTGTCGAAGCGCGTGGGCCGCCGCCTCAGACGCGGTAGAAGTCCAGCACGTCGCGGATCAGATCGTTGGCGACGATGATCTTCTTGGCGGCGATTTTCAGCGTGCCGGCCACCGGGCGCAGGCGGTGCTCGTAGTGGCAGTAGAAGGTGTCGATGGTCTTGTGCCGGTAGCTCATGGTCTGGCAGTTGGAGTAGACCATGAGGTCGCCGTCACCGTGCGGTTCGACCAGGATGTTGCTGATCTGGTGCACGGTGCGCGGCAGCGGCGTGGAGGCCGAGGACATGCCGGTGCGGATGCGGAACACCCGGTCTTCCAGCCCCGTGCGGTCGCCGTACCACATCAGCGACAGCTGGCTTTGCGGATCGGTGGTCAGCTCGTGCTCGGTGTCCCACATGGGAATCCAGAACGTCGCTTCCGGCAGGTACAGGTCCAGCCAGCCGTCCCAGTCGCGCTGGTCCAGGCGGCGCGCCTCGGTGTACAGCAGGTCGGTGCAGGCCTGGGTCGTTTCGTATTGCATGGCGTGATGTCTCGGTCCGTTGACGGTGTCAGCCCTGGGGGCCGCGGCTGAGGGTCTCCAGCCACCAGCGGTGCTGGGCGGCCATGATTCCCTCGTCCTCCAGCTTGGTGCCGAAGGACTGCACCTCGATGCCCAGCGAGGCGGCGTCCTCGCTCGGCGTGTTGAAGTGCACGTGCTTCAGGCCGCGCGACACGTCGTTCCAGCGCGCCGCCTTGGCCTTGAAGGCGATCTGGCTTTGCGTGAACTCCATGATGTCGTCCGGCGTCGCCATGCCCGAGGCGTTGAAGAAGTCTTCCCACTGGCGGATGCGGTGGGTGCGGTTCTTCGGGTCCTCGCCCTTGGGCGCGATGCCGTAGATGGTGACCTCGGTCTCGTCCACCGAGATGGGGCGGAACACGCGGATCTGCGACGAGGTCTGGTCCATCAGGAACACGTTCGGGTACAGCAGCAGGTTGCGCAGGCGCGCCACCATCCAGTGCGCCCGCTCGGCGCCGAATTGCTCGGTGTAGGTCGCCAGCTGGTCGTGGTTGGGACGGTCCTGCGGGTTCGGAAAGTCGCCCCACAGCATGACGTGGCCGTGGCCAAGGTCGAAGAAGCCGCCCTTTTTCTTGTCGATGCCGCCCACCTGCATGGCCTTGACCGGGTCGGCGTCGCCGCGCAGCTTGCGCCGGTGCTCGGTGGTCATCACGTAGTTGCCGTGCGTGGCGTAGAGGTGATAGCCGTCGACACCGTTTTCGGCCTGGATCTTCCAGTTGCCCTTGAAGGTGTAGGTGGACGAGCCCTTGAGCACTTCGAGACCCTCGGGACTCTGGTCGGCCAGCAGGTCGATGCAGGTGGCCGCCGGGCCGAGGTGCTGCTCCAGCGGCAGCACGTCCGCGTTCAGGCTGCCGAAGATGAAGCCGCGGTAGCTTTGCACGCGCGCCACCCGGGTCAGGCCGTAGTTCTTCTTGTCGAAGCAGTCCGGGTAGCCGGCCCCCTTTTCCTTGAACACCACCACGGCATCGCCGCGGGTGTCGAACACCCAGCCGTGGAACGGGCAGCTGTAGTCGGCGCGGTTGCCGCGCATTTCGCGCACCAGCGTGGTGCCGCGGTGGCCGCAGGCGTTGATGAAGGCGTTGACCTCGCCTTCCGGGCTGCGCACCAGGATCACCGGCTGGCGCCCCATGAACAGGGTCATGAAGTCGTTCGGGTTGGGGATCTGGCTCTCGTGGGCCAGGTAAATCCAGTTGCCTTCCCAGATCCGCTCCATCTCCAGTTCGAAGAGCTCCGGGTCGGTGAAGATGGAGCGGTCGACCCGCACCACGCCCTCGTCGATCCGGTCGTCGATGTAACCGGCCAGATTCACGTTGCCCGTGCTGCTGCGTGCGTCCATTGATGTTCCCCGTGAGTGTTGGCACGACAACGCCGGCGCCTGGCCGGCTGTTTGGCAGGCATTCTGGGGGTCTGGGCCGGGCGGGTCTTGACGGTCGTCAACCGCGCTGGTGGCGGGCTTGCTGAACGACCGTTGACGTGTGGTCGTGGCGCGGGGCAGCATGCGAGTACCGGTGCCTGCCTGAACGACACCGAACGACACAATTACGAGGATGAGAGACATGAGCCACAGCGCGCAGCAGATCGAGCAGGAGATCATCCGCATCCTGGAGCAGGGCACGGCGGCGGTGAAAAAGGTGGTCGACGCCTACATCGCCCGGCGCACGCCCGAGCGTGACATGCACTGGTTGTGCGTGCAGATGGGCAAGGAGTTCGGCGCCATCCTGCTGCATGCCGACCTTGCCAAGGCGGCCATCCGCGGCGGCATGGACGGCCGCGACATGGACGAGAAGTTCCAGACCATCAAGGAAGAAGTGGCCCACTATCAGGGCTACTACAACCTGTTGAACCGCACCATCGGCAAGGACACGCCCATTCCGGTGGACCACATCTACAGCTACGTGCTGGCCAACGTCGGCCCCAACGGCCTGGAACCGGACGCCCCGATGCTGGCACAAAGGGACCGCTGGCCGGCCAACTTCGCTTACATCGCCAACATGGGCGCCTACGCCAAGGGCAAGCACCCGTGGGTGGCGCGGGTGTTCAGTGCCACCGGCGAGGGCGCGGCCGGCGGTTTTCACTGGGCCATGAGCCAGCTGCCGCCGCAGGACGATTTCTTCCGCGAGGCGGCCAAGGTGCAGCGGGGCATCGCCATCGACGAGTTGCGCCACGGCCCGCAGGAACTGAAGGAAATCTGCGCTGACTACTCGCCGGAGTTCGGCGTGGACCTCGAGGACATGTTCCGTGCCCTGCGGCACATGCGCCATCTCGAGGTGCTGCAACGCAACGAGCAGTTCCTGTATCCGCTCAGCGACGACGAGGTCGAGGCCATCCACCAGGAGCTGATGAACGACGCCATCGAGCCGATTCACGTCTATTCCGAAGCGGCCTGAACGGCCGGCAGGGTATGGGCCCCGGCGGCAACGCGCCCGCCGGGGCCTTTTTTGTGCGCACCGGTCAGGCTGGGGTGGTGCTCAGGGCGTCCACTCGATACCGATGAACAGCCGCCGCGGCTGGCCGGGGAAGTAGCGGTGATTGCCGAAGGCGAAGTCCGCCCGCTCGGCGTAGTCGCGGCCGGTGAGGTTGGTGATGCGCGCGAACAGCAGGGTGCGTGAACTGGCCGCCCAGTCGGCGCGCAGGTTCAGCAGGGTATGGCCGTCGTAGCGGGCGGTGTTGGCGGCATTCAGGTAATACGGGCCCATGCGGATGCCCTCCAGCTCCAGCGTCAGGTCGCGTCGCGGCCGGTACAGCCAGCGGGCGGTGGCCATGAACGGGGGGGCGGTGTCGATCTCGTCGCCGTGCTCGATGGTCTCGCCGCCGCCGACGGCGCGGTCGAAGGCGTACCGGTGGCGCGCCAGGCTGGCGGCAAGGCTGAGCGTGTGACGCGACGCCGGTCGCCAGGCGGCTTCCGTTTCGAGGCCGAAATGGCGTGTCCGGCCGTCGCTGACGTTGAACCCCTGGGCGTCGGTGAAGATGAAATGGGTCTTCTTCATGCCGAACGCGGTCACGCCGATCTGCAGGTCGGCCCAGGCGCGTCGATAGCCGACTTCCACGCCCTGCAGGCGCTCGGAGTCGAGGTCGGCGGTGTCCTGCCCACGCTGCAGCCGGTACAGCTCGGTGGCCTGGGGCGGGCGAAAGCCGCTCGACCAGGCGGCGTGCCACTGTCCGCGCGCGAGGTCGCCGTAACGCAGTCCGAGCCGGCCGGCGACATTGGTGAAGCGGTCCTCACGGTCCGCCGGGCGGTTGTGCAGACAGCCGCCGAAGCCGCAGGGGGTGCCGTCGTCGCGCGTGTTGCCGGTCAGGGCGTGGTTGTCGTAGTCGTAGTCCAGATACTCGACGCGCACGCTGGGCAGCAGGCGCCAGTCACCGGCGGCGTCCAGCGGCAGGTCCAGCGACTGCCACAGCGCCGCCAGCCGTGAGCTGACCTCGAAGTCATAGTGCACGCCGGCCGGGCGGGTGGCCTGCAGGAAGGCCGACCCGGTGGTGAGTGGCCGCGCCTGGGTTTCCGTGACGAAGCCCTGCGCGTACTCGAACGCCAGTCCGCCGCGCCAGTCGCCACCGCCGGCCAGGCGGTGGTGCAGGTCCAGCAGCAGGCCGGCGCTGCGCTGGCCGTTTTCCTCGGTCGGCTGGCCGGGCAGGTAGTGCTGCAGAAACTGCATGCGCGACCAGCGGGCGTACGGCGTGATGGACAGCGCCGTATCGGTATCGACGGCGGTGCGCCAGGCGCTGTGGATGCGGGCCGAGGCCGCGTCGCGGTAGGCCTCCGGATTCAGGTTGTCGCGCCGCAGGCCGGCGTCGCGGTAGGCATCCTTGCCCAGGATGTAGCCGGCGGTTTCCTGGTTGAGGTTGCTGGCGGCGAGCCGGCTTTGCACCTGCCAGCGGCCAACCGTGGTCGCGTGGCCGATGCCGAGTTTCTGCTCGCCGGTCGGTGTGGCGTCACGAAAGCCGTGCGTGTCCGAGCCGCGGGCGTCGAGGCGCCAGTGCGCCGATCCGGTCGACAGGTGGCCGGTGACGGTGTCGTCCGCACCGGCTTCGAGGCCCAGCGTCCACGGCTGTAATCCGGGCTTTGGCGAGACCACGTTGATGGCGCCGTGCAGCGCATTGGCGCCGTACTGGCTGCTGGCCGGGCCACGTGCCACCTCGACCGCCGCTGCCTGGGCGAAGTCGACCTCGAACAGCTGGTTCACGTTGCAGAAACCGGCCGGGCGGATGGGGATGCCGTCCTCGAGGATCTGGAACGCGCCGCAGGCGCCGGCACCGGTGAGCACCGGCGAGCGGATGGCGATCAGGCTTTCCTGGCCGTCACCGCGGCTGATCCACACGCCCGGCACACGGGCGAACAGCTCACTGGCATGTGTGGGGCGCGTGCGGGCGATGTCGGCCGCCTCGATGCGGCTGCCGCTGCCGGCGGCGGTCCACTGCGTGATGTCGCGCGGGGCGGCGATGGTCACCACCAGCGGCGGCATGGCCGGCTCGGCCGCCGGCGCGGGCGGTGCGCTCGCAGTGGCGCCGGCGAGCAGCAGCATGGCTGCCGCATTGGGTCGCAAACGCATGCGCTTCAGGCAGTCAGCTTTATGAACCAGGCGATCAGCGTCGCCAGCACGCCGTAGGCCCACTCCTTGACCGCCAGCCACCAGCCGCCCTGGTGCTCGCGCTGTGTCTGGTGTGCACGCTCGATCAGGTAGGCGTGGATGGCCTGGCTGTCCTCGGCGCTCAGGTACTTGGCCCAGCCGGCCATGCCGAGGTCCTTGTACAGACCGTCGAGCACGATCTTGTCGAACAGCGCATGCGTGGCCGGCTGCATGTAGCGCAGGTCGGCGAGGGTGGACGCCTCGGCGTTCATGCCGTGACAGACCGAGCAGTAGGCGTGATACAGCGCATGGCCCTTGGCGATGGTGTCGGCGGACGCCGTTTGCGGCGGCGGTGGCGGCAGTGCCGGCGGTGGCGGGGCCGGCGGCAGCTGCGCCGTGCCGCCGAGCTTGAAGGCCAGCAGCCGGCCACCGACCTTGTCACCCTGCATGGGCGCAATGCCGCCGGCCAGGCCCAGCGCGCCGCCCCAGCCGACCATCACGGCGACGTACTGTTCGCCATCCACGCTGTAGCTGATGGGCGGCGCGACGATGCCGGACTGCGTCGGCGCGCTCCACAGCCGCGCGCCGGTGTCGGCGCGGTAGGCCACCAGTTCGCCCTTGGCGTTGCCCTGGAACAGGAGGTTGCCGGCGGTGCTCAGCATGCCGCCGTTCCACGGTCCGTCGTGCTGCACGCGCCAGACCTCCCTCTGCGCCACCGGGTCCCAGGCGGCGATGTGGCCCTTGGCGACCGCCCGCATCACCTTGCGCGTCAGCGCCGGGTCCTGGTCGGCTGACGGCATGGCGGCGGCCATGTCGACCGCCATGTTCCACGGGTGGCGGCCGTATTCGAAGCCCTTTTCCTGCGCGTAGGTGAACGGCAGGTCCATGGCCGGGATGTACACCAGTCCGGTCAGCGGGCTGTAGGACATCGGCTGCCAGTTGTGGCCGCCGAACGGGGCCGGGAAGGTGAGCTTTTTCTCGTCCCGGTACTGGTCGGGATCGCGTTCCACCGGCCGGCCGGTGACCGGGTCGACGTGCGTGGCCCAGGTGACGTGGACGTAGTTCTCGGCCGAGATGAACTGCCCGGTGGCGCGGTCCAGCACGTAGAAGAACCCGTTCTTGGGCGCCTGCATGATGACCTTGCGCGGCTGGCCGTCGAGCGTCAGTTCGGCCAGGATCATGTGCTGTGTGGCGGTGTAGTCCCAGGTTTCGCTGGGCGTGGTCTGGTAGTGCCACACGTGGCGGCCGGTGTCCGGGTCGAGCGCCACGATGGACGACAGGAACAGGTTGTCACCCTCGCCCAGGCTGCGCTCCCAGCGGTTCCACGGGGCGCCGTTGCCGACGCCGATGTACAGCAGGTCGAGCTGCGGGTCGTAGGCCATGGAGTCCCACACGGTGCCGCCGCCGCCGCCCTTGTTCCACCACTCGCCGCCCGGGTTCCAGGTCTTGGCGGCCATTTCCATGTCCGGTGTCTCGAACCCCTTGGCGGGGTCGCCCGGCACGGTCCAGAAGCGCCACACCATGTTGCCGGTGTCGGCGTCGTAGGCGGACACATAGCCGCGCACGCCGTACTCGGCGCCGCCGTTGCCGATGATGACCTTGTCCTTGACGATGCGCGGCGCGCCGGTGATGGAATACGGCTGGCTGCGGTCAATGGTCAGCGTTTCCCACGCCAGCTGGCCGGTGGCGGCGTCGAGGGCGATCAGGCGGCCGTCGATGGTGCCGACGTAGACGCGACCCTTCCACACTGCCGCGCCGCGGTTGACCACGTCGCAGCAGGCGTTGACGCCCCAGGCGCGCGGGACCTTCGGGTCGTAGGACCAGATCTGCTCGCCGGTGGCGGCGTCGATGGCGTACACCCGGCTCCAGTCGCCGGTGGTGTAGATGACGCCGTCGACCACCAGGGGAGTGGCTTCCAGCCCGCGCCGGGTGCCAAGATCGGCGTACCAGGCCAGGCCCAGTTGGCCGACGTTGTCGGCGTCGATGGCGTCGAGCGGGCTGAAGCGTTGCTCGTCGTAGGTGCGGCCATGGGCCAGCCAGCTGCCGGGCTCCTGGTCCGCCGCGATGATGCGCGGCGCATCCACGTTGCCGGGTGTCGCCGCCGCCGGGCCGGCCAGGATCATTGCTGCCATCGCCCACGGCAGCAGGGTGCGGATCACGCGCATCGGTCTCCCCTCCGAAGTCCTTTTCCGGGCGCCTGCCATCGGGCCGTCCTGCCCGGCAGTCGCGCAACCGGCCGCCGTGGTCGATGGCCCGGCAGCGTGTCGCATTATGGCAAAACTCGTCGGGCAGGCGGTGGCCGGCGCGATGCTAAACTGCCGTTTCGTCTCATATTCTGAGATGCCTCAAGCGTCATGCCGTGCCCGGACCCATGCCCTATCTCATCGTCAAACAGACCAAGAAAACCCTCAGCAAAGGCAAGTTCCTGGACCGTGAGAGCGGCGAAGTCTACGAGCGCGAGCGGCGCACCACGGACCGCGAGGCGTACCTCAACAGTACCGAACCGGTGTGCTGGGTGCCGTGGATCGACATGGCCATGACGTTTTCCAGCCGCGCCAAGGCCGAGCAGGTGTGTCGCAACCTGCCCTACGAAGGCGTGTCGGTGGAGTCGGTATAGGCGGCGGTCGTCGTCGTTGCGGCGGCGTCGCGCGTGCGGCGCTGACAGGGGCCGGCGCGCGGTGTGCCGGCCTGGTTTCGGGCCCGAGGCGTTGTGATGTACGAAAGCCTGCTGCCGATGATCCTGATCCTGGCCTCGGGCCTGGTGTGGCGACACCTGCAGCCGGGCGGTGTGCCGATTCAGCAGATTCGCCAGGTGGTCAACGCGCTGGTGGTCAACCTGCTGGCGCCGGCACTGATTCTGGGTGTGTTCCTGACCGCCCAACCCGACACCACGCTGCTGCGCGTGCCGCTGGCCGGCTGGCTGGTGATCGCCGTTTGCCTGGGCGGCAGCCTGCTGGTGTTCGGCGCCATGCTGCGGGTCGGCCGCCTGACCCGGCCGCAGGCCGGTGCGGCCATTCTGGCGGCCAGCTTCGGCAATGGCCTGGGGGCGGCGCTGCCGGTGGTCGAGTCGCTGCTCGGCACTTCGGCGGCGCGTGTTCCGCTGCTGTACGACATGTTCGCGACGGTGGTCGTGTTCTGGTCGCTGGGCGTGGTGCTGGCAGCCTGGTTTGGCGGCGCGGCGGTCGGCTGGCGCAGCGCCCTGGTGGTGCTGCGCATGCCGCCGTTCTGGGCCACGGTGCTGGCGCTGGCGGTGAACCTCAGTGGCATCAAGCTGCCTGACGGCGTGGTGCAGAGCTTCGTCGTGCTGGGGCAGGCCACGGTGCCGATGTTGCTGTTCGTGGTCGGCAGTACGTTCACGCTGCGCGGGCTGTCGCGCCTGGACGTGCTGGCGCCGGTGTTGCTGATCCGGCTCTGCCTCGGCTTTGCGGTGGGTGTGCTGGCGGTACGCCTGTTTGGCCTCGACGGCGAACTGGCGTCTGCCACCCTGCTGGTGGCAGTGGCGCCGTCGGTGGCGGTGGGCATCGCCATCAGCGAACGGTTCTCGCTCGACTCGGAGCTGTTCACCGCCTCGCTGACAGCCACCACGGTGGTCTACGTGCTGCTGGCGCCGTTGCTGGTGTAGGCACTGCGCCGCTACCGGGGGTTCGAACTGTTATTGCGTGAGGTGAGGTGTCAATGAACACGCTGGACGATCCGCAGCTACAGACAATGTTGCAGCGGTTGCATGCCGCGGCGGCCGACGACGCCGCCCGCTGGGCCGCGCGCCGCGAGCAGCAGGCAACTGGCCAGCTGCCGCAGGACGAGGGCCTGGTGCGCATGGGCGAGTTCTATCTGGCCGTGTCGCCGGATGAGGGGCGTCTGCTGTATCTGCTGGCGCGGGCCACACGGGCGCGCCGGATGGTGGAGTTCGGGGCCTCCTACGGTGTGAGCACGCTGTATCTGGGCGCCGCCGCGCGCGACAACGGCGGCCACCTGGTGACCACCGAGGCCCATCCGGACAAGTGTCGGGCGTTGCGCGCCAACCTGGCGCAGGCCGGGCTTGCGGACTGCGTGACGCTGCGGGAAGGCGACGCGCTGCAGACGCTGGCGGACCGGACGGAGCCGGTCGACCTGCTGTTGCTGGATGGCTGGAAGAGCCTGTACCTGCCGTTGCTGCGGTTGCTGCGTCCGCGGCTTGGCGAGGGCGCGCTGGTGCTGGCCGACAACGTCGATCACGCGGCGGCACAGGACTATGTCGCCGCCGTGCGGGCGCCGGACTCGGGCTTACTGACCCACCTGATGGGGGATCTGTCGGTCAGCGTGTGCCTTTAGCAGGCCGTTGAGAAACGCATTTCAACGGCCTGCTAAAGCAAGGCAGGGATGGCCTGCACGAAGATCAAGCACGCCAAGTGCTTGATCTTCGGAGGCCGTCGCGGGCGTGTACCGCGACGAGCCGCGTTGAAAAAAGGCAGGAAAGCCCTTTTTCAACATCCTGTTAACGGCCGAGCCGATCCGTGCGCGGCCCTCACTCGGCGGCGATCTCGCCGCTGTCCTCGTCCTCGTCTTCGGTCGGCACCGGCACGTAACCGCCTTCGAGCGGGTGCAGGATGTAGCCGCCGGAGCGGCTGTCCTTCTCCAGGCTCAGCCAGCCACGGGCGGCGGCGTCCTCGAGCATGGCATTGAAGCTGCGAAAGCCGTAGAAGCGTTCGTTGAAGCCGGGCCGCCGACGGCGCAGGGTCTGCTTGACCATCGAGCCCCAGACCTTCTGGTCACCGCCGCGGTCGTCGAGCATGGCGGCGAAGGTGTCCATGATCAGCGCCAGGCCCTTGGTGGAACGTGCCGCCTCGTTGACATCGCCATCGTCGGCAAGCGGCGCCTGTTCGTCGGGCGTGAGGGTTGCGGGCTCATCGCCTTCAGGGCTCTCGGGAGCGGCGACTGCCTCCTCCGCCTTGCCGGTCTTGCGCCGGCCGCCGCGCGCGCGGGTCTTGCGCTTGGGCGCCTCGGCCTCTTCGCCGGCCGGTTCGGTCGGCGGCTCGCCGCCGGCCACCTTCTCGCCCGCAGCCGCCTGGGTGTCGGCCACCTTGCGGCTGCGGCGCCGGGCCGGTTTCTTGGCCGCGTCGGCGCGCACCAGGTCGTCGTAGTAGATGAACTCGTCGCAATTGGCGATCAGCAGGTCCGAAGTGGAGCTGGCCACGCCGACGCCGATCACTTCCTTGTTGTTCTCGCGCAGCTTCGACACCAGCGGCGAGAAATCCGAATCACCGGAGACGATGACGAACGTGTTGACGTGACTTTTCGTGTAGCACAGGTCGAGCGCGTCGACGACCAGGCGGATGTCGGCGGAGTTCTTGCCGGACTGGCGCAGGTGCGGGATTTCGATCATCTCGAACGCCGCCTCGTGCATCGCCGGTTTGAATTTCTTGTAGCGTTCCCAGTCGCAGTAGGCCTTCTTGACCACGATCGGGCCCTTCAGCAGCAGACGCTCGAGAACCCTTCGGATGTCGAACTGGTCATACTTGGCGTCGCGCACGCCCAGCGCCACGTTCTCGAAGTCGCAAAATACCGCCAGGATTGGCGTGCGATGGGTGCTTGAAGTGGTCACGGGGTTTCCCGAAGGGCGATGAGTGCGGCCATTATAAGCAGCCGATCTAAGGAGCCCCATGGCGCACCGCGTCACCATTACTTACTGCACTCAGTGCCGCTGGCTGTTGCGCGCCGCCTGGATGGCGCAGGAGCTGCTCAGCAGCTTCGAGGAAGAACTGTCCGAAGTGGCGTTGCGGCCCGGTCGTGGCGGTGTTTTCGACGTGTGCGTCGATGACCAGGCGGTCTGGTCGCGGGCCGGCGAAGGGCGCTTCCCGGACATCAAGGAACTCAAGCAGCGGGTGCGTGACCGGGTCGCGCCGGGCCGCGATCTGGGCCATGTCGATCGCTAGCCTGCGGCAGGTCATCCGGCAGCTGTTGCTGGTGTTGCTGGCCCTGCCACTGCTGGCGCGGGCCGAACCGCCGCACGCCGACGTGTCGCTGCTGTCCGATGTGCGCGGCGTGCTGCCGGGCCAGCCGTTCACGCTCGGGGTGCGTTTCGAACTCGACCGCGGCTGGCACATCTACTGGCTGCATGCCGGTGACTCCGGCCAGGCGCCGCGCATCGACTGGCAATTGCCGGACGGCTTTCACGCCGGGGCCATCGAGTGGCCGCACCCGCAGCAGGTATCGCCGCCACCGGTGGTGACGTACGGCTACGAGGACTCGGTACTGCTGCCGGTGACGGTGACGCCGCCGCCGCGCGCCGGTGACGGGCCGGTCACCGTCGATGCCACCGTGCACTACCTGATCTGCAAGGAGTTGTGCCTGCCCGAGCAGGCGCGAGTGACCACAACCCTGCCGTGGGTGGCGCAACCGGCGCCGGACCCGCGCGGCCAGCGTGCCATTGCCGCCGCCCGCGCCCGGGTGCCGCGCGCGCTGCCGCAGCCGGTGGTCAGCGCCGGCCGTTTCGGGGAGACCGTGTATCTGTCCTGGCCGTCCAGGGGGGCGCCGGGCGCGGTGCGGTTCTTTCCCGCGACTCCCGGTCAGATCGAGCATGCCGCGCCGCAGGTGCTGCAGCGCCTGGATGAGCGGCTGCGTCTGTCCCTGACGGCCGCCGGCGACGTCGCACACATCCGTGGCGTGCTGGTGAACAGCCGTGGCTGGGACACCGCCGGCCAGGTGCCGGCACTGGCCATCGACCTGCCGCTGCGCGCGCTCTCGTCGGCGCCGCCGCCGGGGCAACCGGTGGCCGCCGCGGCGGCGGACGGCATGGGTCTGGCGCTGGCCGTGGTGCTGGCGGCGCTCGGTGGCCTGCTGCTGAACCTGATGCCGTGCGTGTTCCCGGTGCTGTCGGTGAAGGTGTTGAGTTTCGTGCAGATCGCCCACGGCGAGCCCGGCCGGGTGCGCCGGCATGGCCTGGCCTTTCTGGGCGGCGTGCTGGTGAGCTTCTGGCTGCTGGCCGGCCTGTTGCTGGCGCTGCGCGCCGCCGGCGGCGGTGTCGGCTGGGGGTTCCAGCTGCAGTCGCCGGGTTTTGTCGCCGCCATGGCGCTGTTGCTGACGGCGGTGGGCCTCAACCTGCTGGGCACGTTCGAGGTCGGTCTCGGGCTGTCACGCCTGGCCGGCAGTGCGCCGCAGCCGGCCGGGTATCCGGGCTCGTTCATGACCGGCGCGCTGGCCGTGCTGGTGGCCACACCCTGCACGGCGCCGTTCATGGGCGCTGCGCTGGGGTTTGCGCTGGCGCGCCCGGCCGGCGAGGCGCTGGCCGTGTTCACCGCCCTGGGTCTGGGCATGGCGGCGCCCTACCTGTTGCTGGCCGAGTCGCCGCGTCTGCTCGCACGGTTGCCGCGGCCGGGGCCATGGATGGTCACGCTGCGCCAGGCGCTGGCGTTTCCCCTGTTCGCCACCGCGGTATGGCTGGCCTGGGTGCTCGGCCGCCAGTCGGGGGTGGACGCGATCGGCCTGTTGCTGCTGGCGGCGCTGGCGCTGGGTCTGGCGGCCTGGGGATTCGGCCACCTGCAGCGCGGTTCGCGACGCTGGTTGCCGGGTGGGGTGGTACTGCTCGGACTGGGTCTGGCGGCGGTGCTCGGGCTGGCGGCCGCCATGCGCCCGGGTCCGGTGTCGCCGTCGTCTCCGGATCCGGGCGCCGGCATTGACTGGCAGCCGTGGTCGCCGGCCGCGCTGCGGACGGCGCAGGCGGCCGGGCGGCCGGTGTTCGTGGATTTCACCGCCGCCTGGTGCATCACCTGCCAGGTGAACAAGCGCGTGGCGCTGGACAGCGCCGACGTGGCTGCGCGTTTCGACACACTGAACGTGCTGGCGCTGCGCGCCGACTGGACGCGCTACGACCCGGTGATCACGCAGGCACTGGCGGGCTTCGGCCGCAGCGGTGTGCCGCTGTACGTTTACTATCCGCCCGGCGCGCCGGCGCAGCTGCTGCCGGCGGTATTGACACCAGGT
>NZ_JBFJTF010000044.1:0-16699 GCF_041625615.1 Immundisolibacter sp. | reverse complement strand
GTCTCGCCGGTCTTGCCCGGCGCTGCGGCGAACACGCTCGCATAGTCCAGCGTGCCGAACACCATCAGCACCGCGGCGATGCCCAGCAGGAAGCCGAAATCGCCCACCCGGTTGACCAGGAAGGCCTTCAGGTTGGCGAAGATGGCCGTGTCCTTCTGATACCAGAAGCCGATCAGCAGGTACGACACCAGGCCCACCCCTTCCCAGCCGAAGAACAGCTGCAGGAAGTTGTTGGCCGTCACCAGCATCAGCATGGCGAAGGTGAACAGGCTGATATAGCTGAAAAAGCGCTGGTAGCCGGGATCGTCATGCATGTAGCCGATGGTGTAGATGTGCACCATCAGCGACACGAAGGTCACCACCAGCATCATGGTCACGGTCAGCTCGTCGATCAGAAATCCGATCGACACCTTCAGCGCGCCGCTTTGCAGCCAGGTGTACAGGTCGGTGTTCAACACGTACTCGCCACCCGCCGCCTTGGCCGACATCAGCAGCGCGAAGGCATAGCAGGACAGCGCAAACGAAACCGCCACACCGAGAATGGTCACGACGTGGGCGCCGGTGCGGCCGATCAGCCGGCCGCCGAGGCCGGCAGCCACGGCCCCGACCAGTGGCGCCAGCACCGCGCCCAGACAAACGAGGGTCAGCGTCTGCATGGCTCAGCCCCTCAACTGGTCGAGGTCCTGGACGTTGATCGACGCCCGGTTCCGGAACAGCACCACGATGATGGCGAGGCCAATGGCCGACTCCGCCGCCGCCACCGTCAGCACGAAGAACACGAATATCTGCCCCGCGATGTCGTGCAGGAAATGCGAGAAGGCGATGAAATTCATGTTCACCGCCAGCAGCAGCAACTCCACGGACATCAGCAGAATGATCATGTTCTTGCGATTGACGAAGATTCCGAACATGCCGAGCGCGAACAAGACGGCGCCCAACACCAAGTAGTCGGTGAGCGTGACCATGCGGTGATTACCTGTCGTCCTGGGCCGGTTCGGCGTCGCCGCGCGGCAGGTCAAGCAGTCGCATGCGCCCGCGCGGGCTGACGTGCACCTGCTGGGAAGGGGGAACGTACTTGCTGGCGCGCACGCCACGGAAGGTCAGGCCAATGGCGGCCACCATGCCCACCAGCAATATCACCGCCGCGATCTCGAACGGGTAGGCATATTCGGTGTAGAGCACCGCAGCGATGGCTTCCACATTGGTCAATGCCGCCGCCTCGGCCTGTGGTGGACGCGCCAGGGTCGTGTCCAGCTGACCGGTGCTGTACACCAGCACCATTTCGAACACGATCAACAGCGTCACCACGAGCCCCAGCGGCAGATGCGTGCCGAAGCCCTCGCGCAGTTCGGCGCGGTTGACGTCCAGCATCATCACCACGAACAGCCATAGCACCATCACCGCGCCGACGTAGACCAGCACCAGTGCGATCGCCAGGAACTCCGCCTCCAGAATCAGCCACAGGCCGGCACAGGTGAAGAACGCCAGCACCAGGAACAGCACCGCACGCACGGCGTTGCGCACGCTCACCACCATGCCGGCGGAGAACACCAGAATGGCCGACAGGAAATAAAAAACCAGTTTCTCGGTAACCATGAGGTTCGCGGCCGGGAAGGAAGAGTTCAGCGGTACGCCGCATCGGCGGCGCGATCGTCAGCGATCTGCGCCTCCATGCGGTCGCCGATCTCGAGCAGGGATTTCTTGTCGTACACGCGCTGCGTCGCTTCCTCCATATGGAAGTGGTTGAAGCGCGTCAGCACGATCGAATCCACCGGGCAGGCCTCCTCGCAGAAGCCGCAGTAGATGCACTTGAACATGTCGATGTCGTAGCGCGTGGTGCGGCGCGTGCCATCCGTGCGCGGCTCGGACTCGATGGTGATCGCCAGCGCCGGGCACACCGCCTCGCACAGCTTGCAGGCGATGCAGCGTTCCTCGCCGTTCGGGTAGCGGCGCAGCGCGTGCAGGCCGCGGAACCGCGGGGACACCGGCGTGGTCTCGTCCGGAAACTGCACCGTGACCTTCGGCTTGAACAGGTGACGCAGGGTCACCCCAAGGCCGGCCAGCAGTTCCAGCAGCAACAGACTCTTCAGATATTGGGCAATACGGGTCATGGCATGGCCCTCAGTCGAACCACGGCGGCAGGCGGTAGTAGACGGCCGTGGCCACCACCACCAGCCAGACGATGGTGATCGGGATGAACACCTTCCAGCCCAGGCGCATGATCTGGTCATAGCGGTAGCGCGGGAAGGTGGCGCGGAACCACAGGAAGCAGAACAGCAGCGCCGCGACCTTCAGGATCAGCCACAGCGGCGACGGCACCCAGGCAAACAGGCTTCCGAGCACCGGAATACCGTCAAACGGTGACAACCAGCCCCCCAGGAACATGATCACCGCCAGTGCGGACACCAGGATCATGTTGGCGTATTCGGCCAGGAAGAACACGGCGAATGCCATGCCCGAATACTCCACGTGGAAACCGGCGACGATTTCGGACTCACCCTCGGCGACGTCGAACGGCGCCCGGTTGGTCTCGGCCACGGCCGACACGAAATAGATCACCGCCACCGGCAGCATCGGCAGCCAGTACCAGGTCAGGAAACTGCCGCTTTGCGCCAGCACGATCTTCTGCAGGTTCAGGCTGCCGGCACCGATCAGCACCACCACGATGGCAAAGCCCATGGCGATCTCGTAGGCGACGATCTGTGCCGCGGAGCGCATGGCCCCCAGAAACGCATAGCGGGAATTCGACGCCCAGCCGGCCAGAATCACGCCGTACACGCCCATCGACGTGATGGCCAGCACATACAGCAGGCCCACATCGATATCGGCAATCGCCATGCCGTCACCGAACGGCACCACCGCCCAGGCGGCCAATGACGGGCCGATCACCAGTACCGGCGCCAGGTAGAACAGGAAACGGTTGGCACGCAGCGGCACCACCACTTCCTTGGTCAGCAGCTTGAGCGCGTCGGCGATCGGCTGCAGCCAGCCGCGCGGCCCCACCCGGTTGGGTCCGATGCGCAGCTGCATGTAACCGATGACCTTGCGCTCGGCGAACGTCAACCAGGCCACCGACAGCAGCACCGGCCCCAGAACCATGCCGATCTTGACCAGGTTCCAGATCACCAGCCGCATGCCCTCGGGCAACGCCTGCCACATCGACAACAGCTGCTCCATCACACGCGCTCCAGAGTCACGGTGCCGTAGGCAGCGCCGAGGCCACGCGTACCGTCGAGCGCCGCCGGAATGTAAGCCGTGCCCTCGGCCACGCGGGCATCGCACACCACCGGCAACTCGACTACGGCCGCACCCTGCCCCACGCGCACGCGGTCACCGGCCGTCAGCTCAAGCCGCCTGGCATCGGCCTCGTTCAGCGCCACCGCGGCAGATGGCGTATCGCCCCGGAGCTGCAGCGCGCCGGCCCGGCGCACCAGGGCATCGCTGCGGTAACTGGGTACATCGCCGACACGCGCCAACGCATCTGCGGCGGTCGGCCAGACCACGGCCTGCGGGTCCAACGCGGCCGCGCTGAACTCCACGCCCTCGACGCCGGCGCGCAGCTCGGCCGTCACCTCAGCCACGCTGTCGAACTCGAACCCGGAAAGGTCCAGCAGGTTCGCCAGCACACGCAGGATCTTCCAGCCCGGCCGGGCTTCGGCGGGTGCCCTGAGCGCACCCTCGAACGCCTGCCAGCGGCCTTCGCCGTTTACGAAACTGCCCCCGGTCTCGGTGAACGCCGCCAGCGGCAGGATGATGTCCGCATAGTCCCGCATGGCGTCGGTCACGTAGGTGCTCAGCACCACCACGCACTGTGCCGCCCTGAGCGCCGCCAGCGCCGTGGCGCCGTCAGCCGCGTCGTACTCGGGCTCGACACCGGCCAGCAGGTAACCGCGCAACTGCTGCTCGAACATGGCACGCGCATGCAGGCCTGGTGTCTGCAGATGGCCACCGCCGACCCGCCGGTGCGGCACTGCGCCGGCCAGCCAGGCCCCGGCACCATTGCCACCGGGGCTGGTCTGCGCCAGCGTGCCGCCGGTCAGTTCGGCGATCAGCTGACCCAGCGCGTACAAAGCGCTGTAATAAGGACTCGCAACTGCTTGATCACCAAGCAGAATCAATGCACCTTTCTGGCTCTTCAGGCTCGCGGCCACCTCGCGCTGCCAGGCTGTCGGCGTCACGCCGTCCAGGCGCGCGGCCCACGCAGACGACACACCGCCGTCGTCGGTGAGCGCCCGGGCGATGCCCGTCAGTTCCGCCACCATGCCGGCCGGGCTCACCGCCTGCTGTCCACGCAGCGGGTAGTTGAACGGGTAGGCATAGGTACCCACCAGGTAACCGGCGGCGCCATGCTTGACCACCGCCTTGCGCAGGCGGGTGTTCAGCAGCGGCTGGTCCTTGCGCAGGTTGCTGCCCACCAGCAGGAAGGCCGGCACCTGTTCCAGGTCGGCGATGGACGGTATCTGTGGAAAACGTGGCGCAGCGGCATCGGCGCTGAAATCGCTTTGGCGCAGCCGGTGATCGACGTTGTTCGACCCAAGCGCGCGCAGCAGCTTCTGCCCCAGGAACAGCTCTTCGCTGGTCAGGGTCGGCGCCAGCAGCGCACCGAGCTGTCCCGGGCCGTATTCATTGATCAGTTCCTGGACGCCTTCGGCCGCGGCAGCCAGCGCCTCCTGCCAGGACACTTCCTGCCAGACGCCATCCTTGCGCAGCAGCGGACGCTGCAAGCGGTCCGGGCTGTTGAGGCCGAGGTAGGAATAGCGGTCGCGATCGGACAGCCAGATTTCGTTGACCGCCTCGTTCGCTCGCGGCAGGAAACGCTTGACGGCACCGTTGGCGACATTGACCTCGATGTTGCTGCCGACGCAGTCATGCGGACTCACGCTCGGTCGGCGGGTCAGCTCCCAGGCGCGGGCGGTATAGCGGTACGGTTTGTTGGTCAACGCACCGACCGGGCACAGGTCCACCACGTTGCCGGACAGTTCGGACTCGACCGCCCGTTCGATGTACGTGCCGATGCGCATGAACTCGCCGCGCCCGGTGGCGCCCAGTTCCTTGATTCCCGCAATTTCCTCACCGAACCGGACACACCGCGTGCAGTGAATACAGCGCGTCATTTCGGTCTGGATCAGCGGGCCGATGTCCTTGTCGTCGACCACCCGCTTTGCCTCGGCATAGCGGGACTCCACCTTGCCGAAGCCCAGCGCCGTGTCCTGCAACTGGCACTCGCCGCCTTCGTCGCAGATGGGACAGTCCAGCGGGTGATTGATGAGCAGGAACTCCATCACCGCACGCTGCGACTGCAACGCCTTGGGTGACTTGGTGAACACCTTCATGCCGTCGGCCAGCGGCGTCGCGCAGGCTGGCACGGATTTCGGCATCTTCTCCACTTCCACCAGGCACATGCGGCAGTTGGCCGCCACGCTCAGCTTGTCGTGGTAGCAGAAGCGCGGCACGGGGATGCCGGCGGCATCGGCCGCCTGGATGATCATCTGGCCCTTACGCGCCTGCAGCGCCACGCCGTTGATCTCGATATTCAGCAGATCGTCGCTCATGGACCCGTCTTCAGTGTGCCGCTCAGGCGGCCGCGCCCAGCTGGTCGGCGACCAGGCTGCGCTTGTGTTCGATGTAGTAGGCGAATTCGTGACGGAAGTGCCGCAGCATGCCCTGCACCGGCATGGCGGCGGCATCTCCCAGCGCGCAGATGGTGCGCCCGGCGATGTTACCCGCCACGCTGTCCAGCAACTCGAGGTCTTCCGGGCGACCGTTGCCCTCGACGATGCGCGTCACCACCCGGTACAGCCAGCCTGTGCCCTCGCGACACGGCGTGCACTGTCCGCAGGATTCGGCAAAGTAGAACCGCGAGATGCGCTGCAGCATGCGCACCATGTCGGTGGTCTCGTCCATCACCACCACCGCCCCGGAGCCGAGCAGCGAGCCCGCCTTGGCAATGGAGTCGTAATCCATGTTCGCCTCGAGCATGGCCTGTGCCGGCAACACCGGCACCGACGAGCCGCCCGGAATCACGGCCTTCAGCTGACGTCCCTTCCAGATTCCACCGGCCAGGTCCAGCAGGTCCTTGAACGGCGTGCCGAGGCGGATCTCGTAGTTGCCCGGCTTCTCGACATGGCCGGAGACCGAGAAGATCTTGCTGCCACCGGCCTTCTCCACCCCGAGGCCGGCAAACCAGGCGGCACCGTTGCGCAGGATGGCCGGCACCGAGGCCAGCGACTCCACGTTGTTGATGGTGGTCGGCCGTCCGTACAGGCCCACCTGCGCTGGAAAGGGCGGCTTGAAGCGCGGCATGCCCTTGTTGCCCTCGAGCGACTCCAGCAGCGCGGTTTCCTCACCGCAGATGTAGGCGCCGGCACCCAGCGTGCCGTAAAGGTCGAAGTCCACGCCCGAGCCCTGAATGTTGCGACCCAGCAGGCCCGCGTCATAGGCCTCCTTCAGCGCGGCCTCGAAACGCTCGAACACCTCGTCCATCCACTCGCCGCGAAGGTACACGTAGCCCACCGTGGCCCCCATGGCGAAACCGCCAATGGCCATGCCCTCGACCAGCGCATGCGGGTTGAAGCGGATGATGTCCCGGTCCTTGCAGGTACCCGGCTCGGACTCGTCCGCGTTGCACACCAGGTATTTCTGGCCCGGAGCGTTGCGCGGCATGAACGACCACTTCAGGCCGGTCGGGAAACCGGCCCCACCGCGGCCGCGCAGACCGGAGGCCTTGACCTCCTCCACCACCTGCTCCGGCGTCAGCTCGCCGGCCAGGATGCGCCGCCAGGCGCTGTAGCCGCCCAGCCCCGTGTAGGTATCGAACGCCCACGGCTCGCTTTGACCGCGGGTGGCGAAACAGACTTCGACTTCGACGCTCATGTCAGTCCAGCGCGTCCAGGATTTGATCTACCCGCTCGGGCGTCAGGTGCTCGTGATACACGTGATCCACCTGCATCATCGGCGCCCCGCAACAGCCGGCCAGGCACTCTTCTTCGGGCTTGAGGTAAAACTTGCCATCGGGCGTGCTCTCGCCGGTCTTGATCCCGAGCTTGCCCTCGAGATGCGCCACGATGTCGTCCGCGCCGCGCAGCATGCACGAGATATTGGTGCACACCGAGATCGAGTGCCGGCCCACCGGCTTGGTCTCGAACATCGAGTAAAAGGTGGCGACCTCGTACACGTCGATCGGCGCCAGTTCCAGGTACTCGGCCACCGCGTCCATCAGTTCGACCGTCAGATACCCACCGTTCTCGTGCTGCACCTCGCGCAGCGCCGCCAGCACGGCCGAACGCTTGCGCTCGGGCGGAAACTTGCCCACCCAGTGGTCGATCTCGTGACGGGCATGCTCGGACAGGATGCCCCGGTACGGCTCACTCATCGGTCGATCTCGCCAAACACGATGTCCAGGGTGGCGATGATTGCCACCAGGTCGGCCAGCATGTGACCGCGCACCATCTCGTCGATGGCCGCCAGGTGCGAAAAACCGGGCGCCCGCAGCTTGACCCGGTACGGCTTGTTCGAGCCGTCGCTGACCATGTACACGCCAAACTCGCCCTTCGGCGCCTCGACCGCCGCGTACACCTCGCCCTGCGGCACGCTGTAGCCTTCGGTGAACAGCTTGAAGTGATGGATCAAGGCCTCCATGTCGGCCTTCATCTCGGTGCGCGACGGCGGGGTGATCTTGTGGTCGTCCACCATCACCGGCCCGGGGTTGGCGCGCAGCCAGTCCACACACTGCCGCACGATGCGGTTGCTCTGGCGCATCTCCGCCACGCGCACCAGGTAGCGGTCGTAACAGTCGCCGTTGACGCCGACCGGCACCTGGAAGTCGACGTCGTTGTACGCCGCGTAGGGCTGCTTGCGACGCAGATCCCAGGCAATGCCCGAGCCGCGCAGCATAGGCCCCGTGAAGCCCAGCTCGCGCGCCCGCTCCGGGGTCACCACACCGATGCCGACGGTACGCTGCTTCCACACGCGGTTGTCGGTCAGCAGCGACTCGTAGTCGTCGACGCAGGACGGGAAGCGCTCGGTAAAGGCTTCGATGAAATCCAGCAACGTGCCTTCACGGTCGCGATTGATGGCCTTGATCGCCTTCTCGTCGCGCCACTTGGACGTCTGGTACTTCGGCATGCTGTCGGGCAGGTCGCGGTAGACGCCGCCGGGCCGGTAGTACGTTGCGTGCATGCGCGCGCCGGAGACCGCCTCGTAGCAGTCCATCAGGTCCTCGCGCTCGCGAAACGCGTACAGAAAGACCGTCATGGCGCCCATGTCGAGCGCGTGCGCCCCCAGCCACATCAGGTGGTTCAGGATGCGCGTGATCTCGTCGAACATGACGCGGATGTACTGCGCGCGTTTCGGCGGCTCGATACCGAGCAGCTTCTCCACCGCCAGCACATAGGCGTGCTCGTTGCACATCATGGACACGTAATCGAGCCGGTCCATGTAGCCGATGGAATGGTTGTACGGCTTGCTCTCGGCCAGCTTTTCGGTGCCGCGGTGCAGCAGCCCCACGTGCGGGTCGGCACGCTGCACGACCTCGCCGTCCATCTCCAGCACCAGGCGCAGCACGCCGTGGGCCGCCGGATGCTGCGGCCCGAAGTTCATGGTGTAGTTGCGTATTTCGGCCATGTCGCCTTACCCGGCCGGGTGCTCGTAACGGAAATCGTCGCGCCGCACCCGCGGCACGGTGATGCGGTTCTCGATGCTGACCGGCTCGTAGATCACGCGACCCTGCTGCGGGTCATAACGCATTTCCACCTCACCATTGAGCGGGAAGTCCTTGCGCAGCGGATGCCCGACGAAACCGTAGTCGGTGAGGATGCGGCGCAGGTCCGGGTGCCCGTCGAACACGATGCCGAACAGGTCGAACGCTTCGCGCTCGAACCAATTGGCCGCCGGCCACACATCCACCACCGAGCCGACCAGCGGAAAACCGTCGTCCAGCAGGGCACGCACACGCAGACGCCAGTTCTGCGCCGTGGAAAGCAGGTGGTACACGACGGCGAAGCGCGGCTGCCCGTCGGCACCCGGGAAATCGGCGTAATCGACGCCGCAGACGTCGATCAGCTGATCGAAGCCCAGCGCCGGCTGGTCCCGCAGCTGCCCACAGACGGCTGGCACCTCGTCGGCAGCCAGCCGCACCGTCACCTGCTCGCCGGCGCCGATCGACACCTCGAGCAGACGCTCGCCAAACTGCTCGCGCAGCGCCGCCACCAGTTGTTCTGTCCGCGTGCTCATGGCTAGCGAACGATGGTGTGGGTGCGACGAATCTTGTTCTGCAGCTGGATCAGCCCGAACAACAGGGCCTCCGCCGTCGGCGGACAGCCCGGCACGTAGACATCGACCGGCACGATACGGTCACAGCCACGCACCACCGCATAGGAGTAATGGTAGTAGCCGCCGCCGTTGGCGCACGACCCCATCGACAGCACCCAGCGCGGCTCGGCCATCTGGTCGTACACCTTGCGCAACGCCGGCGCCATCTTGTTGACCAGCGTGCCGGCGACGATCATCAGATCCGACTGCCGCGGGCTCGGCCGGAAGATGATCCCGAAACGGTCCAGGTCGTAGCGCGAGGCCCCGGCCTGCATCATCTCGACCGCGCAACATGCCAGGCCGAAGGTCACCGGCCACAACGAGCCCGTCTTGCTCCAGTTGACCACCTGGTCGACGGTGGTGGTCAGGAAGCCACGCTCGTTGAGCGTCTCTACTCCCATTCGAGGGCCCCTTTCTTCCATTCGTAAATGAAACCGATCACCAGCAGACCCAGGAACAGCATCATCGCGAGAAAGCCGAAGCCGCCGAACAGGCCCTGCTTGAGGCCAACCGCCCAGGGAAACAGGAAGGCGACCTCGAGATCGAAAATGATGAACAGGATCGCCACCAGGTAGTAGCGGACGTCGAACTTCATGCGGGCGTCTTCGAACGCCTCGAAGCCGCACTCGTAGGCCGAGAGTTTTTCTGGATCCGGCCGATTGGGGCCGACGAAGCGCCCGATCAGGATGGCGATGGCGCCAATCGCCACGCCCACCGCGAGCAGCAGGGCGATGGGCAAGTATTGCAGCAACATGCGTTAACAATCCTGCGCGGTTGTTGAGCGTTCTTCAGCGGACGCCAGCGGAGCCGCCCGGCGGCGGTCTACGACGTCCCAACCCTGGTGCCGATGGTCGGACTCGAACCGACACGACTTGCGTCACCACCCCCTCAAGATGGCGTGTCTACCAATTCCACCACATCGGCTGAAATCAACTGCCGGGCTTCGCGGGCTCGGACGTCGATGACGGCATCGACCCCGCGTCCGCACCGGCCGGCGCCGGCACTGCCGGCTGAGTCACCGGCGCAGGTGCAAGTTTATCAGTAACGCTGCTCGGCTGGCCGGTCTGCGACCCCAGATAGGCCAGCACGAGGCTGTTCAGGAACAGCGCCGTCGCGAGGACGGCGGTCAGCCGTGTCAGGAACGATCCGGCACCGCGACTGCCGAACACCGTGGCGGATGCACCGCTGCCGAAGGCCGCGCCAGCGTCGGCACCCTGCCCCTGCTGAATCAGCACCAAACCGACCAGCACCAGGCAGACGATGACATGAACGATCAGAAGAATGAGCATCAGCTGCGCGCCGCTTCACAGATGGCCAGAAAGTGGTCGGCATCCAGACTGGCACCGCCGATAAGCCCCCCATCGACATCCTGCTGAACAAACAGGCCCGCCGCGTTATCCGGCTTGACGCTGCCGCCGTAGAGCAGCGTCGGGGTGTCCGCACCACGTGCCACGCGGCCGCGAATGAAGGCGTGCACGGCCTGCGCCTGCTCCGGCGTCGCCACCTTGCCGGTGCCGATCGCCCACACCGGCTCGTAAGCAATCAATGCACTGGCCAGCGCCGCTTCACCACACAGGTCGAGCACCGCATCCAGCTGCGCCGCCACCACCTGCTCGGTGGTACCCGCCTCCCGTTCGGACAGTTGCTCGCCGACACACAGGATCGGTACCAAACCCTGTTCGGTCGCGGCCTTGTACTTGCGCGCCACCAGCGCGCTGTCCTCGCCGTACAGGGTGCGCCGCTCGGAATGTCCGACGATGACGTAGCGGCACCCGACATCGGCGAGCATCTCGCCCGACACCTCACCGGTGTAGGCACCCGCGGTCTCGACCGCCAGGTTCTGCGCGCCGACGCCGATGTCGGTGCCGGCCAGCAGCCCCACCGCCTGCGCCAGATACGGGAACGGCGGACACACCGCGACCCCCACACCCTGCGCGCGGGCCGATCCGGCCTTGAGCGCTTCCAGCAGCTCGCCCACCTGGGCGCGACTGCCATGCATTTTCCAGTTACCTACGACTAGCTTGCGCGACATCGACACACGGCATTCCGCTTTGCGAAGAGGCGCGCATGGTACTGGGCCGCCCGGCCCGAATCAAACGCCAGGCAGCCATTCGCGGGCGAATGACTGCGCACCGACGAGATGGGGGGCTACGCCAAACGGGCCGCCGGCGGGGCCTGTGGGGCCATGGCAGCCCGCAGCTCGGCGGCGATCTGCTCGCTCAGGGCATCCACCAGCCGGGCGTCCTCGCCCTCGACCATCACCCGCACCAACGGCTCGGTGCCCGACTTGCGCAGCAGGACACGCCCACGATCACCCAGCTGTGCCTGGGCCGCGGCAAGGGCCTGCTGCGCACGCCCGCAATGATCGGGGTCGTATCCCCGTGCCAGCGCGACATTGACAAGGCGCTGCGGGTACTTGGCCATAAAGCGCTTGAGCTCGGCCAGCGACCGCGCGCTGCCGCGCATCACCGACAGCACCTGCAACGCCGTCACCAACGCGTCGCCCGTGGTGGTTCGGTCCAGACACAGCACGTGTCCCGACGTTTCACCGCCCAGCAACCAGCCGCGCGCGCGCAACTGCTCCATCACGTAGCGGTCGCCGACTTTCGCCCGGGCGAACTCGATACCGGCGTCGTGAAGCGCCCGCTCCAGGCCGAAATTGCTCATCTGGGTACCGACCACGCCGCCACCGAGCGTCCCGGCGGCGTGCCGCGCCAGCGCCAGAATGCCCAGAATCTCATCGCCGTCGACCACCTCGCCGTCGGCATCGACCAGGATCAGCCGGTCGGCATCCCCGTCCAGCGCCACGCCAAGGTCGGCCCCTGCCTCCACGACCGCCCGCTGCAGCGCCGCCGGTGCGGTCGACCCGCAGTCCTGATTGATGTTGTAGCCGTCTGGACTGACACCGATGGCTGTCACGTTGGCGCCCAGCTCGCGAAACACCGCCGGCGCCACCTGGTAGGCCGCCCCGTTGGCCGCGTCGACCACCAGACTCATCCCGCGAAGGTCGTGACCATCGTTCAGCGCCCGCTTGCAGAACTCGATGTAGCGCCCCCCCGCGTCGACAACGCGCCGCGCCTTGCCAAGATGCGTCGGCGCCACCATGACCAGCGGATGCTCCAGGCAACGCTCTATCTCCGCCTCCACCGCGTCGGCCAACTTCTCGCCGTCGCCGGAGAACACCTTGATGCCGTTGTCGGGGTATGAATTGTGTGAAGCGCTGATGACGATCCCGGCGCGCGCGTGAAAGGTGCGGGTGAGGTAGGCGACCGCGGGCGTCGGCATGGGGCCCAGCAGCAGGCAATCCATGCCGGCGGCCGACAGGCCGGCCTCCAGCGCGGACTCGAGCATGTACCCGGACACGCGGGTGTCCTTGCCGACCACCACCGTGCCGCGACCGTCCCGGCGCAGCACGCTGCCAATCGCCCACCCCAGGCGCAGCACGAAATCGGGTGTGAAAAAGCCTTCTCCGACCGTTCCCCGCACCCCGTCGGTACCGAAGTAACGCCGTTCAGCCATCGTCATCCTCCCTTCATGCGGCGCCGGCGCCTGCCGGCCACGGCCCGTGACACTGTCATCGAATCGCGGTCAGTGCATCGAGCATGCTCAGCGCCTGCACCGTCTCCGCCACATCGTGCACGCGAATCAACCGCGCGCCCCGCTCGGCCGCCAAGACGGCCAGCGCCACGCTGCCCCCGAGGCGGGCCTGCACAGGCGCGCCCGTGACGGCGCCAATCAGTGACTTGCGGGACAACCCCACCAGCAACGGAAATCCCAGCGCCGCAAGCGTGGGCAACCCACCCAAAAGCGCCAAATTGTGCTCCGGTGTCTTGCCAAAACCGAAGCCAGGGTCCAGTAACAGGCGCCCGTCGACGATGCCGGCCTCGCGGCACGCCTGCACCCGCTCGCCCAGGAAGGCCGCCACATCGGCGACCACGTCGGCGTAGTTCGGCGCCTGTTGCATGGTGCGTGGTTGGCCCTGCATGTGCATCAGCGCCACCGGAACGCCAAGTTCGGCGGCGGCCTTCAGCGCACCGGCCTCGCGCAGCGCGGCGATGTCGTTGATCAGGCCCGCGCCGGCCGCCACGGCCTCCCGCATGACCAACGCCTGGCGCGTATCGATGGAAATGGGCACGCGTAGCTGCGGCGCCAGCCGCTTGATCACCGGCAACACACGCGCCAGTTCCTCGCGCACGGAAACCGGTGCGGCGCCCGGACGGGTGGATTCGCCGCCGATGTCGATGACGGCTGCACCCGCCGCTTCGAGCATCAGCGCCCGTTCACAGGCAGCCCCCACATCCGTGGCGAGTCCATCCCCCGAGAACGAGTCGGGGGTCAGGTTGAGCACCCCCATCACGCCTGGACGGCGCAGATCCAGGCCCTTCCCCGCGCAGTCAAGCTGCATTGATACCGCACCACCACCGGCTCCGCGGCCGGAGTGCTTCACTCAGGGCAGGCTCGGGGCGCCGTCGGCCCCATTGTCCGTGCTGGGCGCCGCCGACGGCGGCACTGGACGGTCCGACGAGGGCGGCGTCGCCGGGGGACGCGCCGGCCGGCCGGCCATCAGGTCGTCAATCTGCTCCTTGTCGATGGTCTCGAAGCGGATCAGCGCGTCGGCCATGGCGTGCAGCGTCTCCATGCGTCCGTTCAGGATCTCCTTGGCACGTGCGTAGCTGCGCTCGAGGATGGCCCGGATCTCCTCGTCGATGGCCGCCGCCGTGTCGTCGGACACATTCTTGTGCTGCGTCACGCTACGACCCAGGAAAACCTCGCCCTCGTCCTCCTCGAACGTCATCGGCCCGAGCCGCGCCGACATGCCCCAGCGGGTCACCATGTTGCGGGCGATGTCCGTGGTGCGCTTGATGTCGTTCGACGCGCCGGTCGTTACCGCCTGGGGCCCGAACACCAGTTCCTCGGCGATACGGCCGCCGTACAGGCTGCAGATCTGACTCTCCAGCCGCTCGCGACTGAGGCTGTAGCGGTCTTCCTCCGGCAGGAACATGGTCACACCCAGCGCGCGGCCGCGCGGGATGATGCTCACCTTGTACACCGGGTCATGCGCCGGAACCGACAAACCGACGATGGCGTGCCCGGCCTCGTGATACGCCGTCAGGCGCTTCTCGTCGTCGTTCATGACCATCGAGCGGCGCTCGACGCCCATCATGATTTTGTCCTTGGCGCGGTCGAAGTCTTCCTGGTCCACGACGCGCTTGTTCCGGCGCGCCGCGAACAAGGCCGCCTCGTTGACGAGGTTGGCCAGGTCCGCGCCCGAGAATCCCGGCGTTCCCCGGGCAATGACCTCGGCCTGGGCATCCGCCGCCAGCGGCACCTTCTTCATGTGCACCTTGAGAATCTGGGCGCGACCGACGATGTCCGGCAGCGGCACCACCACCTGGCGATCGAAACGACCGGGGCGCAGCAACGCCGGATCGAGAACGTCCGGACGGTTGGTGGCGGCGATGACGATGACGCCTTCATTGCCCTCGAAGCCGTCCATCTCGACCAGCAGCTGATTCAGGGTCTGTTCGCGCTCGTCGTGACCGCCCCCCAGCCCCGCTCCACGGTGCCGGCCGACGGCATCGATCTCGTCGATGAAAATGATGCACGGCGCGTGCTTCTTGGCCTGCTCGAACATGTCGCGCACGCGCGACGCACCGACACCGACGAACAGTTCGACGAAGTCCGAGCCGGAAATGGTGAAGAACGGCACCTTGGCCTCACCGGCGATGGCCCGCGCCAGCAAGGTCTTGCCGGTACCCGGCGAGCCCACCATCAGCACCCCGCGCGGAATGCGCCCACCCAGACGCTGAAACTTGGACGGGTCGCGCAGGAAGTCCACCAGTTCGTGCACCTCCTCCTTGGCCTCGTCGACCCCGGCCACGTCGGCGAAGGTCACACGCACCTGATCCTCGGTGAGCATACGCGCACGGCTCTTGCCGAACGGCATCACGCCGCCCTTCCCGGGCCCGCCCTGCATCTGACGCATGAAGAACACCCACACGCCGATCAGCAGCAACATCGGGAACCAGGAGATGAACACCTGCATCAACAACGACTGACGATCCGGCGCCGCCACCTCGATACCGACGTTATTGGCCAGCAGGTCGTCGATCATGTGCGGGTCGTTCGGCGTATAGACGACAAACTTTTCACCGCCACCGGTCACGCCGCGCACGCTGCCATCCTCGATCACGACCTGGTCGATCTGCCCGCTCTTGACCTGCCCGATGAACTGCGAATAGTCCATGGTGCGCTCGGCGTTGCGCTGTGGTCCGAAGCTGTTGAACACCGCCATCAGCACCAGCGCCACCACGATCCACAGGACGATGTTGCGGGACATTGAATTCACGTAGCGCGTCTCCGGTCGCTATATAAGGGGCGGCGCTGGCACCAGCGGACCGCCAATCGTTTACTAATCGTTTGTCGGCAGCATACCGCGACCGATCAGGTAATGCTCGCGGCTGCGATCGCGCGATGCAGCCGGCTTTCGCACCAGCACGCGCTCGAAGCGTTGGGCAAACAGCGCCCGCAGGTCTTGGCTGCCAGCGCCTTCGAAGCATTTGACCAGCAACGCCCCGTCGGGTTTCAACACACGCGTGGCCAGGTCCAGCGCCAACTCCGCCAGGTGCAACGCGGCCGGCTGGTCGATCGCCCGCACCCCGGTCAGGTTGGGGGCCATGTCGGACATCACAAGATCGGCACCCTGCGGCAACCGCTCGAGCAACCGGGCCAGTACCGCCTGGTCGTTGAAATCACCTTGAATGAACTCGACACCGGGCATCGGCGCCATGTCCAGCAGATCGACCGCCACCACCCGGCCTCGCGGTCCCACCTGTTCGACCGCGACCTGCGACCAGCCACCCGGCGCGGCACCCAGGTCCACCACCGTGGCACCGGCCTGCAGCAGCCGGTCGCGGCGATTGATCTCCAGCAGCTTGAAACTGGCACGCGACCGATACCCCTGCGTTTGCGCCTGACGCACGTAGGGATCCGATGCATGCCGTTCGAGCCAGCGACGCGTGTTACCCCGCCGGCTCACGGCGCCCGACCGCCACCGGCCGCCTCAGCGGTAATCGACCGCCAGAATTTCATAGGTTTGATCGCCACCCGGGGCCGGCACCACCACCTCGTCACCGACGACGCGGCCAATGAGCGCCCGCGCCAGGGGCGCGCGGAACGACACACGCCCCTGCTTGATGTCGGCCTCGTCGATGCCCACGACCTGATAGGTGACTTCCTCGTCCGAGTCCAGGTTGACCACGGTCACTGTCGCACCGAACACCACCTTTTCTCCGGACAACCTGGCCGGATCGATCACTTCGGCGCGACCGAGGCGATCCTCGATTTCACTGATACGGCCTTCGATGAAGCCCTGCTGCTCCTTGGCGGC
>NZ_JBFJTF010000043.1:0-17284 GCF_041625615.1 Immundisolibacter sp. | reverse complement strand
GCCTGGTGCTCCCAGGTCCAGGCCTCCTCGCGCTGGTAGGTCTCAAAGCCCGACAGGCTGGTCACCAGGGGCCCCGCATTGCCGGACGGCCGCAGGCGCACATCGATCTCATACAGCCGCCCGGCGGGGGTGAGGGTGGTCAGCACGTGCGTCAGCCGCTGTACCACGCGGGCAAACCACGTTTCGTTGGCCAGGGGGGCCGGGCCGTCGGTCTCGCCGCCGCTGCCGTCGTGCAGGAACACCAGGTCCAGATCGGACTCGTAGTTGAGTTCGCCGCTGCCCAGGCGACCGTAGCCGAGTACCAGCAGTGGCGCTTCCTGCGCACCCGCGCCCGCCTGACGGGGCAGGCCGTGGCGCCGTTCCAGCGGTGCCATGGCCAGGGTCAGCGCCCGGCGCAGCAGGGCCTCGGCCAACGCGGTCAGGGCCTTCGGTGCCTGGGGCGGCTGCAGCAGGTCGCCGATCTCGGCCGCCGCCACGTGCAGCGCCGCCGCGTAGCGATGATCGCGCAGCACGTTCATGGCGGTTTCGAGGTCATCGGGGTCCCCCCCGGCCAGCGCGCGATCGAGTTCGCGCTCGATCTGCACCGTGTCGAGCGGACGGTACAGCGCGCGCGAATCGAGCAACTCGTCCAGGACCACCGGGTGACGGGTGATCCAGTCGGCAACCCAGGCGCTGGCGGCCATCAGTCGTGCCAGATGCTCCTGCGCCGGCGGATGTTCCAGCAGCATGGCGAGGTAAACCGAGCGGGTCGCCACCGCGTCGAGCAAGGTGCACAGACGTCCCACGGTCAGCGCCGGCCGGTCGGTGGCCGCCGCCGCCCGCAGCAGGCCCGGTAACAAGGCGGTCAGGCGCTGGCGCGCCGTGGCCGAGGCCACGCGGCAGGCGCGGCCGTCGCGCAACGCACGAAGATGCGCCAGTGCCTGCTCGGGGTCGTCGAGGCCCAGGGCACGCAGCTCCTCCGCCGCGCCGGTCTGTTCCAGGCGGTCGGGCCACAGCGGATGGTCGGGGGCGGCGGTGTCCGGGGCGCCGAGCAACTCGCTGAAATGGGCATGCATGCGGGCCCGCCATTGGGCCAGATCCTGGCTGCAGGCGGTCCAATCGGCGTGTCCCATGGCCAGCGCCATGCGCGTCTGATCCTGCGGGTCGGCGGGAATCTGGTGCGTCTGACGGTCCTGCAGCATCTGCAGGCGGTTCTCGAAGCGCCGCAGAAACGCGTAGCCTGCCAGCAGTTCGTCGACCGCCGCCTGCGGCAGGTACCCGCGCTCGCCGAGCAGCCGCAGCAACGGGCGCAGTCCGCGGCAGCGCAGGTCCGGCTCGCGTCCGCCGCGGATCAGCTGGTGCACCTGACCGATGAATTCCACTTCGCGGATACCGCCGGCACCCAGCTTGACGTGATCGTCGAGACCCTCGCGGCGGACCTGTTCGACGATCAGCGCCTTCATGTTGCGCAGCGCCTCGATGGCGCCGAAGTCGAGATAGCGCCGGAACACGAACGGACGCAGGCGCTCGAGCAGCCGATCACCGGCGTCGATGTCGCCGGCGGCCGGGCGTGCCTTGATCAGCGCGTAGCGCTCCCAGTCGCGGCCGTGGCTCTGGTAGTAGTCCTCCATGGCATCGAAGGACACCACCAGCGGCCCGCTGCTGCCGAACGGGCGCAGGCGCATGTCGACCCGAAACACCCGCCCGCCGGCCTCGATGTCATCCAGCACACCGATCAGCCGCCGCGCCAGGCGCACGAAAAACTCTTCGTTGCTCAGGCCCCGCGGCCCGTTGCAGGTGCCGGCGTGCTCGAAGGCGAACATGAGGTCGATGTCGGACGAGAAATTGAGCTCGCCGCCACCGAGCTTGCCCATGCCCAACACCACCAGCCGCACCGGCTGGCCGTCGGCGTCACATGGATCGCCCAGCTGCTGCGCCTGCCAGGCGTGCAGATGGCGCAGCGCGCCGTCGAGGCAGCCATCGGCCAGACCGGACAGCGCGCCCAAGGTCTCGTCGAGATCGGCCCAGCCGGCCAGGTCGCGCCAGGCGATGCGCAGCATTTCGCGCTGGCGCAGCCGGCGCAGGCGCCGGCGCAGGTCGGCCTCGTCGTCACAGCCTTCCAGTGCGCCGGCCAGCAACGTCCGGAGGGCGGCCTCATCCTCGGCGGCTTCCAGGCGGCCGCTGTCGATCAGTTCAACCAGCAGCTGCGGCTGTGTCTGGCACAGCTCGGCAGCGAAACGGCTGACCGCCAGCACCCCGGGTGCCGCCGACCACCAGCCACCGTGGCCGATGCGCTCGGCCAGCCCGGGCAACCGGCGCAGGGCGTCCAGCCGCTGGCCGGCGTCGTCCTTCAGCTCGGACGGCAGGACGCTCAGGTCGGGCAGCTCCGGCATGGACACGGCCCTACATCAGGACCAGCTGGCCGTCGATGACCTTCACCTTCTGACCGACGGTCACACCGGGTGCCTGCGGATACTGGACGGTGCGGGTGGTGCCGTTGTCCATCTGCACGGTCACCTCCCAGTAGGTGCTGGTGTTGCGGCGCTTTTCGATCTCGTGGCCCGCCAGGCCACCGCCCACGGCGCCGGCGACGGTGGCGATCTTCTTGCCGCTGCCGCCGCCGATCTGGTTGCCCAGCAGGCCACCGGCGACGGCCCCGACCGCGGCGCCGACGCCACTGCCTTCACCCTTGGCCTGATGGCTGACAACGCTGCTCACGGTGCCGCAGTTCTCGCACACCGGCGGTGGCGTCGGCGCGGCAACCGGGGCCGCGGCACGGGGCGCCGGCGCGGGTTTCGGGGTGGGTTCGGGCGCCGTCGCGGGCGCGCTGGCCGCGGCGGCCTCATCCACCTCGGGAGTGGCGGATTCCTCGCGACAGGCACCGAGCACCAGGGGCAGGGCAAACGCCAGAACGGCCAGTCGGGTTGTCTTCATGCTGCACCTCCGCAGTGAGCCAGGTTCGCTTCGGGCGGCCACCCCGGCCGCCCGCCTTAGTGTGGCCGAGTTAAGAGGCCGTCGCAGGGACGGCCGGTCAGGCAGCGGCATAAACCCGGCCCGCAGCTGCCAGTGCGGCACCGGTGTCGACCTCGCGCCCCTGGGCGGCGAGGGCACTGCCCAGTGCCGACAGGCAGGTCAGGACGTGCCGCTGGCTGGCCGACTGGCCCATCAGGCCGATGCGCCAGGCCTTGCCGGCAAACTCGCCCAGGCCGGCGCCGATCTCGACGCCGTGCGTGGCCAGCAGCGTCTGGCGCACACGGGCATCGTCCACCCCGGACGGGATGCCGACCACATTCAGCTGCGGCAGCCGCTCGCCATCGGCGCCGAGCAGTTCGAGGCCGAGTGCCGGCAGGCCCGCACGCAGTGCCCGGTGGTGCAGGGCGTGCCGTGCCCAGGCCGCCTCCAGGCCTTCCTCGTGCAGCATCACCAGCGCTTCGTGCAGGCCGTACAGGGCGTTGACCGGCGCCGTGTGGTGATAGCTGCGCCGCCCGGCGCCGGACCAGTAGCCAAGCACCAGGTTCAGATCCAGGAACCAGCTTTGCACCGGCGTGGTGCGGGCGCGGACGCGGGCGAGGGCGCGCTCGCTGAAGCTCACCGGCGACAGGCCCGGCGGACACGACAGGCATTTCTGGCTGCCGCTGTAGATGGCGTCGATACCCCAGCCGTCGACGTCGAGTTCCACGCCGCCCAATGCCGTGACCGCGTCCACGATGGCCAGCGCATCGTGGCGATGGGCGATGTCGACCAGGGTGCGTGCGTCCGACAGGGCGCCGGTGGAGGTCTCTGCCATGACGAATGCCACCAGTCGGGCCTGCGGATGGGCCTTCAGGGCGTCCTCCAGGCGCTGCGGATCGACGGCGCGGGTCCACGGATCGTCGACGATGACGGCCGTGCCGCCGGCGCGCTCGACGTTTTCCTTCATGCGTCCGCCGAACACGCCGTTGCGGCACACGATGACCGTGTCGCCCGGTTCCACCAGATTGACGAAGCAGGCCTCCATGCCCACCGAGCCGGGGGCGGAGATGGGGAACGTGATGTCGTTGTCGGTTCTGAAGGTGCGACGCAGCAGGGCCTTGATGTCGTCCATCAGATCGACGAAGGCGGGGTCGAGGTGCCCGATGGTTGGCTGTGCCATGGCCGCCAGCACGCGCGGGTGCACATCGGACGGGCCCGGGCCCATGAGGGTACGCAGCGGCGGGTGGAAACTGGGCATGAACGGCTCCTGGTTAGCGGCAAGAACCCCGACAAGCAGTCCCGCGCAGACTCAATCCCGCACGCGGCGGGTCAGGTCGTCGTAGGCGTCGATGCGTCGGTCACGCAGGAACGGCCAGATGCGGCGTACCCGCTCGTTGTGGGCGCGGTCGATGTCGGCGCAGATCACCGTCGGGGCATCGCACGGCGCCTGGGCCAGGTATTCGCCCTGCGGGCCGGCGATGAAGCTGCTGCCCCAGAAAAGACTGCCGCCGGACGGGCCGCCGGTCATTCGTTCGAGTCCGACACGGTTGGCGGCCAGCACCGGCAGGCCGTTGGCGATGGCATGCGCCCGCTGAACGGTCAGCCAGGCGTCACGCTGACGCGATTGCTCGTCCTGCGTGTCGTCCGGATCCCAGCCGATGGCGGTCGGGTACAGCAGCAGTTCGGCCCCGGCCAGTGCCATCAGCCGCGCGGCTTCCGGATACCACTGGTCCCAGCACACCAGGACACCGAGCCGCCCGACGGAGGTTTCGATCGGCGCGAACGGGCCGTCGCCGGGGGTGAAGTAGAACTTCTCCAGGTACCCCGGGTCGTCCGGAATGTGCATCTTGCGGTAGACGCCGGCCAGCGTGCCGTCGCGTTCCAGCACCACGGCGGTGTTGTGGTACACGCCGGCCAGCCGGCGCTCGAACACCGAGCCGACGATGACCACGCCCAGTTCGCGCGCCAGATCACCCAGAAACGTGCTGGTCGGGCCGGGCAGGGGCTCGGCCAGGTCGCACAGGGCGGGGTCTTCCACCTGGCAGAAATAGGGCGTGCGGTGCAGTTCCTGCAGCAGCACCAGGCCGGCACCCCGCGCGGCAGCGGCACGGATGCCGGCGGCGCTGGCGGCCAGGTTGACGGAGGGGTCATCGGTGCAGGCGTGCTGCACGCAGGCGACGGTCAGGGGGCTCATGGTGCGGCCGGAATCTGCATGCTGGCGCAGTGCAGGCTGCCGTTCTGGCCGACGATGGCGCGCGCCGGCACGGCCACGATGTCGCGTCCGGGGAAACAGCCGGCCAGGCGATCCAGCGCCACGCGGTCATTGGGGTCGTCGTACACCGGTACCAGGACGGCGCCGTTGACGATCAGGAAATTGGCATAGTTGGCCGGCAGGCGGCGCCCGTCCGCGTCGTGGATCGGTGCCGGTACCGGCAGGGGCACCAGTCGGTAGGGCGCGCCGTCGCTGCGGCGCAGGGCCGCGAGCTGGCCCTGCAGGCCGTCGAGCGCGGCGTGTTGCTCGCGATCGGCCGGATCGGCGCAGGTGAAGGCCAGCGTGTGCGGGTCGCAAAAGCGCGCCAGGGTGTCGATATGGCCGTCGGTGTCGTCGCCGAGCACGTCGCCACGGTCCACCCACAGCACGCGGTCGACGCCGAACAGGGTCGGCAACGCCGCCAGCATGGCCTCGGCGGCGGCAGGCTCGTTGCGCGTGGCGCTCATCAGGCAGGGGCGGGTGACCAGCAGGGTGCCTTCGCCGTCCACCTCGATGTTGCCGCCCTCGAGCACCCACGGCAGGGCCTCCAGGGTCAGGCCGCCGAGCGCGCCCTGGGCGGCCAGCGTCGCGGTGACGGCATCGTCGAGTTCGCTGCGGTACTTGCCGCCCCAGCCGTTGAAACGGAAATCCAGTGCCACCGGCCGACCGTCCCGCATCACGGTGAGCGGGCCATGGTCACGCACCCAGACGTCGTCGGACGGGGCGATCGCCAGCGTCACGCGGGCCGGCGGCACCCCCGCCCCGCGCAGGCAGGACGCAACGTGGCTGCGGTGCTCGGCGTCGTGGCAGGCGACGATCAGCGGTTCGCGCGCGGCGATGGCGGCCGCGAAGGCGACGAACTCGCTCTCGGTCTGATGCAGGGTATCCGCCCAGTCGCCATGGGTGTGCGGCCAGGTCAGCAGCACGGCCGCCTGCGGTGCCCACTCCGGCGGCAGCCAGCCACCGGTCACGGCGTTGCTCCTGGATGGCTGGCACCGGCTTTCTCGAGCGCCTGTGCCACCTCGGGTGGCATGTAGTTCTCATCGTGCTTGGCCAGTACCTTGGCCGCCTCGAACTGGCCGTCGGCATTCAGCCGGCCCTCGGCAACCACGCCCTGGCCCTCGCGGAACAGGTCCGGCAGCGGTCCCGAATAGTGGACACGGATGTCGTGCTGGGTGTCGGTGACCGTGAAGCGCAGGTCCAGCGGCCCGGGCCCCTTGTCCACCGACCCCATGCCCACCAGCCCGCCGACGCGAAAGGTGCCGCCGGTCGGTGCCTTGCCGGCCGCCACCTCGCTGGGGCTGAAAAAGAACACCAGGTTGTCGCGAAAGGCGTTCATCACCAACAGGACGGCGACCACCAGGGCGCTCACTGACAGCGAGACGAAAAGCAGGCGTTTGTGACGGGTTTTCATTCGACTGGGCGGGTGTGGCGTTGACGGTCGAGTCGGCGGTGACGGCGCCACGGCAGCCAGGCGTTCAGCCCCAGCACCAGCACCGCCAGGGCATAACACGGCCATACGTAGGCGCCGTAACCGCCCATGGCAAGAAATTCGGTCATGGTGCGTCCAGTTCGACCAGCCAGCGGGCGTCGCGTTCGCGTTCGAGGATTTCGCAGCGCATCCGCTGCAGCAGCACGGCGACGAAATACACCGTGAAGCCGGCGATCATCAGCAGCAGCGGCGTCAGCATGGCCGGATGGATGGCCGGTCCGTCCAGGCGCGTCAGCGACGCCGGCTGGTGCAGCGTATTCCACCAGTCGACGGAGAAATGGATGATCGGGATGTTGACCACGCCGACCAGGGTCAGCAGCGCGGTGGCGCGGCCGGCACGCTGCGGCTCTTCGATGGCACCGCGCAGCGCGATCACGCCCAGGTACAGGAACAAAAGCACCAGCTCGGAGGTCAGCCGCGCGTCCCAGGCCCACCAGGTGCCCCACATGGGCTTGCCCCACAGCGAGCCGGTGACCAGCGTCAGCGCGGTGAAGGCGGCGCCCAGCGGTGCACAGCACTTGGCCAGCATGTCGGCCAGCTTCATGCGCCAGACCAGAAACACGAAGGCGCCGCCGGCCATCACCATGTAGGTGAGCATGGACAGCCAGGCCGCCGGTACGTGTATGAAGATGATCCGATAGCTGTCGCCCTGCTGGTAGTCGGCCGGTGCCAGCACCAGGCCCCAGGTGGCGCCCAGCAGCAGCAGGGCGGCCGCCAGCGTGCCCAGCCAGGGCACCAGGCGCCCGGCCAGCGGGTAGAAGAATTTTGGCGCGGCGTAGCGGTCCAGGGTGGGGCCGAACATGGGCGGTCAGTCCAGTGAAATGCGCAGCGCGGCGGCTGCGGCCCAAGGGGCGAACACGGTGGCCAGCACCAGCATGGCCGCCAACAGCGACAGATTGGCGCCGGCGCCGAAGCCCTGCGCTGCCGCCTGCACCGCACCGGCACCGAAAATCAGCACCGGCACGTACAGCGGCAGCACCAACAGCCCCAGCAGCGCACCGCCGCCACGCAACCCCAGCGTCAGCGCGGCGCTGATGGCACCGAGCAGGTACAGCAGCGGTGTGCCCAGCAGCAGTCCGGCCAACAGCACGGCAAGGTCGGCGAAGTTTAACCCGAAGGCCAGGGCCAGGACGGGCGCCGCCAGCGCCAGTGGCAGGCCGCAGGTCAGCCACTGGGCGGTGATCTTGGCGCCGACCAGCAGCGCCAGCGGAGTGGGGCTCAGGAGCAGCTGTTCAAGTGCTCCGCTGTGCTGGTCGGCGGCGAACAGCCGCGGCAGCCCGAGCAGGGTGGCCAGCACGGCGGCGATCCACACCACGCCGGGGCCGATGGCGTGCAGCAGCGCCGGTTCGGCGCCCACCCCGAGCGGGAACAGGCTGCCGACGATGACGAAAAAGGCCAGCGGCAGCAGCGTGTCGCCCGGCCGGCGCCAGGCAAGCAGCAGTTCGCGGCGGAACACCTGCACGATCATGCCGGCGTGCCGAGGTCGAGTTCGCGCAGAACGCCGCCGAGACCCGGCAGGTCCTGGTGCGTGGTCAGCACTGCCAGCCCGCCGGCGGCCAGGTGTTCCGCCAGCAGATGGGCGGTGAGCGCCACGCCCTGGCGATCGAGACCGGTCAGCGGTTCATCCAGCACCCACAGCGGCGCGCCGCGCAGCAGCAGCCGTCCCAGCCCCAGGCGTCGGCGCTGGCCCTGCGACAGCAGGCGCGCAGGCTGCCCGGCCAGCGCGCCGAGGCCTACCTGGTCGAGGGCTGCCGTCACCGCCGCGGCCCGCACCGGTGGGCCACCCAGGCGCAGGTTCTCGGCGGCGGTCAGGTCACCGAAGTGGCCTTCCTGGTGGCCGACAAAGCTGAGCGCGTCGTGATACTGGTCGCCCAGCGTGCCGATGGGGGTGCCGTCCCACAGTACGGCGCCGCGCACCGGCTCGGTCAGGCCGCAGATGATGCGCAGCAGCGTGGTCTTGCCGGCGCCATTGGGGCCGGCCACGCGCAATGCCTCGCCGGCATGCAGCAGCAGGTTCAGGCGCCGGAAGAGCACCGTGTTGGACCGCACCGCGGCCAGGTCGCGCAGTTCGAGCATGCAGCGTCGGGGACAGGGGGTTGTCAGATCAAGCGCCGTTGGTCGGTGATCGGCGCCGGCATTACACTGCCACCCCCGATCGCTTCGAGTCCGCGCAACGCGGCATGCCACGGCACGCTGCGCATTGTCGCATTGTCTGTCACATCGACACCGCCACACCGGGACAGGTCTTGATTACATCCAGCCAAAACCTCATCGAGTTCGGACACCTGGCCGTGGTCGCGGCGTTGCTGGTGGCGATACTGCAGGCACTGTCGCCGCTGCTGGCCCGCGCCACCGAACGCCCGGAACTGGCTACCGTGGCGGTGCGCGCCACCTGGCTGCAGCTGGTGCTGGCCCTGTTCGGCTGGGCCGCGCTGACGCATGCCTTCGTGACCGACAATTTCTCGGTCTGGTACGTCGCACAGAACAGCAACAGCGCGCTGCCGCTCATCTACAAGATCAGCGCCGTGTGGGGTGGGCACGAGGGCTCGCTGTACCTGTGGTACGTGATTCTGGCCGGCTGGACCGCCGGGCTGGCCTGGCACGGACGCCGGCACTTCGCCGACCGGCTGCCACTGGCCCTGGCGGTCCAGGGGGCGCTGTGTGTCGGCTTTCTGGGACTGATCCTGCTCCTGTCGAATCCATTCACGCGGCTGCTGCCGGTGCCGGTCGACGGACGTGACCTGAACCCGCTGCTGCAGGATCCGGGCATGGCCATCCACCCGCCCATGCTGTACATGGGCTATGTGGGTTTCTCCGTTCCGTTCGCGCTGGTGCTGACCGCGCTGCTGACGCGCTGGCCGGCCGAGGACTGGTTGCCGCTGGTGCGCCGCTGGGCACTGGCGGCGTTCGGCTTTCTTACGCTGGGCATCCTGCTCGGCGGCGCCTGGGCCTACTACGAGCTCGGCTGGGGCGGCTACTGGGCCTGGGATCCGGTGGAGAACGCGTCGTTCATGCCGTGGCTGACCGGCGCGGCGCTGGTGCACTCGCTGATGGTGCAGCAGCAGCGGCGCCTGCTGGCCAGCTGGAACCTGTTCCTGGCCATCCTCACCTTCTCGCTGTCGCTGCTGGGCACGTTCCTGGTGCGTTCGGGCGTGTTGTCGTCGGTGCATGCGTTTGCCGTCGACCCGGGGCGTGGCGCCTACATTCTGGTGTTCCTGGCCCTGGTGGTGGGCAGCGCCTTCGGTGTGTTCCTGTGGCGCGGCGGCGACATGCAGGCGAGCCCGCGACCGACCGGCTGGCTGTCGCGCGAGACCCTGCTGCTGGTCAATAACGTGCTGTTCACGGTGGCCGGTGCCTGCGTGTTCCTGGGCACGCTGTACCCGTTGTTCCTGGATGTGACCATCGAACAGAAGATCACCGTCGCGGCGCCGTACTTCAACGCGGTGGTGGTGCCGCAGATGCTGCTGCTGGTGTTGCTGATGGGCATCACGCCAAGCCTGCCCTGGCGCCAGGCGCAGCCGGCGGCGCTGTGGCGGCGGCTCAGGTGGTCGCTGCTGGCCGGTGCCGTGGCCGGTGCGCTGACGCTGGCGCTGGCGCGGCCGGTGAGCGTGCTGGCGGCGCTGTCGGTCGCCTGCGCGGTGCTGACCATGGGCACCGTATGGGCCGATCTGTGGCGCGGCGGGCGCGCGCTGGCCGGCGCCGAGCGCCGGCCGCTGGCACTGGCACTCCCACTCAACGCCTGGCGCGCGCGCCGCCACTACGGGGCGCTGGTGGCCCACCTGGGGGTGGCGGTGGCGACCATCGGCCTTGCCGCCGCCGGCCTGTTCCGCGACCACACGCTGGTCACGATGGCTCCCGGCGACACGGCAACCCTGGCCGGTCACCGCTTGCAGCTGGTGGGGGTCGGCCCTGCCACCGGCCCGAACTACGATGCCGAACGTGCGAGCTTCCTGTTGGACGGCGCCATTGCGCTGAAGTCGGAGCGACGCAGCTACCACGCCAGCCGCATGCCGACCACCGAGTCGGGCATCCACTCGACGCCGCTGCGCGACGTCTACGTCGTGCTGACCGAATCGCGTGATGGCCGGCACACCATCTCGTTCTACGTCAATCCGCTGGTGCAATGGATCTGGGCCGGCGGGGCGCTGATCGGCCTGGGTGTGCTGCTGTGCCTGAGCGAGCGCCCGGCGCGGCGCGACGGTTCGTCTGCCGCCTGATCTGATCTTTCCATGGCTCGATCTCCCGCCGCCGGCCACACGCCGGTCATGCAGCACTATCTGCAGCTGAAGGCCCAGCAGCCGCAGGCGCTGCTGCTGTACCGCATGGGCGACTTCTACGAGCTGTTCTTCGACGACGCGGTCGACGCGGCGCGCCTGCTCGACATCACCCTGACCAGCCGGGGCGAGTCGGGCGGACAGAAAATCCCCATGGCGGGCGTGCCGGCCCATGCGCTGGAAACCTACCTCGCCCGTCTGGTGCGCCGGGGGCGCACGGTGGCCATCTGCGAGCAGATCGGCACGCCCACCGGCCGTGGACCGATGCGGCGCGAGCTCACGCGCGTGGTCACGCCGGGGACGCTGACCGACGACGCGCTGCTCGAACAGCGTCGCGAGAACCTGATCGCCGCCGTGCTGCCGCAGGGCCGCGGCATCGGCCTGGCGGTGCTGGAACTGGCCAGCGGCCGCTTCACCGTCGGCGAAGTGCAGGACATGCCGGCCCTGTCGGCCGAACTGGCGCGCCTGGCGCCGGCCGAACTGCTGCTGCCGGATCAGGAACACGGCAACGCGCCGGACGGTCCGTGGAGCGTGACCTACCGTCCACCCTGGCACTTCGAGGCCCACAGCGCCCAGCGGCTGTTGTGTGAACAGTTCGCGGTGCGCGACCTGGCCGGGTTCGGCTGCGCCGACCTGCCGCTGGCCATCGGCGCCGCCGGCGCGCTTTTGCAGTACGCACAGGAAACGCAGCTGGCCGCATTGCCGCATCTGCGCGGCCTGCGCGTGGAGGCGCCTGGCGACGTGCTGATGCTGGACCCGGCCACGCGGCGCAATCTCGAGATCGACCACAGCCTGAGCGGCGACGAGCGGGCCACCCTGGTCGGCGTGCTCGACGGCTGCGTCGGTGCCATGGGCAGTCGCCTGCTGCGCCGCTGGCTGCAGGGGCCGGTGCGCGACCGGGCCGAACTGCGCGCGCGCTACGGTGCGATTGCCGCCTTGCTCGACAACGGCGGCTACGCGACCGTGCAGGAGCGCCTGGGCGGGGTAGGGGACGTCGAGCGCGTGCTCGGGCGTGTGGCGCTGCGCACGGCGCGTCCGCGCGACCTGGCCGCGCTGCGCGACAGCCTGGCGCTGTTGCCGGCGCTGACGCAGGCGCTGGCCGGCTTCGAGGCACCCCGGCTCGCCGCGCTGCGAGCCGATCTGCCGGACTTCGCCGCACTGCGGGACGTGCTCGACGCTGCGCTGGAGGCACAGCCGCCGGCGTTGCTGCGCGACGGCGGCGTCATCGCGACCGGCTTCGATGCCGACCTCGACGAACTGCGCGCCATCGGCCGTGATGCCGGCAGCTACCTGCTGGAGCTGGAGCAGCGCGAGCGCACGCGTACCGGTATCGCCAACCTGAAGGTCAGCTACAACCGGGTGCACGGCTACTACATCGAGATCAGCCGTGCCCAGGCACAGGAGCTGCCGGCCGACTACACACGCCGGCAGACGCTCAAGAACACCGAGCGCTACCTGACACCGGAACTGAAGGCGTTCGAGGACAAGGCGCTGGGTGCCCGCGAACGGGCCCTGGCACGCGAGCGCGAACTGTTCGAGCAGCTGCTGGATACCGTGCTGGCGCAGCTGGCGCCGCTGCAGACGGCGGCCGCCGCGCTGGCGCAGCTGGACGCGCTGGCCAACCTGGCCGAGCGGGCGCAGTGCTTCGGCTATGTCGAGCCGCAGCTGGAGGAGGCGCCAGGCATTGCCATCGACGGCGGCCGGCACCCGGTGGTCGAGCGCCTGACCGACGGTCCGTTCGTCGACAACGACCTGGCGCTGGACGACGCGCAGCGCATCCTGCTGGTCACCGGCCCGAACATGGGCGGCAAGTCCACCTACATGCGCCAGGTGGCGCTGATCGTGCTGCTGGCGCACGCCGGCAGCTACGTGCCGGCACGCAGCGCGCGCCTGGGGCCGGTCGACCGCATCTTCACCCGCATCGGCGCTGCCGACGACGTGGCCGGCGGACGCTCCACCTTCATGGTGGAAATGACCGAGACCGCCAATATCCTGCACAACGCCACCGCCCACAGCCTGGTGTTGCTGGACGAGGTCGGCCGGGGCACCAGTACCTACGACGGCCTGGCGCTGGCCTGGGCCTGCCTGGTGCATCTGGCGCAGCGGGTGCGGGCCTTCACGCTGTTCGCGACGCACTATTTCGAGCTGACCGCGCTGGCGCAGGAGCTCGATGGCGTTCGCAACGTGCACCTCGACGCCGCCGAACACGCCGGCGGCATCGTGTTTCTGCATCGGGTGCAGCCCGGACCGGCCCGGCGCAGCTACGGCCTGCAGGTGGCCGCGCTGGCCGGGGTGCCGCCGGAGGTGCTGGAGCTGGCCAACACACGCCTGTCGCAGCTCGGGGAGGGCCTGCCGGCCGCCGAGCCGGCACCGCGGCAACAGCAACTGGGCCTGTTCGAGGCGCACCCGGACCAGGCGGTGCTCGACCGGCTGGCGCTGATCGACCCCGATGGCCTGGCGCCACGCGCGGCGCTGGATCTGCTCTACGAACTGCGCGACCTGCTGGACAAGTCCCCGGCCAGGGCAGTCGACCGCTAGGCGGACGCGCCCGCGCAGCCCACGGGCGGGCGCCGGGTGGCCCTAGGCGTTGGCGAGCCCCGCGGCCAGGTCGGCGATCAGGTCGTCCGCATCCTCGATGCCCACCGACACCCGCACCAGACCCGGTCCGATGCCGGCCTGGGCCTGGGCCTGCGGCGTCATGGCGGCGTGGCTCATGCTGGCCGGGTGCTCGATCAGGCTTTCCACGCCGCCGAGCGATTCGGCGAAGGCGTAAAGCTTGAGTCGCTCGACCAGCCGGAACACGGCCGCCTCGCCGCCTTCGAGGTCGAAGCTGAGCATGGCGCCGAAACCGTCCTGCTGACGCCTGGCCAGGGCGTGGCCCGGGTGGTCCGGCAGGCCGGGGTAGTGCACGCGCGACACCTTGGGGTGCTCCAGCAGGAACTGCGCCAGCGCCTGGGCGTTGCGCTCGTGGGCCTGCATGCGCAGCGGCAGCGTCTTCACACCGCGCAGCACCAGCCAGGCATCGTAGGGCGAACTGGTGGTGCCAAGCGCGTTGGCGGTGGCGGCGACCTTTTCGGCCAGCTCGGGCGTGCCGGCGACGATGGCGCCGCCGACCACGTCACTGTGGCCGTTCAGGTACTTGGTGGTGGAGTGCACCACCAGGTCCGCACCGAGCGCCAGCGGGCGCTGCAGGTAGGGGCTCAGAAACGTGTTGTCGGCGCAGATCAGCGCGCCGTGCTCCCGCGCCAGTGCACTCACGGCCGCGATGTCGGTCAGGCGCAGCAGCGGATTGCTGGGCGTCTCGATCCACACCAGCGCCGTGTCCGGCTCGAAGGCCGCGGCCACGGCGTTCAGGTCGCCCATGTCCACCAGCGAGAAACGCAGCCCACGCGCCGGCAGCACGTTGGCGAACAAGCGATAGGTGCCGCCGTAGATGTCGTTGCCGGCGATCACGTGTGCCCCGGGCGGCAGCAGGTGCAGCGCCGTGGTGATGGCGGCCATGCCGGTGGCGACGGCCGTGGCGCCGGCGCCGCCTTCCAGGCTGGCGAGGTTCTCTTCCAGCGCGTCGCGGGTGGGGTTCTTGGTGCGCGTGTAGTCGTAGCCCGAGGTCTGGCGCGGCCCCTCGAAGTAGAACGTCGACGACGGATACAGCGGCGTCACCACCGAGTTGTACAGCGGGTCCTTGTAGACACCCCCATGCACGCAACGGGTGGCGAATTTCAGGCTCTCGAGGGGGATGTGGCGCTTCATGATTATGAAATGTCGACGAACGCTAGATGGCGCCGGAATTCTAGCAGGGGGTAACCCGCCTCCAGACCGCTTCCGGTGGCTAACTTTTTGCATATGGATATGCATGTCGACAGGCATGACGGCAGCCCCTGCCAAGTACACTTCGCCGCGCTGTGGCCCCGGCGAACCGACTCCGGTGTCGGGCGGTCTGATGCGAGGCGTTTGTTCAACCATCTGCGAGGGATCGTCTGCCGTATGCCGCCGCGCACGACACGCCGTGATGTACTCAGGCTCTTCGCCGCCGGCGGCATGCTGGCCGTGTCGGGGCTGTTGCCGTTAACCGCGCTCGGTGCAGGCCGTCTGGGCCCCCGGCGCCGCTTCAGTTTCGATCGCCTGCGCGAACAGGCCCGTGCCCTGGCCGGGCGGCCCTATGCGCCGCCGGCAATCGCCAACGCAGACCTGCTGCACGGCATCGATTTCGACACCATCCAGACGATCCGTTTCCGGCCCGAACACACGCTGTGGGCAGACGCGCCCGCTTCGCTCGGCGTGCAGCTGTTCCATCCGCACCGGTTTGCGCAAAAGCCGGTGCGCGTGTACCTGGTGGACGACGGCACGGCGCGCGAGGTGCCGTTCTCGACCGACCTGTTCGCGTACGGCACACCCGGCCTGGCCCGAAAGCTGGCCCACCATGGCGGTTTTGCCGGCTTTCGTGTCATGGACCCGGCGCCGGCCGACACCGACTGGCTGGCATTCCAGGGCGCGTCCTATTTCCGCAGCAGCGGTCCGCAGGGGCAGTACGGCCTGTCGGCGCGGGGCATCGCCGTCAACACGGCCCTGCCGCAGCCGGAGGAGTTTCCCGACTTCACGGCGTTCTACCTGGAGCAGCCGGACGACGAGCGCATCACCGTGTACGCGCTGCTGGACGGGCCGAGCCTGAGCGGCGTGTACCGCTTCGACTGCCGGCGGGCCGACCCGGTGGTGACCGAGGTGCATGCCGAGCTGTTCATCCGGCGCGACATCGAGCGCCTGGGCGTGGCGCCGCTGACCAGCATGTTCTGGTACGCGGAAAACAACCGCCAGCGGGCGGTCGACTGGCGACCCGAGATCCACGACTCGGACGGACTGGCGGTGTGGACCGGTGCCGGCGAGCGCCTGTGGCGGGTGCTGGAGGCGCCGCCGATGGTCAAGACCTCGTCCTTCGTCGACGTCAACCCGCGCGGCTTCGGTCTGTCGCAGCGCGACCGCAACTTCGAGCACTACCAGGACGACGGCGCCTTCTACGACCGTCGACCCACGGTATGGGTGGAGCCGCTCGGCGCGTGGGGGGAGGGCGCCGTGCAGCTGGTGGAGATTCCCACCGACGACGAAATCCACGACAACATCGTCGCCTACTGGACACCACGCGAGCCGGTGCGCGCCGGGTCTGCCTGGACCTTCGACTACCGTTTGTACTGGGGCAATGACGAGCCGGTCATGCCCGCCGTAGCGCGTGTGCGCCACACCTGGAAAGGGCGCCACGGCATCCCGGGGCTGGCCGCCTCGCAGGCGGCCGCACTGCCGGCCGGCATCAAGTTCGTCATCGACTTTGCCGGTGGCCCGCTGGCCGACCTCGAGCAACGCTACGACCTCGAGCCGGTGGTCAGCACCTCGCGTGGGCGCATCGACAACGCCTATGTGCTGAAGGTGGTCGGCACCGACCGCTGGCGCGCCGCCTTCGACCTGTACGTGGACGACGCGGGGGCCGACGACCCGGTGGAGCTGCGCTGCTACGTGCGCCTCGACGACCGGACCCTGACCGAGACCTGGCTGTATCAGTACATCGCCGCGCCGACATGCTGAGGTGCTACCGACCCCTGGCAGCGCTGGCGCTGGTGGTGGCGCCTACCGTCGCCGCGCCCTTCGACTTCGAGTCGGTCAAACGCCTGGCCAAGGAACGGCTGCTGGCGCCCTACGTGGCGCCGGCCGACAGCGGTGGCCTGGATCCCGCGGCCTGGCAGGCGGCGCACATCAAGCCTCAGCATGCACCGTGGACCATGGGCTCGCGCTTCGTGCCGCTGCCACGCCCGGCGCGCCGCGGGTGCGTGCCCACGCGCTGGCACTCCATTCAGCTGAACGGCGTCCGGCCACTCGACTACCGGCCGACCCAGTTCGAGTGGGCAGGCGCCGCGGCGCCCGACGCGGGCGGCGGCGGGTTCTGTGGTTTCGATCTGCTCTATCCGCGCGCGGCGGGCGCCGGACATGGCCCGTTCGCCCGCATCGGGGGCGAGCGCTGGCAGCTGACCGGTGCCGGCCGCCCGTACGGCGCCGCGGCCTGGCTGGTGGCCAGCCTGGACCACAACGGCGTGGCGCATCCGGTGCCGTTCACCGACCACTGGCTGGTGCGACCGGCGGCCGGCGCGCATCAGCTGCGCGTGTATGCACTGGCCGAGTCGGCGATGCTGGTCGCCGCCGCGCAGATGGATCTGATGCCGGGCAGCGACGCACGGGCGCGGGTACAGCTGGCGCTTTACCCGCGAGAGGGAATCGGCCCGCTGCTGCTGGCGCCGCTGGTCGGCAGCTTCGTGCAGGACGAGCACCGGCCCGGCCGGGTGTCGCCCCTGCAGG
>NZ_JBFJTF010000042.1:0-17553 GCF_041625615.1 Immundisolibacter sp. | reverse complement strand
TCCAGCGCCGCCAGCAGGGCGCCAAAGGTGACACCCGGTTCCAGCACCACCACGCCCTTGACGGTGTCGATGTCCAGGATGCGGTCGAGTCCGCCCAGGTCCATCACCAGTCCGCCGGCGTGCGGGTTCACGCCACCGGCGTACATGGAGCCGGCGCCGCGGCTGTAGACCGGCACGTTCAGCCGGCTGGCGGCGGCCAGCACGCGGCCGATACCGGGCGCGTCCAGGGGGCGCACCACCAGGTCCGGGTGGCCGGGTGCAACGATGGAGGTGTCGCGCCGGTAGGCGAGGGTGTCGACCGGCTCGTGCCAGGCCAGGCCGGCGGGCAGCAGCGCGCGGATCTCATCCTGCCAGCTCACTCCTCGGGCCCCGCCACGGCGTAGTGGGCGGCGATGAACTCGCAGATGCCGTACACCGGCAGCTGCCCGGCCGCGGTCAGCGCCAGATGGCCGCCACACAGCGGGCTGGCGGTGATCAGCGCCTCGGCGCCGTAGCGCTCGGCGCCGGCCAGGCAGGCGGCGGCCATGCGCCGGGCCGCGTTCTCATGCAGCTGCGCCATGCCGCCGGCGGCACCGCAGCACACGGCGTGGCGCGGCGCGGCGGTGTTCTGCGCCACCTCGCAGCCGAGGACCGCCAGCACCTCGCGCAGCAGGCGCGGCGCGTCGAGCGGCTCAAGCCCGTGATGGGGCTTGCTGAGGTGGCAGCTGTCCTGCACCGCCACCACCTGCGGCGGCGGCGAGTCGCCGCGCGGCGCCACCGCCAGGCGGCCGTCGTGCAGGGCGGCGTGCAGCAGCTGCAGCACCGAATGCGGTGCGGTGTCGGCGGCGCTCAGGTGGGCCAGGCAGTCACCTCCGAGCACGGCCATCGGCACGTTGGCCGGCACGGTGTCGGCGAAGGCCCGCGCCTGCTGCGTTTCGGCCTGCTCGAAGCCCAGCGCCGCCAGGGGAGCTCCGCAGCACACGGTGTGCTGTGGCCAGGCGACGTCATGGCCGATCACCGTCAGCAGCTGGGCGGCCGCCCGCGCCTCGCCGGGCTGGCGGTGGACGGCGGCGCAGCCGGGCAGCAGCCACAGGTCGGGTTGCGGGTGCGGCACCAGGCCGAACTGCCAGTCCGCGCCCTGCGCGGCGGCAAAGCCCCAGGGGTTCTGCCCGGTCAGCACGGCATCGCGCACCGCCACGGCGTCCGTCGGGGCCCGATCCTGTTCCACCAGCTCCGCCCGCAGCGCCTTGACCGCCGCGGTCGGCGGCATGCCGATGGGACAGACCGCCTCGCAGTTGCCGCAGGTGGTGCAGGCGAAGGCGCGTTCGGCGACCGTCGTCAGGTCCAGCGGTTCGCCTTCCAGCAGCGCGCGGGCGGTGGCCAGATAGCCCTTGCCCGAGTAGGAAGCCGCTGGCGAATGTGCCTGCAGGGTGGCGCACACGCCGTCGATGCCACGTTCCTGCCACACAGCGACGGCACAATAGTTGCACGTGGCGCAGTGGTAGAGCGCTTTCTCGAAGGCCCGCAGGCGAGTGAAGCGGTCGGCGGGTTCAGGCATGGCGTGGCGGCTCCTCCCAGAGCCGTTACTGTACCGTAGCGGGCGCGGCGACTACGGGGCATGTGCCCGGCGTCGAGCCCCCAAGCAGCGGAGTGCGGGTCTGTATGAATGTGGTCATGATCGGTACCGGCTATGTCGGCCTGGTGTCTGGCGCCTGCTTTGCCGACTTCGGCGCGGAAGTGGTGTGCGTGGACATCGACCCGGGCAAGATCGAGCGCCTGCGCGCCGGCGAGATTCCCATCTACGAGCCGGGTCTCGACGAACTGGTGGCCCGCAACGTCGCCGCCGGGCGCTTGCAGTTCACGACCGACCTGCCGGCGGCGGTGCGCGAGGCCGACCTGGTGTTCATTGCCGTCGGGACGCCGAGCCGCCACGGGGACGGCCACGCCGACCTGAGTTATGTCTACGCCGCGGCGCGCCAGGTGGCGGCGCATCTGTCCGGCTATACGGTGATCGTCGACAAGTCGACCGTGCCGCTGGGGACCGCGCGGCAGGTCGGGCGCATCGTGCGGGAGGCCAATCCGACGGCCGATTTCGACGTTGCCTCGAATCCGGAGTTCCTGCGCGAGGGTGCCGCCATCGGCGACTTCATGCGTCCGGACCGGGTGGTGCTGGGGGTCGAGAGCGAGCGGGCCGAAGCCCTGCTGCGCGAGCTGTATCGGCCGCTGAACCTGATCGAGACACCGATCGTCGTCACCGGGCTGGAGACGGCCGAGCTGATCAAGTACGCCGCCAATGCCTTCCTGGCGACCAAGATCAGCTTCATCAACGAGATGGCGCAGCTGTGCGAGCAGGCCGGCGCCGACGTGCACGACGTGGCGCGCGGCATCGGGCTCGATGGCCGCATCGGGCGCAAGTTCCTGCATCCGGGGCCGGGCTTCGGTGGCTCGTGCTTTCCCAAGGACACGCTGGCGCTGATCCGGCTGGCGCAGGAGGCGGGCGCGCCGTCGCGCATCGTCGAGGCGGTGGTCGAGGTCAACGCCGCCCAGAAGGCGCGCATGGTGCTCAAGATCCGTCGCGCGCTCGGCGGCAGCGAGGCGGGCAAGACCATCGCCGTGCTGGGCCTCACCTTCAAGCCGAACACGGACGACATGCGCGAAGCCCCGGCGCTGGCCATCCTGCCGCCGTTGCTGGACCGTGGCGCCCGGATTCGCGCGCACGATCCCAAGGGTGTGCCCGAGGCTCGCGGGCTGCTGCCGAGCGCGGTGGATTATTGCGAAGACCCCTACAGCACGGTCGAAGGTGCCGATGCGCTGGTGCTGTTGACCGAGTGGAACGAGTACCGGGGCCTGGACCTGGAAGAGTTGAAGCGGCGCATGGAGGGCCGCGTCGTGGTCGACCTGCGCAACATCTATGATCCAGGGCGCATGGCGCAGGCGGGCTTTGAATACCACTGTGTGGGTCGCCCGGGCGTGCCCGGTATCGATGGCTGATTGCAATGGACGCAATCAGGAAAGATGAATTCCTTTCAAGGGCGCCAGTCTTTAGCCTGACACGGGGACATTCAGTGGCGAGGTGCGTCCATGAAGTGCTTGGACAGTGCGGTGCTCGGCCGCAGCCGTGGCATTTTGGCCGATTACGCGGCGCTGTTCGCGGCAGCGTCGGCCGGCCTGTGGAGGGCCTGACCGGCGCGGTTCAGTCGACGAACAGGTCGGCTTCCAGCGGCTGCTCGGGGTCGACGGCGTAGAGGTCGAGGTCGGTGACGCCGGCCTGCGCCAGGACCGCCTCGTCGATGAAGAAGTTGCCGGTGCAGTCGCGGCTCGGTCGGGTGAGAATCCAGTGCGCGGCGTCGGCAACGATCTCCGGGCGTCGGCAGCGGCCGGGCTCGATGCCGGGCAGCATCTCGATGGCCGAGGTGGCGATGACCGTGCGCGGCCACAGCGCGTTGGCCGCCACGCCTCGGTCGCGGAACTCCTCCGCCAGCGACAGCGTCAGCAGACTCATGCCGTACTTGCTCAGCGTGTAGGCGCCGTGCGGGGCCAGCCAGCGCGGTTCGAAGTTCAGCGGTGGCGACAGGGTCAAAACGTGCGGATTCTCGGCCTTGAGCAGGTGCGGCAGGCAGGCGCGGGCGGTGACCCAGCTGCCACGCACGTTGACGTCGAACATCAGGTCGAAGCGCCGTACCGGCGTTTCGAGTGTGCCGGTCAGGGAAATGGCCGAGGCGTTGTTGACCAGGATGTCGATGCCGCCGAAGCGTTCGGCCGCCTCGGCGACGGCAGTCTCGACCGCCCCCTCGTCACGCACATCCACTACCAGGGGCAGCGCCTGGCCGCCGGCATCCCGGATTTCCTGCGCCGCGGTGTGGATGGTGCCGGGCAGTTTCGGATGTGGCTCGGCGGTTTTGGCGGCGACGATGATGTTGGCGCCGTCCTCGGCCGCGCGCAGTGCGATGGCCTTGCCAATACCGCGCGAGGCGCCGGTGATGAAGAGCGTTTTTCCGTACAGACTGTCCATGCGCTTCACCTCACGAAGGGGATTCGGGCGCGGCGCGCCGGGCGAGCCATTGTGGGCCGAGTGCTGCCAGCAGGCTACCGCCGACCACCAGCACCGCGCCGGCCAGCTGGTGGTCGCGCATCGGCTCGTGCAGCAGCAGCGTGGACATCAGCACCGCGTACAGTGGGGTCATGTTCATGAACGCCATGGCCTCGGCCGGGCCGACCGACTTGACGCCGTAGTTCCAGGCCATCAGCGCGCCAACACCGACGAAGATGCCCATGTAGGCGAGCCCCGCCCACACGGCCGGGGTCAGCTGGGGCGTTGCCGTGGACACTTCCCACAGGCCCCAGGGCGTCACCATCAGCAGCGACATCGCCGAGGTGACGGCGGTCACCGACAGTACCGAGCGTGACCGCATGACGCCGCGACCGACCACCGAGTAGGCGGCCCACATGACCACGCCCGCCAGCATGATCAGGTCGCCGACGTTGAACTGGATGGCCTTCAGTTGCTCGAAACTGCCACCGGACAGGATCACGGCGATGCCGACCAGCGACAGCAGGGCGCCCATCCACTGTACCGGGCGCACCACGGTGCCCAGCGCCAGCCAGGCCATGGTCATGGCCACCAGCGGCCCGGCCGAGTTCATCAGCGCGGCATTGATCGCGTCCGTGTACCGCAGGCCCAGGTACAGCAGCCCCTGGTAGCCGGCCACGCCGCTGGCGGCCATGAAGCACAGGCGCCAGAAGTCCTTGCGCAGGGGCGGCTCGTTGCCGCTGCGCAGCAGGCGCACGAGCACTACCAGCAGCAGCAGCGACACCACGCCGCGCAGGGTGACGATCATGCCGGGGCCGATGTGTTCGCGCAGCGCCCGGCCAACGGTCATGTTGCCGGCCCAGATGATGCAGGCCACGTTGATCCACAGGTGTGGCGCCAGGCGCGACAGCGTGCTCATGGCATCAGGCCGGCAGGATCGCCTGCGCCCGCTGCGGCTCGGCAATGCGCCGGCGCAGGATGCGCTCGAAGTGCGCCGGATCCTTGATGTGGGTGATCTCGCCGGCCCGCGGGAAGTGCAGGTCGTACAGGCGCGACAGCCAGAACCGCAACGCGGCTGCACGCAACATGGCAGGCAGCGCGTCGGTCTCGCCGCTGGCCCAGGGGCGGCTCTCGGCGTAGGCGGCCAGGAAGGCACGGGCACGGGCGTCGTCGAAGTCGCCGTCGGCACCGATGCACCAGTCGTTCAGGCAGATGGCGACGTCGTACAGCAGGATGTCGTTGCAGGCGGCGTAGAAGTCGATCACGCCGCTCAGCTGCTCGCCCTCGAACAGCACGTTGTCGCGGAACAGGTCGGCGTGGATCACGCCGCGCGGCAGACGTTCGGTATCCAGGGCCGTCTGGAAGGCGATTTCCGTGTCGATCAGGGCCATCGCCTCGGCATCCAGGACAGCGCGCAGCGCATCGGCGGTGAAGCGCCACCACGCCGGCCCGCGCTCGTTGGCGCGGCGGCGGTGCACGTGACGGCCGATGCGGTGGATGCGCCCCAGCGCGCCGCCTACCGCGGCGCACTGGGCCACCGAGGGGTGCTCGATGGCGCGGCCGGCCAGGCGTTCCACCAGCACGGTCGGGCGCTGGGCCAGGTGACGCAGGTACGTGCCGTCATCGGCCATGATCGGCCGCGGGCAGGCCAGGCCGTGGTCGGCCAGGACCACCATCAGTTCCAGGAAGTATTCGAGCTCGCTGTCGGCTTGCCGCTCGAACAGCGTCAGCACGAAACGCCCGCCGCTGGTGGTGACGAAGTAGTTGGTGTTCTCGATGCCGTCGGCGATGCCGTGCAGTTCCAGCAGTTCACCGACGGCGTAATCGCGCAGAAAGGCGACCACCTCGGCCGCCTCGACCCGGGTATAGACCGACACGCAGCCTCCCGACTACCAGCGCAGAAGCACCCAGCGCGGCACTGGCGGCGGGTTCTTGATGTCGTTGATCTGCTGGCTGAATTCACCCTGGCCGGTGGGGTCGACCAGGTAGTAGGCGGGGCCGACAGCCGGGATTACCTTGACCATGTAGACCTGGCCGTTGATCGCGTATTCCTCGCGTGTGCCCTTGGCATCGCGCTTGATGGTGACTTCCGGCGACGGCGCGTCACCTTCCTGCGGTGCCACGCGCAGTTCCGGCGGCACCTCGTTCGGGTCGGTGGCCGGGGTAGTGCGCGGGGGTGGAACCTGCATTTCGGGCGGGGCGTCCGTGCCGGCCGGCGGCGCCTGCCCGGCGGCCTGCGCCGCTGCCCCCCAAAACAAGCCGATCAGCAGCATGCGGCGCATGGCTCGAACTCCAGAATAAAGACGGCAAAACCGGCTGACAGCATAGCATCGCCGGGGGGCGCGTCCGGCGTCCGCCGGGCGCTGCGCTACACTGCCGGCGCCGGTTCCCTGTCCCTTTCGCGTGCCCGTCCTGCCATGCCCGAATCGCCGCTCGTCGTCCTGGTGGACGGCTCGTCCTACCTGTTTCGCGCCTTCCACGCGCTGCCGCCGCTGACCAACACCCAGGGGCGGCCGACCGGTGTGACCTACGGCGTCATCAACATGCTGCGCCGGCTCGAGCGCGAGTACCCGGACGCGCACATCGCGGTGGTGTTCGACGCCAAGGGGCCGACGTTTCGCCATGAGAGCTTCGCCGAGTACAAGGCCAACCGGCCGCCGATGCCGGACGACCTGGCGGTGCAGATCGCCCCGACGCAGGACCTGGTGCGGGCGCTGGGCCTGCCGCTGCTGGTGGTCGACGGCGTGGAGGCCGACGACGTGATCGGCACCCTGGCGCGGCGCGCTGCCGGCCGTGGCGAGCAGGTGCTGATCTCCACCGCCGACAAGGACCTGGCGCAGCTGGTGGACGCCCACGTGCGCCTGGTCAACACCATGAGCAACACGGTGCTCGACGTGGCCGGTGTCGAGGACAAGTTCGGCGTGCCGCCGGCGCTGATCGCCGACTTCCTGGCCCTGACCGGCGATACCGTGGACAACATTCCGGGCGTGCCCAAGGTGGGCCCCAAGACGGCCGCCAAATGGCTGCAGCAGTACGGGTCGCTCGACGACGTGATGGCGCACGCAGACGACATCGGCGGCAAGGTGGGCGAGAACCTGCGCGCCACCCTGGAGCAGTTGCCGCTGTACCGCGAGCTGGCGACGGTGCGCTGCGACGTGGCGCTGGACATCGATCCGGACAACCTGAACCGCGGCGCGCCGGACGTGGACACCCTGCGCCGGCTGCTGGGCGAGCTCGAGTTCAAGTCCTGGCTGAAAGAGCTGGAGGAGGGCGCGCCCGGCGGCCCGGCGGCCGATGCGCCCGGCGACAGCGCGGCGCCGGGCATCGACCGCGACGCCTACGAAACGGTGCTCGATGCCGCCGCGCTGGATCGCTGGTGCGAACGCCTGGCCGCCGCCGGGGTGTTCGCCTTCGATCTGGAAACCGATTCGCTCGATGCCGTGACGGCCCGCGTGGTCGGCGTGTCGTTTGCCTGTGAGCCAGGGCAGGCCGCCTACGTGCCGGTCGGTCATGACGGCCCCGGCGCGCCGGAGCAGTTGTCCGCCGAGACCGTTCTCGGGCGCCTGAAGCCGCTGCTGGAGGCCGCGCCGTCCCGCGTGGTCGGTCAGGGTTTCAAGTTCGACTACACCGTGCTGGCCCAGCATGGCATCGGCGTGGCCGGCCCGGCCTTCGACACCATGCTCGAGTCCTACGTGCTCGACAGCACCGCCAGCCGGCCCCACATGGACACGCTGTCGGCCCGGCACCTGGGCCACACCCCCATCACCTTCAAGGAGGTGGCCGGCAGCGGCAAGAAGCAGCTCACGTTCAACCAGGTGGACATCGACACCGCCGCCCGCTACGCGGCCGAGGACGCCGACGTGACGCTGCGCCTGCACCGGCATTTCTGGCCGCAGATCGAGGCCGAGCCGGCCCTGCGGCGGGTGTTCGAGACCATCGAGATGCCGCTGTTGCCGGTGCTCTCGCGCATCGAACGCCACGGCGTGCTGATCGATGCCGCGTTGCTGCGCCGGCAAAGCGCCGAACTGGCCGAATCCATGCAGCGTCTGGAGGCACAGGCGCACGAGTTGGCCGGCCGGCCGTTCAACCTCGGCTCGCCGCTGCAGATCCAGCAGATTCTCTACGACGAACAGAAGCTGCCGGTGCTCGGTCGCACGCCCAAGGGCCAGCCTTCGACCGCCGAGGACGTGCTGCAGGAGCTGGCGCTGCACTATCCGCTGCCGCGCGTGATCCTGGAGCACCGGGGGCTTTCCAAGCTGCGCTCCACCTACACCGACAAGCTGCCGGCGCAGCTGAATCCGGCCACCGGGCGCGTGCACACGTCCTATCACCAGGCGGTGGCCTCGACCGGCCGGTTGTCCTCGTCGGACCCGAACCTGCAGAACATTCCGGTGCGCACCGCCGAGGGGCGGCGCATCCGCCAGGCGTTCATCGCGCCCGAAGGGTGCGTGCTGCTGGCGGCCGACTATTCGCAGATCGAACTGCGCATCATGGCGCACCTGTCCGGCGACGCCGGCCTGCGGCGCGCGTTCGCCGAGGGTGCCGACGTGCACCGCGCCACCGCCGGCGAGATCTTCGGCGTCGGTGCCGACGGCGTCAGCGCCGAGCAGCGGCGTGCCGCCAAGGCCATCAACTTCGGCCTCATCTACGGCATGTCGGCCTTCGGCCTGGCGCAGCAGCTCAACATCGACCGCGGCGCCGCGCAGCGCTACGTGGATCAGTACTTCGAACGCTACCCCGGCGTGCGCGCCTACATGGACGCGACGCGTGAGCAGGCGCGCGAGCGTGGTTACGTCGAGACCGTGTTCGGGCGCCGCCTGTACCTGCCGGACATCCGCGCCGGCAACGCGCAGCGCCGCCAGTACGCCGAGCGCACGGCCATCAACGCGCCCATGCAGGGCACGGCGGCGGACCTGATCAAGCTGGCCATGATCCGCATCGACCGCTGGCTGCGGGACAGTGGCGAACCGGCGCGCATGATCATGCAGGTGCACGATGAACTGGTGTTCGAGGTGCCGCGCGACGGTGTCGCGGCGGTGCGGGACGAAGTGGTCGCGCTGATGAGCGCCGACAACCCGCTCGACGTGCCGCTGGAGGTCGAGACCGGCATCGGGACCAACTGGGACGAGGCGCACTGATCGTGCACGAACCGGGCATCCGGCCCGGTTGCGACGCGCCCGTTGCGGTGCCGGCCCGCGACGGGCCTCACCGGGCACGCCCAGGGGTGCTTGCCCGGTGGCCGGGGCATCCTTAGCCTCGCTGCACCAGCCATCGACCTGACCCATTCAAATCACGAGGAGACCGCCCATGATTGCGTTCGAGAAACTCAGCGCGCCGACGCGCCTGTTCATCAACGGCGATTACCAGGACGCTGCCGATGGCGCCCGCTTCGACAACATCAACCCGGCCACCGGCCAGTCGCTGGGCACGGTGGCCAGGGGCACGGCGGCGGATGTCGACCGCGCCGTGGCCGCGGCCCGGGCGGCCTTCGAGTCGGACGCCTGGGCCGGCATGGCGGCCGGCGACCGCGAGCGGCTGCTGCACCGCCTGGCGGATCTGATCGAACACAACGCCGAGGCGCTGGCGGCGCTGGAAACGTACGACACCGGCAAGCCGTTCGGCGATGCGCGCAAGGTGGACCTGCCCATGTCCGTGCAGACGCTGCACTACTACGCCGGCTGGCCGAGCAAGCTGCGCGGTGAGACGGTGCCGGTGCGCGGGCCGTTCCTGACCTACACGCTGCGCGAGCCGATTGGCGTCATCGGCCAGATCGTGCCGTGGAACTTCCCGCTGTTCATGGCGGTGATGAAGCTGGCACCGGCGCTGGCCGCCGGCAACACGGTGGTGCTGAAACCGGCCGAGCAGACGCCGCTGACGGCGCTGTACCTGGGCAATCTGCTCAACGAGGCGGGTTTCCCGCCGGGCGTGGTCAACATCGTGTCGGGCTTCGGCGGCGAGGCCGGCGAGGCGCTGATCAACCATCCGGACGTGGACAAGGTGGCCTTCACCGGTTCCACGCGCACCGGTCAGCACATCATGCGCCAGGCGGCCGGCACGCTGAAGCGCGTCAGCCTGGAGCTGGGCGGCAAGTCGCCGCACATCATCTTCGGCGACGCGGACCTGAAGTCCGCCATGCGCGCCATCGGCGCCGCCATCTTCTACAACCAGGGCGAGGTGTGCATTGCCGGCTCGCGCCTGTTCGTCGAAAAGCCGCTGTACGAGCAGGCGCTCGAGGCGGCGTCGCAGTCCGCCGCGCGCATGAAGGTGGGCGATCCCTTCGCCGAGGACACGCGCATCGGCGCGCTGGTGTCCGAGCAGCACTGGAAGCGTGTGGACGAGTACGTGAAGCTCGGCGTCAGCGAAGGGGCCCGGGTGGTGGCCGGCGGCGGCCCGGCCGAGGTCGCCGGCGGCGGCTACTTCTACCAGCCGACCGTGCTGGCCGGCGTGCGCAACGACATGCGCGTGGCACAGGAGGAGATCTTCGGCCCGGTGCTGTCGGTGATCCCGTTCGAGGACGAGGCGGACGTGCTGGCCCTGGCCAACGATACCCAGTTCGGCCTGGCCGCCGGCATGTGGACCCAGAACCTCGGTCGCGCGCACCGCGTGGCGCGCGCCATCAAGGCCGGCACGGTGTACATCAACGCCTACGGCATCATGGACCCGGCGGCGCCGTTCGGCGGCTACAAGATGTCCGGCCTGGGCCGCGAGAACGGCGAGGAGGGCATTGCCATGTACACCGAGGTCAAGACCGTCTGGACCGGACTCAAGTAAGCGGAGGCCGTCATGGAAATCGATCTGAGGGGCAAGGTCGCCGTCGTCACCGGCGGCCGGCAGGGCATCGGCCACGGCATCACGCAGGCGTTTCTGGAAGCCGGCGCCAGCGTGCTCACCTGCGCCCGCGACGGCGCGGGACTGAACGCGCAAGTCGACACGTGGCGCGCCGCGCACGGTGAGCGCATCGCCGGCATGGCGGCCGATGTCGGCAAGGCGGAAGACGTCGAGCGGCTGATGGCCGAGGCCAACAGCCGCTTCGGCGGCGTCGACGTGCTGGTCAACAACGCCGCCACGTCCGAGTCCGGCACGCTGGCCAGCCTCAGCGACGCGCAGTGGCAACGGGAGTTCGACGTCAAGCTGCTGGCCATGGTCCGCACCGCGCGCGCTGCGGTGCCGCTGATGCGGGCCCGCGGCGGCGGCAGCATCGTCAACATCAACGCCATCTTCGCCCGTCAGCCGGACATGACCTTCTATGCCTCCAGCGTGGTGCGCGCCGGCTGTCTTGCCTTCACCAAACTGCTGGCCAGGGAACACGCGCAGCAGGGCATCCGCGCCAACGCCATCGGGCTTGGACTGGTCGAGACACCCGCCTGGCAGGCCTGGCACGATCCGTCCCAGGGCAGCTACGCCGACTTTCTGGGCGCCGCGGCCGCCGATTACCGTGTGCCGATGGGGCGCGTGGGGCAGGTGCGCGAGGTCGCCAACGTGGCGCTGTTCCTGGCGTCGGACGCCGCCAGCTACGTGACCGGCACCCAGCTCGACGTCGACGGCGGCATGGCGGCCTATCTGTAGGCCTATCTGTAACGGTGGCCCGGGGGCAGCCGCGAGCCGTCGTGTGGATTCAATCAGCGCGCCGGGCGACCGATAATCTGTGAGGGGAACCCGGGTGCCGCGCCGGCACCGTGCCCGGGGCCCCGTATCCGTTCACCGCTTCGAGGTTTCCACGATGACCAGCGCCGCCCCCCGACGCGCCACGGACACCGCTGCCGAGGCGCAGCTGAAGCTGGACGCGGTGCGTCAGCAGCTGGCTGGCGTCTGGCTGGGCGACCCGGCGGTGCTGGAGCTGTTGCTGGTGGCGGTGCTCGCCGGCGGGCACGTGCTGCTGGAGGACGTACCCGGCGTCGGCAAGACCACGCTGGCCAAGGGGCTGGCGCGGGTGCTGGGGGTCGCCTTCAACCGCGTGCAGTTCACGTCCGACCTGTTGCCGGCGGACGTGCTCGGCGGCAGCGTCTATCACCCCGGCGACGGCCGCTTCGAGTTCGTGGCGGGGCCGATCTTCACCGACCTGCTGCTGGCCGACGAGATCAACCGGGCGCCCACGCGCAGCCAGTCCGCCTTCCTGCAGGCGATGGAGGAGGGGCAGGTCAGCGCCGATGGGCGGGCCTACCCGCTGTCGCCGCTGTTCACGGTCATTGCCACCCAGAACCCGATCGATTTCGACAGCACCAACCCGCTGCCGGAGGCGCAGCTGGACCGCTTCCTGGTCGCTACCCGCCTGGGGTACCCGGACGCCGCCGCCGAGCGCACGTTGCTGGGCGAGTACCGCAGCGCGCCGCCCCTGCAGGCGGTGCTCGACCCGGACGGTTTGCTGGCGCTGCGGGCGCAGGCACGGGAGGTGTATCTGCACCCGGACCTGGCGCATTACGTGGTCGATCTGGCGCGCGCCACGCGGGAGGATGCGCGCGTGCGGCTGGGCATCTCGCCGCGCGGCGCCATGCATCTGGCCGAGGCCGCGCGGGCGCGGGCGCTGCTGCACGGCCGCGCCTCGGTGCATCTGGAAGACGTGCGTGCCCTGCTGCATCCGGTGTGGGGACATCGCGTGCTGCCGCGCCAGGGCCGCGAGCATGACCGCCGCGTCACTGCCGCGTTGCTGGATGCACTGACCGCGGACGTGCCGGTGCCACGCTGAGGAGCGTTACGTAGTGCCGGGCAGCGCGCTGCCATGAAGGAACTCGCCGACCGCCCGCTGCGAATCCCGGGCGAGCCGTGGCCGCGGCACGCCTGGCGGCTGCTGCGCTGGGTGCTGGAACTTCGCCTGGTGCCGCGCCTGACCGAGCGGCGCGGTGGCTGGCGCGCGCCGCTGCGCGGCCTGCGCGATGGTCTGACCGCGTTCGGCAGGGTGCTGCTGCTGGCGAGTTTCGCGCTGTTGCTGCTGTCACGGCGCAGTCAGCCGGGGTTCGATCTGGGGCTGGCCGCAGCGGGGCTGTCGGTGGTGCTGCTGAGTCTGCTGATCGGCTGGCTGTGGCGGCCACGGCTGCACCTGACGCGGCTCGAGCAGGCCACCGCCATCGCCGGGCGGCCGTGCCGGGGTCGCGTGCGGGTGGTCAATGTCGGTCGGCGCGCGGCGCGGGAACTGTCGCTGCGTGAATGGCGAGGGCCCGGTTGGCGCGCGTTGCCGGCGGCGCAGAGCACGCTGATCGGGCATCTTCCTGCCGGCGAAAGCGCCCTGTGCGAGGTGGCCTTCGTGCCGCGCGAGCGGGGGCTGCTGCGCCTGCCCGGGCTGGCCGCGCACAGCTACTTTCCGCTGTTCGTGACCTGCAGCACGCAGCGCGTGGCGGAGCCGATGGAGGTGGCCGTACTGCCGCCGCCGCTGCGCGTGACCCTGCCGCCGCTGCGCGATCTGGCGGCGCGCTGTCTGCATGCCGGCACCCAGGCCGCGCGGCGTCACGGCACCTTCGAGTACGCCTACTCGCGGCCCTACCAGCCGGGCGACCTGCCGAGCCGGCTCGATCATCGCGCCAGTGCCCGCCGCGGCGAACTGATGGCGCGCGTGTTCCACGGCGGCGTGCAGCTGCAGGCGCGCGGTGTCGTTCTGTGTTGCGACACGTCGGTGGCCGGTTTCGAGCCGTGGCAGCCACGGCCCCGCAATCGCAAGGCGCTGGACCGTCGCCTGGCCCTGCTGCTGGAGATCGCTGCCCAGGCCCGGGCGGCGCAGTTGCCGCCGCAGGCGCTGGCCCTGGGCGACGACTGGCAGACGCTGGTCGACGAGGCCGCGCTGCAGCGCGCCGTGGCCGGGTGCGCGCCGGCCCGCGGCTGCCGCCTGCCGGACGCGCCGCTGCAGGCGGACTGGCTGCACCTGCTGGTGACCGAGGACGCCTCGCCGGAGCTGCTGGCGCGGGTGGCGGCCTGGCGCGCGGCCGGCCGGCTGGTGCTGGTGTTTCGCCTCGGCGGTGCCGGGCGCAGCCTGCCGGAGGCACCCGGCAATCACGAGGTGCACGGCTGATGCGCTGGGTGGACGGGCTGCTGGCGGTGGCGGTGGCCGCGGCCGGTGCGCACGTGCTGTTGTCCATGCAGCTGCCGGGTGCCGCGTTGCTGTTCGCCGCGCTGGCGGTGCCGCTGGCGCTGGTGGGCCGGCTCCTGCCGGGGCGGCCGCTGGTGCCGACGCCGGGGCTTGCCTTCATCGTGTTCGTGAGCGGCGGCCTGCTTGGTTACATGGCGCTGGTGGACCTGGTGCCGGCGGCTTCCTGGGCGGTGGACTTCAGTGTGTTTGGCGGCCTGGTGCTGGCGGGGCTGTTGCTGATGGTCTGGTTGCTGGCCAGCCGTCCGCCGCCGGGGGTGGACCGGGTCGGGGATCCGCCCGGCGATACGCTGGCGCTGGCGGTGCTGGCGTTGGCGCTGCTGATTCCGCGCCCGGTGCCGGCCGGCGTGTTGGCGCAGGCGCTGCCGTGGCTGGCAGCCGGCTGTGCGCTGCTGTCGCCGCTGCTGGCGCGGCGCGGGCCGCGCGCCATCTGGCGTGTCGCCTGGTTGCTGCCGGTAGCCGTCGTGCTGCCGCTGTCGCAGGCCGCCCTGCAGGCGGTGCAGCGGCCCGTGCTGGGTGCGGTCATCAGCGCGCTGCCGGCGCCGCGTGGCGCCACCGGCTTCTCGCCCCTGGCACGGTTGCGCGCCGAAGGCCTGCTGCGCCCGGCGCGCCGGGCGGTGCTGCGCGTGTGGGTCGCCGACGGCCGCCCGCCGCCGTATCTGGTCGGCAACCGTCTGCTGACACTGGACGCTCAGTACGAGTGGAAGACGCCCAGCGCCGCGCCGCTGGCCGCGCCGCGGCAAACCGACGCCGGCCGCCAGCGCTACCGTCTGGCTGCCGGTGCCTCGGCCTGGAGCCTGGCCGTGCACAGTCTGCGCCGCGACGACCTGCTGTTCCTGCCGCCGGGCACGCGGTGGGTCGAGGTGGCCGACGGCGGCCTCGCTTTCGACGCGGCCGGTGTGCTGGACGGAAAGTTCGCCGGCCGCGACGAGCGCCGCTGGCGCGCCGCGGGCGGCGGCCTGCCGGTATCGTCCGCCGCCGAACCGGCGACGCTGGCGCTGCCGGTGTTCTGGGACGCCGAGTTGCAGGCGGCGGCACGTCAACTCGGCGGCGCTGACGCGGCGCACACCGCGGCGCGCATCGGCGATGAACTGCGCAGTCGCCGCTACAGCCTGGACTACCGGCTCGATCGGCGGGCGCCGCTGAAGGACTTTTTCCTGAACCGCCAGCCGGCGCACTGCTTCTGGTACGCCACGGCGGCCGCGCTCGCCCTGCGCGCCAACGGGGTGCCCAGCCGTCTGGTAACCGGGTACCGGATATCGGAGGCGCTGGGGGAAGGCCTTTTTCTGGTGCGCGAACGCGATGCCCATGCCTGGACCGAATGGCAGGACGGTGCCGGCCGCTGGCATACGCTGGATGCCACGCCACCGGACTACGATGCAGTGCTGGCGCCCTACGGCGGTGGGCGGCTGGAACGGTTCTGGCAGCGCCTGCGGGCCCGCCTGGATGTGTGGTGGCAGCAGGTCGAGCTGAGCGATGCGCAGGTGCAGGCGGTCTTGCTGGCGGGCCTGGCGGTGCTGGCGGTGCTGTTCGTGCGCGAGTATCGCCGCCTGCGGCGGGTCGATCCGCGCCAGCGCAGGAGCCGCCAGTGGCTGCGGCTGTGGCGCGGCTTCCTGCGTACCTCGGGTCTGCCGGAACGCCCGCAGTGGACGCCGGCCGACTACCGCGAAAACCTGCCGCCGCAGTGGTCGGCAGCGCGGCTGCAGGCCGCGCGTCGCTTTCTGGACAGCTATGCCGCGGCCCGTTTCGCGCCTGACGCGGACACCGCCTCGGCGGCTGCCGCGTTGCGGGAATTGCGCCGGCGCCGATTGTCCAGGCGGGGCGCATCTGATACTTTTTGACCGCTTTTTTGCGGTTCTTCGCAGTCTGGTAGCGCATGCCGAAATACATTTTCGTTACCGGTGGCGTGGTCTCCTCCCTGGGTAAGGGCATCGCCGCCGCCTCGATCGGCGCGTTGCTGGAGTCACGCGGCCTCCGAGTCACTTTTCTCAAGCTCGATCCGTACCTGAACGTCGATCCGGGCACCATGAGCCCGTTTCAGCACGGCGAGGTGTACGTCACCGCCGATGGCGCCGAGACCGACCTGGACCTCGGGCACTACGAGCGCTTCGGGCGCATGCCCATGCGGCGGGCCAACAACTTCACCGCCGGCCAGGTGTACGAGCGGGTGCTGCGCAAGGAGCGTCGTGGCGAATACCTGGGCCGCACGGTGCAGGTCATTCCGCACGTCACCGACGAGATCAAGCGCTGCATCGTCGAGGGTGCCGGCGACGCCGACGTGGCCCTGGTGGAAGTCGGCGGCACGGTGGGTGACATCGAGTCGCTGCCGTTTCTGGAGGCCATCCGTCAGATGGGCCTGGAGCGTCCGCACGACGACGTGCTGTACATGCACCTGACGCTGGTGCCGTACTTGCGTGCCAGCGGCGAGATCAAGACCAAGCCGACGCAGCACTCGGTCAAGGAACTTCAGGCCATCGGTATTCGCCCGGACGTGCTGCTGTGCCGCACCGAGCAGGCACTGCCGGAGGACGAGCGGCGCAAGATTGCGCTGTTCACCAACGTGCCGCGCGAGGCGGTGATCTCGGCCGAGGACCTGGACAACATCTACAAGATCCCGCGCCACTACCACGACCAGGGGCTGGACGATTTCGTGGTGCGCCGGCTCGATCTGCCGGTTGGCACCTCGCGCCTGGAGGCCTGGGACCGCTACATCCACGATTTCGAGCACCCGACGGCGGTGGTGGACATCGCCCTGGTCGGCAAGTACGTCGAGTTGGCCGATTCCTACAAGTCGCTGAACGAGGCGCTGGATCACGCCGCGGCGCACACGCGCACGCGGGTCAACGTCCATTACGTGGATGCCGAGGCCCTGCAGAACGAGGGTACCGGCGCGCTGGCCAACATGGACGCGGTGCTGGTGCCTGGCGGTTTCGGCGAGCGCGGCACGGAAGGCAAGATCGCCGCCGTGCGTTTCGCTCGCACGCACGGCATTCCGTACCTTGGCATTTGCCTCGGGCTGCAGGTGGCGGTGATCGAGTTCGCCCGTGACGTGGCCGGCCTGGAGGGTGCCCACAGCACCGAGTTCGACCCGGCCAGCCCGCACCCGGTGGTGGCGCTGATCACCGAGTGGCTGGACGACAGCGGGCGCACGCAGCAACGCGGCGCCGACGCCGACAAGGGCGGCACCATGCGCCTTGGCGGACAGGCCTGTCAGCTCGGTGAGGACACGCTGGCGCGCAGCATCTATGGCGAGGCACGCGTCGTCGAGCGCCACCGTCACCGCTACGAGGTCAACCCGCGTCTGCTGCCGACGCTGCAGGGAGCTGGTCTGAAGGTATCCGGTCGCAGTGAGCAGGACGGGCTGGTGGAGATGATCGAGCTGCCCGAGCACCCGTGGTTCGTCGGTTGCCAGTTCCACCCGGAGTTCACCTCCAACCCGCGTGACGGGCACCCGCTGTTCAGCAGCTTCGTC
>NZ_JBFJTF010000041.1:0-17687 GCF_041625615.1 Immundisolibacter sp. | reverse complement strand
GACTACCTCCCTCCGGCGGGGGAATACGGCTCGTGATGCGATGCTGCCTGACTTTGGCGCTGGCGCTGCTCGCCGGTGTCGCGCAGGGCGCCCAGCACCTGACGCTGGGCGTGCTGGCAGTGCGCCCTGCGCCGGTGGTGCGGGCCCAGTATCAGCCCCTCGCCGACTACCTGTCGGAGCAGCTCGGTGACACCACCGTGCAGCTGGAGGTGCTGACGCACGACCGGATGCAACAGGCGCTGGCGCAGCACCGGGTCGACCTGGTGCTGACCAATCCCGGCTCCTATCTGTTGCTTCGACGGCGCAGCAGCCTGAGCAGCGTGCTGGCCACGCTGCGTGGCGTGCACGACGACAAGGCAACCACCCATCAGGGCGGCGTCATCATCGTGCGCGCCGGACGCAGCGACATCCGCGCCCTCACAGACCTGCGAGGCCGGCGCGTCGCCGTGCTGGGCCAATGGGCACTCGGGGGCTTTCAGGCACCGATGCGCGAGCTGATCAACGCCGGGCTGAAGATGCCACCGCTGTCGCTGTCCGCCAGCCCCGACACCGACCGGACCGGCGGCCGTCGCGGCAACTCCATCCGGATGGAGATCGTCGACACGTACGACGCCGTGGTGACGGCCGTGCTGGAAGGCTCGGCGGACGCCGGTTTCGTGCGCACCGGCATCCTGGAATCGCTGGTTGACGAGCGGCGCCTGGATGCGGCGCGCCTGGCGGTCATCAACCAGCAGGCACTGGCCGATTTTCCGTTCCCGGTATCGACCCCGCTGTACCCGGAATGGCCGCTGGTGGCCATGCCCCAGGTGGACCAGGACACCGCGCGGCAGCTGACCGCCGCGGCACTCAGACTGGACGCCACGCATCCGGCCGCGCGCGCCGCCGGCATTGCCGGCTTTTCACCGCCGGCCGACTACGTGGCGGTCGAGGAACTCCTGCGCACCCTGCGCCTGCCACCGTACGACCAGCCAGTGGCCCTGACCTGGCACACCCTGTGGGAACGCCACTGGCCAACGCTGCTGGCGCTGGGCATTGCCGGCGCAAGCGTGCTGGCGCTGCTGGCCCTGGCGATCTCGCGTAACCGTGCGCTCAAACGCAGCGGCGAAACCCTCGCTGCCCTGGTCGCCCAGCAACGGGCCTTGCTCACGGCGATGCCGTTTCCGGTGTTCGAGATCGACACCAACGGCCTGGTACAGCGCGTGTGGGCCAGCAGTGACATGAAAACCAGCATCGACCCGCATCACATGGTCGGTCACAAGGTCGACCAACTGGTGCCACCGGAAGTTGCCGAACACGTCATGGGCGCGCTGCAGCAGGCCGCCGAGTGCGGCCTGGTAAGAGGCGTCGAGATCGCGCTCGAAGGCCCCACCGGAACACGTCGGGTCGATCTGTCCGTGAGCGCGGTCACCAGCGCCAACACGACGCCGCGGTTTCTTGTGCTGGCGCGCGACGTCACGGTCGAGCGCGAGAATCAGCGCTGGCTGAACATCGCCGCCAGTGTCTTCACCTTCGCCGGCGAAGGCGTTCTCATCGCCGCCCCCGACGGCCGCATCCTGGCGGTGAACAAGGCGTTCTTGCGCATCATCGGCTACCCGGACGATGCCGACGTGGTTGGGCGTTACACCCATGAGCTGAGCATCGACTACCTGGGCGGCGAGTCGCTGGACAGCCTGCGACGCAGCCTGGACGAACACGGCCACTGGCACGGCGAACTGTGCGGACGACGCGACGACGGCAGCACCTACACGGCGACGCTGAGCGTCAACATCGCGCACGACGCCGACGGCCAGGGCGCGCACCGCATCGCCGTCCTCACCGACATATCGCAGCTGAAGGCACAGCAGGCCCAGCTCGAGCACATCGCCTACCACGACGTGCTGACCGGACTGCCGAACCGCGCGCTGTTCGCGGACCGCCTGCAGCAGGCCATGGCCCACACCGGCCGTCTCGAGACCCAGCTGGCGGTGGCGTACATCGACCTGGACGGCTTCAAGGCCATCAACGACTCCCACGGCCACGCGTTCGGCGACCGGCTCCTGATCAGCATTGCCGAACGGATGAAGGAGGCCATCCGCGAGGGCGACACACTGGCGCGCCTGGGCGGCGACGAATTCGTCGCGGTACTCACGGGCCTGCAGCAGGACACCGACTGCCGGCCAATGATCGAGCGCCTGCTGGCAGCCGCCGCAGCGCCCGTGGTCATGGACGACCGGGTTCTGCACGTCACCGCCAGCATCGGCGTGGCGCTATACCCTCAACCGGAGGCTCTGAGCGCCGATCAGCTGTTGCGTCACGCCGATCACGCCATGTACGAGGCCAAGCAGACCGGCAAGAACCGCTATCACGTGCACGTCCCCGACGATGCGCAGCCGACCCCGCAGATACTGCAGCAGGCCGGCAACGTCACGCCGTATCGACACACCACACGGGGCCCGCACACTCCCATGACGCCCCCCCCATAACCCGCAGTAAGTCCGCGTCTCCGGACAGTCCCGCACCACGTCGCCCGACCCGATCGCCCCGGCATGACCACGCCTTGACACCCGTCAATCCACCGCCGCGACAGCCACACACAATGGCCGCCGTCCGCTTGCATCGGCAAGCCAAGTACGGGATTTCGACATGGGCATCCTGCGTATCGGCAAAGTGGCCATCAACGTCCTGGACCTGGACGAGGCACGCCGCCACTACGGCGACTTCCTGGGTCTGACCGAAACCGCCAGCGCGCCCGGCGAGGCCTTCTTCAAGGGCTGGGACGAGTACGACCACCACAGCGTGATCCTCAGGGAAAGCGACCGCGCCGGCCTCGACCACCTGGCCTTCAAGGTGCGCTTCCCGGACGACCTGGCCCGTATCGAGCGCGTGTGCGAGCAGTTCGGGTTTCCCGTGCCGGGGGTGTCGGCCGGCCGCCGCACCGGCGAGGGCGAGGCACTCGCCACCACCCTGGCGACCGGCCACCGCATCGAGTTCTACCAGCAGATGGAACGGGTCGGCATCGCGGTCGGCGACACCAACCCGGAGCCGTGGCCGGATGACCGCCGCGGCGTCGGCGTGAACCGCTTCGACCACGTGCTGCTGACCGGCGAGGACCTGGAGGGCGTGACGCGGTTTTTCGTGGAAGGACTCGACTTCCACCAGAGCGAGCGCCTCGTCAACAGGGAGGGCGGCCTGCTGGCGACGTTCATGCACGTCACCAACAAGGCGCACGACATCGCCTTCATCAAGGGCCCGAACGGCAAGCTGCACCACGTCGGCTTCTACGTCGAGACCTGGGACGACGTGCTGCGCGCGGCCGACCTGCAGTCGCGCCACCGCGTGCGCACCGAGCTGACGCCGTCCCGTCACGGCCTCACGCGCGGCCTGACCACCTACTTCTTCGACCCATCCGGCAACCGCAACGAGACCTACGCCGGCGGCACCTTCCCCTACTACGACAACGAGGTAGTGACCTGGACCGAGGACGAGGCGGCGCGCGCCATCTTCTTCCACGGCCGGGAAATGATCCCGAGCTTCGGCCAGGCCCTGACCTGAGGCATCCATCGACACCGGTTGACCGGCATCAAGGGTCGGCCGGCACCGGCATGGAATGATTCTCCCGTGCCGGCCCGCAGGAGCCGGCAAGTGTCCACCGCCGCCAGCGGCGGTCTCGTGCATCCCAGGCGGCCGCGCCGCGGTCCAGGGGGTGGGGTGGCGTCCCTGATCTGTGGGGGAGTGGGGACGCCACCTTTTTTATGCTTGCGCCGGTAAGCCCGGCGCCGTCAGCCGCACACCTCGCGGCCGTTCATCCGCTTGCAGCCCGGATGGGCCTGGTCGTCCAGGCGCGGGTCGGGCGCCACCGGCGCCCGCCATCCCGACGGGTGACGGTGACCGATGTACACCCCGTCCGGGGTGCGGATCACCGTGGTCCCGTCCGAGCCGATCACCGCGCCATCCTGGTAGGTATACGTGGTGCCGTCGTCGCACTGCGCGTAACCGCCGGTCACCACGCAGTCATGCGCCCACACCGTCACCGGCAGCACCGCGCCGGCCATCGCAAGCAAACCTGTCAGATACACCGCACGCATGCGCCTGTCCTCCACCCACGCCCGGCCGCTGGCCGGACACACCCGGGAAACTGCGGCGATGGTAGCGCGCACTGGCATCACGGCGCGCCACCGGCAGTATGCTAGACAACGCAATCAGGGATGAGTTGTCGCCGGACATGGCGCGCGGCCCGCGCCGTCGCCAGGCCCGGCACAGTGGGGTGAGCCGCCGCGACACGAGGTTCGGGCCACCGCATCACAAAGAGCCAGCCACAGCCGGCCATCGGAGGAGTCCCATGCCCGAGTCCCGCGGCCCCACCCTGCGCCAGGCGCTGCACCGCACCGCGCGCCACCACGCCGACAGCGAGGCGCTGGTCGACAGCCAGCACCGCTATACCTACCGGCAGATGCTCGAACGCGCCCGGCAGACCGCTTCGCTGCTGTTCCGCCTGGGCGTGCGCAAGGGCGATCGCGTCGCCCTGATGATGCTGCCGTCCACCATCCACCCGATCGCCCTGTACGGCTGCTGGGAACTCGGCGCCGTGCCGGTGGCGCTGCACGTGCGCGAGAAGCTGCCGATCCTGGTCAAGACCATCGAGCGCCTCTCGCCGCGGGCGCTGATCTACGACGGCGCCTTCGCCGGGCAGGTGGCGCAGATCCGCGCCCAGGTGCCGCTGATCACCGGCTACGTGCGCGCCACGAGCGAGGCCACGCCGCCGGAGCATGTCCGCCACGGCGACGAGCCGGTCATCCCGGACGACCTCGACCGCTACCCGCTCGATTTCGAGCCGATGGCGCTGGCCGGCCACGACCTGGCCGCCATCGTGCTCACTTCCGGCACCACCGGCCTCCCCAAGGGCGTGCTGCACACCCACGCCAAGCTGGTGGAAAGCTGCCGCGCCGCGGTGTACCCGTTTGGTCTTACGCCGCACAGCAGCACGCTGAACATGTTCACCACGTCCTTCATGGGCTGGGCCAACCTCGCCCTGCCCTACTTCAACATCGGCGCCCGCCAGGTGTTCCACGACCACTGGGACCCCAAGCGCGTACTGCGAACGGTGGCCGAGGAACGCCTGACCAACCTGCTGCTGGTGCCGACCATGTGGCGCCTGCTGCTGCGCGAGGCGGTGGAAAACTACGACCTGAGTTCGCTGCGTCAGGTCGGCTTCGCCGGCGAGGTGATGGACCTGCCGACGCTGGCGGCCATCCGCCGGCGCATCGCACCGCACGTCATCAACTGCTACTCCACCACCGAAACGGGCGTGTCCGGCGGCACCGCCATGTTCCCCCAGGACCTCGAGCGGGCCGACAAGATCGAGAGCGTCGGCAAGCCCCTGCTGAACTCCGAGGTGCGCGTGGTGGCCATCGGCGGCAGCCCGGACGACGAGCTCCCGCCGGGCGAGGAAGGCGAGATCCTCATCGCCGGTCCGTCGGTGGCACGGGAGTTCTGGTGCGATCCACCGCTGTCGCGGGAGAAGTTCCAGGGCCCCTGGTGGCGCTCGGGGGATCTGGGCAGCTTCGATGCCGACGGCTACCTGTACGTGCGCGGCCGGGTCGACGACATGATCATCTCCGGCGGCATCAACGTCATGCCGGGGCCGGTCGAGAACGTGCTGCTGGCCCACCCCGACGTGGCCGAGGCGGCCGTGGTCGGCCTGCCGGACCCGGACTGGGGCCAGCGCATCGTGGCGTTCGTGGTGCGCAAGGACCCGGCCCTCGACGAGGCGGCGCTCGACAGCCACGTGGCCGACTCGGACCTGCCCGGCTACCAGCGCCCGCGGGCGTACCAATTCCTCGAGGAACTGCCGCGCGGCAACAGCGGCAAGACCAACCGGCGGGCCCTGCGCCAGCTGGCGACCGGCGCCTGACCCACGCACACGACCCCCGGGCATCACCCCGGACATCACAAGGAGAACACGCATGCGCGTCCTGATCACCGGCGGCACCGGCTTCATCGGTGCCGAGGTCGTACGCCAGCTGGTCGCCGAAGGCGGCCATGACATCACCGTGTTTCACGTCAGCGGCTCGCAGCGGCGCCTGGCGGACGTCGCCGACCGGGTCACGCTGATACGGGGCGATGTCGGCAACATCAGCCACGTACTGGATGCGGTCAAGACCGCCCGGCCGCAGGCGATCTTTCACCTCGGCGCCATCCTGTCGACCGCGTCCGATCTCGACCCCTCGGCGGCCATGCACGCCAACGTCAACGGCACCTTCAACGTGCTCGAGGCGGCGCGCATCCTGGACGTGCCGCAGGTGCTGTTCGCCAGCAGCATCGGCACCTACGGCCTTGGCATGACCGGCCCGCACATCGACGACCTCACCGTGCAGCGGCCGCTGTCGTTCTATGGCACGGCCAAGCTGTTCGGCGAGGGCGCCGGCAATTTTTACCGCCACCGCTACGGGCTCGATTTCCGCGGCATCCGCTTTCCCGGCATCTGCGGCCCCGGCGTGCGCACGCCGGGCGCGGCGCAGTTCCATTCCTGGGTGGTCGAGGAATGCGCCAAGGGCCGCCCGTACACCATTGAAGTCGCCCCGCACACGCGGGTGCCCATCGTGTACGTCAGGGACGCCGCCGCCGGCGTGCTGGCGCTCGCGCGCGCGCCACGCGAGCGCCTGGTCCAGTTCAACTACCTGATCAACGGCGTACCGCCGACACCGAGCGCCGAACAGCTAGCGGACGCCGTGCGCGCCCGGGTGCCGGGCGCGCGCATCGACTTCAGGGTCGACCCGCAGCGCCAGGCCTTCATCGACCGGCTGATGAAGCCCGTCGACGACCGGTTCGCGCGCGAGGAATGGGGCTGGAACCCGGCTTACGACACGGATGCCATGCTGGACGACTTCCTGGCCGAGCTCGCCGCCCACCCGCAGCGCTATCCGGATTGAACCGCGATGGCGCCGCGTCAGTGTTGCCCGGCGGGTGCTCCGGGGAAACCGTGTCCGGCCGCCAGCGAGGCGGCGGTGCGCAGGGCCGCCGCCATGCTCTGATGCTGGGCGATGCCCTTGCCGGCGATGTCGTACGCGCTGCCGTGGGGAATCGACAGGTGCACGTACGGCAGGCCGATGTAGATGGAGCAGGCGCCCTCGAACACGGCCGTCTTGACGGCGATCTGCCCCTGGTCGTGGTACATGGACACCACCGCGTCGTGCCGGCCCTCGATACATTGACGAAACACCGCGTCCGGCGACACCGGCCCCCGGGCATCGATGCCGTCGGCGCGGGCCTGTGCGATGGCCGGACGCAGCTGCTCGCGCTCCTCGGGGCCCATGGCGTGCGGGTTCAGCCCTGCCACGGCGATGCGCGGCCTGCGAAGGCCAAACCGTTCGAGCGTGCCGGCCAGCACACGCAGCAGCGTCAGCACGCTCGCCTGCGTCACGGTGGCCGGCACGTCGCGCATCAGCACGTGCTCGGCGATGGGCACCACGCGCAGGCCACCGCTGACGCGCAGCAACCAGCTGCCGGCCGGCTGCAGGTCGTCGAGGTCCTCGAGTCTGCCGGTCAGGCGCAGCGCCGTGCTGTCGATGGGCGCCATGATGGTGGCCTGCACGGTGCCGGCGCGGCCAAGGCGCTCGGCGGTGTCGAGCCAGTGCAGCACCGCCTCGCCGCAGGCGGCCGAGGCCTGTCCGAACACGACGTCGGCGGGGTCGAGCGCAAACGCGTCCAGCACGTCGATGACGCCCGGCTCGAACCGCGCGGCGGCGGCGGTGTCCACCGCGCGCAGCGCGATGTCGATGCCACAGGCGGCACGGGTTTTTTCCAGCGCCGCCCGGCTGCCGATCAGCAGCGTCCGGGCGTCACGCCGTCCCTGCCCATCGGCCAGCGCCTTGAGCACCACCTCGGGCCCGATGCCGCACGGGTCGCCGATCACCGTCGCCACTACCGGTGTCATGCCCCCTCCTCGTTCGTTCTTTCAGGACGCCGTCGCCAGGCGCGGCCCGGCAGCCCCTAAAGATACCCGTAGCGGCGCAGGCCCCGGTAACTGCGCACGGTCACCGCCCACCGGCTCAGGGCCGGCATGGCGCGTCGCCATTCCAGATCGGCCGTGACCGCCAGTTCGCCGTGGTTGAAGCGCATGGGATTGCCGGACACCGAATGGCCCGGCCGTACCTGGGCCACCCCGTCGCGCACGAAATCCAGGGCCGCGTCGCCGACGACAGGCAGCTCCAGCCACTCGATCATCCCGCGCAGCGTGGCCTGCGGGTCGGTCGCCAGGTCCTCGTAACGCAGCTGCCGCCAGGGCCGGCCCAGCTGTGCCCTGGCCTGTTCCGCCAGGCGCTGGGTGGCGTTCCAGCTGCCGGCGCTGTCCCAGGCCGAACGGCGTGCCATGTAGGCCGGGCGCCAGTGAATTTCCGGCCGCCGACGGCGCCGCCCCTTGGAGTGCGCCACCGCCCGCGCGTCGCGCACCAGATGCACATAACGGGTGTCGACGCCGGGCAGCCCGGCCAGCTGCGCCGCGTACGCCGGGTCCTTGGACGAGTCGACCAGCCAACGGGCACCGCCGACCTCGGCGATGGCCCGGAACAGCGCGCCCCACAGAGCGAGAAAGGCCTGGTGCTGGGCCGCTGGCGGGGTGCCAAGACCGGCCTTGTAGACGCTGCGACTGAGCACGTCCGCGGCGTTGGCGCCGGCGGCGTCGGTACCGGATTCCAGGCGTTGCAGCACGGCGCTCCAGAACGGGCAGTCGTGGAACACCTGGCCGCAACTGCACAGCTGGTTCTCGACCACCCCGCGCTGCCAGACGCGCATCAGCTCGCCGACCGACAGCATGCCCGGCAGCTCGTTCAGCAGGCGCTCGAGCAGCGTGCTGCCGCTGCGACTGGCGCCGACCACGAACACGATGCCGGTCATCCCTCGCCACCGACGCCGGGCTTGGTGACCAGCACATCTTCCATGATCAGGTACTCGAGGTCGCAGCCGAAGAACATGTCGAGCGCGTCCCTGGGCGAGCACACCATCGGCTCGCCGCGCCGGTTCAGCGACGTGTTCAGCAGCACGGCATTGCCGGTGCGCTCGGCCATCGCATCCAGCAGCGCGTGGTAGCGCGGGTTGGTGTCGGCGCTGACGATCTGCACCCGCGCGGTGCCGTCCTCGTGCACCACTTCCGGGATGCGCGCCTTCCACTGCGGCGCCACGTCGAAGGTGAACGTCATGTACGGCGCCGGATGGTCGGTGCCGATGATGTCCGCCGCCACCCGGTCCGACACCGACGGGCAGAACGGGCGCCAGCGTTCACGGTACTTGATCTGCGCGTTGATACGCTCGGCAACGCCCGGAAACGACGGATTGCCGAGGATGCTGCGGTTGCCCAGCGCGCGCGGGCCGAATTCCATGCGCCCCTGCAGCCAGGCCAGCGGATTGCCGGCGGCCAGAATGTCCGCCGCGGTGGTGACCGTGTCGTCGAGACGGCGGTAGTGAGGCCGGGACGGATGCGCGGCGCAGGCGGCAAGGCACTCGTCGGTGCTGTAGGCGGGCCCCAGGTACGCGTGACGCATGGGCTGCACGGTGTCACCGGCGCCGGCGGCAACGTAGGTGGCCGCGCCCAGCGCGGTGCCGGCATCGCCCGCCGCGGGCTGCACGAACAGCCGCTGCACGTCGGGCAGGGCCATCAGGCGCTGGTTGAGCTTCACGTTCAGCGCCACGCCGCCGGCATAGGCCAGCGTGCCGCCCTGCGCCAATGTCGGGCCAAGGTGCGTCTCGACCAGCCGCAGCACGGTGTCTTCGAGCAGCTTCTGTACGGCCGCGGCGTAATGGATGTACGGCTCGTCGATGGCGTCGCCCTCGCGCGGCGGCCCCAGCCAGTCGACCAGCCTCGGACTGAAGAAATAGCCCTTGCCGGCGCGCTTGTAACGGCGCAGGCCGACCACGTTGACCAGCCGGTTGTTGACCCGCAGCCGCCGCCCGTCGCTGCGCAGCAGGCGCGACAGGTCGAAGCGTTCCGGGTCGCCGTACGGCGCCATGCCCATCACCTTGAACTCGCCGTCCAGCATCTCGAAACCGAGGTACTCGGTGATGGCGCCGTACAGGCCGCCGAGCGAATCGGGCTCGTAGAACTCGGCAAGCGTGTGGATGCGCCCGGCCTCGCCGTAGCCGAAGAACGTGGTCGCGTACTCGCCGCGACCGTCGATGCCGAGAATCGCCACCTTCCCGTCGAAACCGGACAGGTGATAGGCGCTCGACGCATGCGTGAGGTGATGCTCCACCGGCACGAAGCGCGCGCCGGCATTCTCGAAACCGAGCCCGCCCAGCATGGCCAGCGCCCGGCGACGGTTGCGCGTGAACCGCCGGTTGCCGGCAAACAGTGCGGTCAGGGCCCGGTCCGGCGCGTACCAGTGACGTGCGGCGTAGTGCCAGCGCGCCGGCGAGCCCAGGCCGATGGGCGCGTACGGGTAGGCGACAGCGTCCACCTGCTCGGGCCGGATGCCGGCCTGGCGCAGGCAGAAAAGCGCCGCTTCGGCCGGCTGACGGCCCTTGGCGTGCTTGTCGCGAATGAACCGCTCTTCCTCGGCCGCCGCCACCAGCTCGCCGTCGACCAGCAGCGCGGCGGACGCGTCGTGGCTGACCGCGCCGGACAGTCCAAGGACGATCATCGCGCCAGCCCCGCGTCGGCCAGCGCCCGGTCCAGCGCCGCCAGCAGGTCGGCATCGTCGTTCCAGTTGGCGCGCAGTCGCGCCAGGTCGCGCGCGAAGGCACGCTCAAACGCGGCCCGCCGACGGTGGCGGCGCAGGGCGTCCAGGTCCAGCAGCATCAATTGATCTTCCGGGTCGACCAGCAGGTTGGTGGCTTTGAGGTCGCCATGCGTCAGACGCAGGCGTTCCAGGATGGCCAGCAGCGCACACAGGCGCGCCAGCAACCGCGCGCGGCGGGCCGCGTCGGCCGCCGGCAGCACCGTGCCCAGGGTCTCCCCTGCCACGGCTTCACTCAGATAGTAGGCGCGTCCGCGCAGCGGCCCGAACCGGCATTCCAGCAGCGCCACCGGCGGCGGCGTGGGAACACCCCACAACGTCAGGCGGTGCGCGTTGCGCCAGCTGTGCCAGGCCCGGCTGGGACGCCAGAAGCGTCGCAGGCGGTGCGCCAGGCTCTTCAGATTGTAGCGTTTGACGACCACAGGCCGGCCGTCGACCGACAGCCGCACCACGCTGGCACTGTTGCCGCGCTTGAGCCACTGCGAGTCCGGCGCGGCCAGCGCGGCGTCAGGATCGGCCAGCACGGCGCGCAGCGCCGGCGTGTCGGCAGGCCGTGTCACGGCGACGAAACGGCGCCAGCCCGGCGTCACCGCCACCGCACCGCAACTGCGCAGCACCTTGGTCAGCAGGCGCTGCTCGCGCCGGCGCCGGGCCTGCGCCACGGCGCGCGACAGCGCCGGCGCATCGCCGGGCAGGCGGCCGTCGGCCCGCGCCGTGCAGTAGGCCTACCACGGCGGCGTGGCACCGCCCGGCGGCCACTGCGCCAGCCAGACGGCCAGGTTGCGCCGCGCCCGCCCGGTCTGCAGCGGTGCGGCATGGGCGCGTATGCCGGCACCGTCGAGCGTCCAGGCCACGTCCCCGTCGACCAGAAAGTTCGCCAGGTGCGCATCGGTCTGTTCGATGCCGGCCGCATGCTGCGCCGCCACCGCGCGCAACACCGGCGCGCGGGCCGCCTCGCCCAGGCGGTCGGCCGGCGTGCCGTCGAGCGCGGCGGTCAGCACCAGCCAGCCGGCCGGCGCGTCGACCGGTCCCGCGTACAGCAGCTGCGGCGCGGCAACGCCGCGCCCGTGCAGCGCCATCAGCCCGGCACGCTCGCGCTCGAAATGCCGCTGCCCGCCCCGACAGCGCAGGAACAGCTTGGCCACCACCGCCCGCCGGTCGCCCTCGAGGACCCCGGCCAGGGTCCAGCGCCGACCCGGCAGCAGGCGCAGCGCACGCTCGCAGCGCAGCCCGCCCAGGCCGGGCAGCGCGATGTGCAGCGGCAGCGCGGGCAGGTCGCTCACAGCGGCACCGGCAGGCGCGGCCGGCGCCCATGCGCCTTGTGGTACAGGAACGCCGCCTGCCGGCTCACCGCGCGCCACAGCGGGCGGCGCAGCTGCTCGCGCAGGGGCGTGGCGCCATAGCGGCGCATGAAGCGGAAACAGTCGCGGCGCGTCAGTCCGGCGTCGAGCGCCGAGAAGTACAGACCGGCCAGGTCCTTGACCTGCCAGCGCCGTGGCGTGTGCCGGCGCTGCTGTACCCGGTGCAGGTCGATCAGGTGCAGGTCGAGCCGCCCGCCGGGCTGCGTCAGGCCCGGACTGTCGCGCCGCAGCAGGAAATGACACAGGTAGAAATCGCGATGATTCACCCCGTGCGCGTGCAGGCAGCGCGCAGTGTCGGCCAGCTGTTGCAGTAACTGGCGCTTGAGCACCAGCTGCCCGGCTGTCCAGTGCCGGCGCTGCCCCCAGCCGGCGCAAAAATCCTCCAGGCTCACCGTGTCGTCGAGCGCCCGGGTGAGCACGAACGACTGGCGGCGTGCCGGATTGCGCCCGCGCTCGCCCCAGCCGGCGCAGTGCATGGTGGGCACGTTCAGCCGTTCCAGCCGGGCGATGGCGCGCGCCTCGGTGGCGGCACCCAGCACCGGCAGGCGCAGTTGCAGCAGGTTCTTGAAGATCTCGCGCCAGCCGACGCCGTGGTGACGCTTCAGGAAGTACGCCTGGCCACCGATCTGGACCCGCAGCGTCTGACGACCCGGGCCGCGGCGGTAGCTCTCGCCGGACAGATTCATCAGCGCGTCGAAGGCATCGGCACCCAGCACCTGGCGCAGCGACGGCTCCAGGTACAGCGTCACGACGACAGCACCTGCTCGATGACATCCGCCGCCCGCGCGTGCAGGTGCCACAGGTCCTGCGCCTGCCCGTAGGCGATGCCGGCGTCACGCCAGGCGGCGCGCACCGCGCCACCGAGCGCCTGCGCCAGCGCGACATCGAAGGCGCGCTGGGAAAACGGCTCGTCCAGCACCCGGCCACAACCGCTGGCGGTCACGTGCTCGGCATAGCCGCAGGCCCCGCTCGCCAGCACCGGGAGCCCCGCCACCACCGCCTCGATCAGCACCGCGCCGGTGTTCTCGTAGCGCGCCGGATGCACGAACAGGTCCGCCCCCTGCAGGAAGCGCGGCACATCGTCGCGGCCGGGCAGGATGGTGAAGCGGTCGGCCACCCCCAGCCGCCGCGCCAGGCGCAGATACCCGGCCGGCTTGTCACGGCCGATGGCGATCAGCCGGGTGCGGGCGCGCAGGTCGGCCGGCAGGGCCGCCAGCGCACGCACGCTGCGGTCCAGTCCCTTCATTCGAAAGCCGGACCCGACCGCCAGCAACAGCAGTTCGTCCTCGCCGATGCCGAACTCGGCCCGCAGATCGGCGCGCAGCGCGGCCGCGTCCGGACCGGCGCGCCGGTCCGGCGTGATGCCCGGCGGCAGGTGATGGAAGCGCTGCGCGGGCGTGCCCCAGGCGGCCTGGTAGCGCCGTGCCTCGCCCGCCGAGATGGCCAGGATGTGCGTGCGCGCGGCCGGGCCGAACACCGCCCCCTCGGCCGCCAGAAAGGCGCGGTAGCGCGGTGACAGGCGGTGCCAGAACGCCCGCTGCGCCATGCGCGCCGCAAAGCAGCTGTCGGCCGCGTAGTAGACATCCAGACCCGGCATGCGATTGAAGCCGACCCGGCCATCGAACCCGCGCGCGGCCTCGGCAAGGGCCTGGGCGAAACGCGCGTAACGGCGGTGGTTGCTCAGCCCGCGCTCAGGCAGCAGGTGCACCGGCAGCTGCGGGTCGCGCGGCCCGTGCCACTCGAGGGCAAAGAACTCGACACGATGACCACGCGCCAGCAGCAGCCGGGCGATGCGCAGCGCGTCGCGCTGCATGCCGCCGTACGGGAAATACTTGAACAGGCAAAAGGCAATCTTCATGCCGCCAGCCGCAGCGCCTCCAGCTGCGCCCATACCGTATCCGCGTCAAGCTGGCCGTAACAGGGCGGATGCACCGGCCCCTCGGGCGCGAAGCGGCAGGTGCGCCGCAGGCACGGCGCACACGGGTAGCGCGCCTGGGCGCGCTGCTGGCGCTGACCCCAGGTGCCGGTCAGCTGCGGGTCGGTGGCACCGTACAGGGACAGTGTCGGCACGCCCAGCGCGCAGGCCAGGTGCGTCGGACCGCTGTCCACGCCCACCACGCCATGCGCCGCCGCCAGCGTGGCGGCCAGCTGCGCCAGGCCCAGCGGCGGCAGCACCCGGGCATGGCTAAAGCCGGTCGCCAGCGCCTGCGCCCGCTGCCGCTCGGCGGCGTCACCGTACGGCAGCAGCACCTCCAGTCCGGCCTGCCCGGCGCGGGCGATCAGTGTCCGCCAGTGACTTTCCGGCCACAGCTTGCTGGGCCAGGTGCTGCCGTGCAGGAACACCAGGTACGCGCCCTGCTGCGGCGGCTCGGGCAGGCGGGCGCGGTCGATGCCGTAGTCGGGCGGGACGGTCGCCACCGGATAGCCCAGCGCGCCGGCGAACAGCGCGCGCAGGCGCTCGACGGCATGCTGGCGCCGGTCCACCGGCACGGCGCGGTCGTAGACGAAGCTTGCCAGGCCCTCGCGGGCACTGCGCCGGTCGAAGCCGACCCGCGGCCCGCGCGCCAGCAGGGTGACCGGCGCGGTCTTCAGCAGGCCCTGGGCGTCGAGCACGCAGTCGTAGCGCTGCGCGCGCAGGCGGCGCCGAAAGGCTGCCAGTTCGCCGCTGCGCCAGGCTGCCAGCGGCGTGCGGCGCCAGCGGCGGATGGCCACCGGCAGCACGGCCGTCACCGCCGGGTGCCAGGTCGGAACGTCGGCGTAGGCCTCCTCCACCACCCAGTGACACTCCAGCGCCGGCACCCGTGCCTTGGCCTCGGTCAGCGCCGGCAGCGCGTGCAGCACGTCACCGAACGACGAGGTCTTGACCAGCAGCAGCTTCATGCCCGCAGCGCCCCCGCGGCGTCGAGAACCTGCCCGGGGGACAGGTCGTTCAGGCACTTAAGATGCCCCAGCGGGCACTCGCGCTTGAAACACGGACTGCACGGCAGGCGCAGGGTAAGCACCCGCGCCCGCTCGGACAGGGGCGGCGTGAAGCCCGGATCGGACGAACCGTACACCGCCACCAGCGGCCGCCCGAAGGCCGCCGCGACGTGCATCAGGCCGCTGTCGTTACTGATCACCAGATCGGCGGCGGCGATCAGGTCGCAGGCCTGGCCAAGGTCCGTACGACCGGCCAGATCGACGCACCCGTCGGCCAGCGCGGCGATGGCGGCGGTGACCGGCGCGTCCTTGGCCGAACCGACCAGCCACACCCGCCAGCCGGCACCCAGGTAATGGCGCGCCACGGTGGCGAAATGCTCGGCCGGCCAGCGCTTGGCCGGGCCGTACTCGGCGCCCGGACACAGCACCAGCGTCGGCGCCGACGGCGCATCCACACCCAGCGTCGCCAGCGTGGCGGATACCGTGGCGGCCTCGCTGCGCAGCCGCGGCACCAGCCGCGCCGGCGGCGGCGTGCCGGGTGCCGCGCCGAGCGCCCAGAAGCGCTGCACGGTCATCGGCAAGGCGCGCTTGTCGAGACGGCGGATGTCGTTGAGCAGACCGAAGCGCAGCTCGCGCACGAAACCCGTGCGCCGCGGGATACCGGCAAAGAACGGCACCAGCGCCGATTTCCACGACCCCGGCAGCACAATGGCCTCGGTGTAGCCGCCGCGCAGCGCGCGGCCGATGCGCTGGCGCTGACCCAGCGCCAGCGCACCGTGACCGATGGGCAGATCGATGGCGCGGCGCACCTGCGCCATGCGCGCCAGCAGCGCGCGCGACCAGGCCGGTGCCAGCACGTCGATGGCGCGGTCCGGCCGGCGTTCCTTGAGCAAGGCCAGCAGCGGCTCGATCATCACCATGTCGCCGACCCAGGACGGGCCGACGACCAGTACCGCCTCGGCGCCGTCGTCAGGCAGCAGCGTCGCCAGCCTCGCGCACCAGGATGAAAACGGCGCCGCAGTAGGGGCACTTTTCCTCGCCGGTCTCGGCGATCGGCAGGAACACCCGCGGGTGGGAATTCCACTTGCTCATGCCCGGCATCGGGCACGACAGCGGCAGATCCGCGTCGGTGACCTGGTAACGGTTTTCGGCGTTGGCGGGAATCTCGCGTGTCATGGCAGCCTCGCAGGCACGGTCACTGAATTGTGGTCAGCCAGTCGAGGTGGCCGTCGTGCTGACCGTGGACGGTGGCGAAGTAGCGCTCCTGCAGGGCGCGGGTGATCGGCCCGGGCTTGCCCTCGCCGATCAGGCGATCGTCCACGGAGCGAATCGGCGTCACCTCGGCGGCGGTGCCGGTGAAGAACGCCTCGTCGGCGACGTACACCTCGTCGCGGGTGATGCGCTTCTCGACCACTTCGTAGCCGGCTTCCGCGGCCAGCGTCATCACCGTGTCGCGGGTGATGCCGGCCAGCGCCGAGGTGATGTCCGGCGTGTAGATCACGCCCTTGCGGATGACGAACACGTTCTCGCCGCTGCCCTCGGCAACGAAGCCGTCCACGTCCAGCACCAGCGCCTCGTCGTAGCCGCAGGCCTGGGCCTCGCGCAGCGCCAGCATGGAGTTGATGTAGTTGCCGGTGGCCTTGGTGCGGCACATGGTGACGTTCACGTGGTGCCGCGCGTAGGACGAGGTACGCAGGCGCACGCCGCGCTCGAGCGCGCCGTCGCCCAGGTACTCACCCCACTTCCAGGCCGCGACGATGACGTGCACGGTCAGGTTCGGCGCGCTCACGCCCATGGCCTCGGAGCCGTAGAACGCCAGCGGACGCACGTAGCCGTCCTCCAGCCTGTTCTCGCGAATGGCCGCCACGCAGGCGTCGGCGATCTGCTGCTGGGTGAACGGAATGTGCATCTGCAGGATGTGCGCCGAGGCGAACATCCGCTCGACGTGCTCGGGCATGCGAAACAGCGCCGGGCCGCGGTCCGTCTTGTAGGCGCGCATGCCCTCGAATACGCCCATGCCGTAATGCAGGGAATGGGTCAGCACGTGCACCTTGGCCTCGCGCCAGGGGACCATTTCCCCGTCGACCCAGATGACGCCGTCCCGATCTTCCATGCCCATGGCACGAGTCTCCGCTTGTAATCAGTCGTTTCGCCAGACAAAAAACGCCGCCCGGTCAGGGACCGGCGGCGGCCGGCAAGTGTACACGCTGACCGGCCGGCGCTGTCGCCCCCGCTGCCGGGTCCATGGGTAAACTGCCGCAGTTTTTGTCGCCATCCAAGGGAAGCTGCGCCGCCATGTTCTACAAGCTCGTCGCCGTCACGCTGTTCGTGTCGTTCATTGCCATGTCGACCTCGGGCCTTTTGATGTTTGTCATCGAAAGGCCCTCGTTCACCATCCAGATGCACCCGGTGCACAAGCTGTTCGGCCTGGTCATGGTGGCGGCCATGGTGGCGCACATCGCGCTCAACTTCCGGGCGCTGCGCGCCTATGTGCGCACCCGCGCGGTGGCCATCACCGGCGGTGTGCTGGTGGCGCTGCTGGTGGTGCTGTACGCGGTGGCCATCAATAACCAGCTGCCGCCCGAAATCGCCGAGCCGCTGGACGCGCTGGGCGCGCAGGCGGAATAACAGCGACAGACCGCGCCGGCGGTGCCCGCGCCACACGCGTGCACACGCACCGGCGCGGAATCGCCGCGGGGGG
>NZ_JBFJTF010000040.1:0-17729 GCF_041625615.1 Immundisolibacter sp. | reverse complement strand
TTCGACAAGCGGGCCAAGTTCCTGCACTACCGGCCGCGCACCGCCATCCTGAACAATCTGGAATTCGACCACGCCGACATCTACCCGGACCTGGCCGCCATCGAGTGGCAGTTCCACCAGCTGCTGCGCACCGTGCCGGGCAACGGCCGGGTGATCGTCAACGCCGCCGACACGAACCTGACGCGCGTGCTCGAACGCGGCTGCTGGACGCCGGTGACCGGTGTTGGACCCGGCGGGCAGTGGCAGGCCACGCCGCTGACGCCGGATGCCAGCCGTTTCGAGCTGACCGTGGCCGGCGAGTCCGTCGGTGTGGCCGAGTGGTCGCTGGCCGGCATGCACAACCTGCACAACGCCCTGGCGGCGCTGGCCGCCGCGGCCGAGGTGGGCGTGCGCCCGGCGCAGGGACTGGCGGCGCTGGGCGGCTTTCGCAACGTGCGCCGGCGCCTGGAAGTGGTGGCGCAGGAAAGCGGCGTCACCGTGTACGACGACTTCGCCCACCATCCGACGGCCATTGCCGCCACCGTGGCGGCACTGCGCGGGCGGGTCGGCGCCGCGCGCATCCTGGCGGTGGTGGATCTGCGCTCGAACTCCATGCGCGCCGGTGCCCACCGGGCCGGCCTGGCAGCGGCGCTGGCCGATGCCGATCTGGCACTGCTGCACTGCGCCCAGCCGCTGGCCTGGGACGTCGACGAGGTGCTGCGCGACCTGCCCCGCAGCGGTGGCTTTTTCAGTGACGCCGACACGCTGGTGGCGGCGCTCTCGGTGGCGCGCCCCGGCGATCACGTTCTGCTCATGAGCAATGGCGCCTTCGGTGGCGTGCGTGCAAAACTCGTGCAGCAGTTGACCACTTCAAGGGCCGGGGGAATCTGACGTGCCAGAACTGCAAACCTTCACCCTGCCGGTGTTTCCGCTCGGCAGTGTGCTCTACCCGGGCGGCCTGCTGCCGCTGCGCATCTTCGAGCCGCGGTATCTGGCCATGGTGCGCGAGTGCCTGCGCGAGCAGCGCGGCTTCGCCGTATGTCTGATCAGCGAGGGTCGCGAGACCGGCCAGGCGGCGCGCTTTCACCCGGTCGGCACGCTGGCGAGGATCGAGGACCACGACGAGGACGCCGCCGGCATGCTGCACATCACGGTGCGTGGCGAGCAGCGCGTGCAGGTGGTGGCCAGCCGCGTGCGGGCCGATCAACTGGTGCTGGGCGAGGCGCTGCGGCTGGAGGCCGAGCCCGTCACCGGTATCGCCGAACGCCACCGTCCGCTGGTCGACCTGCTGCGGCAGGCGCTTGAGGAATACGATCCCGATTTCGGCCGTGCCCAGGAATTGCTGGACGCCACCTGGGTCGGCTTTCGCCTCGCCGAACTGCTGCCCCTGCCGCCGGCGCGCCGCCAATGGGTGCTGGAACTGACCAATCCCACGCTGCGCCTGGAGGCGCTGGCGCAGTTCATCGACGAGCTGCGCACCGGGGACGAGATGCAGCGGTAGGCCGGGTCTTTGGAGTGTCGTGTGCGGCCGCATGGGCACGCACACGGAACGTCGACACGGTTCGGTGCCGTCGGGATCAGTCCCGCAGCAGGGCGTTGATGCCCACCTTGGCGCGCGTCTGCAGGTCCACCTGCTTGACGATGACGGCGCAGTACAGGCTGTGGCTGCCGTCGGCGGCCGGCAGGTTGCCCGGCACCACCACGGCACCGGCCGGCACGCGGCCGTAGGTGATCTGGCCGGTCTCGCGGTTGTAGATCTTGGTGCTCTGGCCGATGAACACGCCCATCGACAGCACGGCGCCACGTTCCACCACCACGCCCTCGACCACTTCCGAGCGGGCGCCGATGAAGCAGTCGTCCTCGATGATGGTGGGCGCGGCCTGCAGCGGTTCCAGCACGCCGCCGATGCCGACGCCGCCGGACAGGTGCACGTTCTTGCCGATCTGGGCGCATGAGCCGACGGTGGCCCAGGTATCGACCATGGTGCCGCTGTCGACGAAGGCGCCGATGTTGACGTAGCTGGGCATCAGCACCACGCCGGGGGCGATGTAGGCGCCACGGCGGACCGTGGCCGGCGGCACCACCCGCGCGCCCTGGGCGGCGAACTCGGCCTGGCCGAAGCCGGCGAACTTGGTCGGTACCTTGTCGAAGAACGGCTGGAAACCGCCGTCCAGCACCGCGTTGTCGGCAATGCGAAACGACAGCAGCACGGCCTTCTTGAGCCATTCGTTGACCTGCCAGCCGGCGGCGGTCGGTTCGGCCACGCGGGCGGTGCCGGCGTCCAGCAGTGCCAGCGCCTGTTCCACCGCCTCGCGCACGGCCGGGCTGACGGTGGCGGCGGTGATGTCGGCACGCGCCTCGAAAGCGGTGTTGATGGTGTCGATCAGGTCCTGCATGGGGTGCTTGCTTCCTTGTGTTTGTCTATCGATCGAGGGGGGCGTTCAGCCGCTGCGCCAGGCGCGTCATGGCCTCGGCGCAGGCCGCCGGTTCGGCCACCAGTGCCAGGCGCACGTGACCGGCGCCGGGGTTCGGGCCGTCCTGCGCGCGCGCCAGGTAGCTGCCCGGCAGCACGCGCAGGCCGGCGTCGGCATACAGGTGTCGGGCGAAGGCCAGGTCATCGCCGCCGGGTACCGGCAGCCACAGGCAAAAGCCGCCGTCCGGCCGTGCCACGCGGCCGGCGAGGGTGTCCACGGCGACGTTCATCTTGTGCCGGTACAGGGCCCGGCTGTCGTGCACGTGCTGCTCATCGCTCCAGGCGGCGGCGCTGGCCGCCTGCACGTGTTCCGGCAAGGCGCAGCCGTGGTAGGTGCGGTAGCGCAGGAAACGCCCGATCAGGGCCGCGTCGCCGGCCACGAAGCCCGAGCGCAGGCCCGGCACGCTCGAACGCTTGGACAGGCTCTGGAAGGCGAGGCAGCGGGTGAAGTCGTCGAGGCCGAGCGCCCGGCAGGCGGCCAGGATGCCCGGCGGTGGTGCGAGGTCGTCGGGATAGATTTCGGAGTAGCACTCGTCGGCGGCGATGACGAAATCGTGCCGGTGCGCGAGTTCGACCAGGCGTTTGAGCTGCTCGAGGTCCAGTACCCCGCCGGTCGGGTTGTGCGGCGAGCATACGTACAGCAGTTGCACGTCGCGCCAGGCGCTGGCCGGCACGGCGTCGAAGTCCGGCTGCCCGCTGGCCGGCTGGCAGGGCAGGTACAGCGGCGTGGCGCCGGCCAGCACGGCCGCGCCCTCGTAGATCTGATAGAAGGGGTTGGGCATGGCCACGCGGGCCGCGGGGGCGCGGTCGACCAGGCATTGGGCGATGGCGAACAGCGCCTCGCGCGTGCCGCTGACCGGCAGCACCTGACGGGCCGGGTCGACGGCGCCGGCCGGCAGGCCGTGACGCCGCACCAGCCAGTCGGCGATGGCGGCGCGCAGTGCGTCGGAGCCGGCGGTCTTCGGGTAGCGGCCGAGACCGTCCAGGTGGGCGATCAGGGTCTCGCGTATGAGTGCCGGCGGTGCGTGGCGCGGCTCGCCGATGGAAAGATCCACCAGCGGCAGGCCGGCCGGCGGCGTGCTGTCGGCCAGCAGGGCGCGCAGGCGCTCGAACGGGTACGGCTGAAGGGCGTCGAAACCGGGATTCATGCGGCGTCGTTCAAAGGCCGGGCGGCAGTTCCTGACCCAGGCGCCGTATCAGGTCTTCGCGCAGCGCGTTCAGGCGTTCGGCGTCGGTGACCGCGTGGCCGGCGGCATCGGTGATGAAAAAGGCGTCCTCGGCCCGTTCGCCGTAGGTGTTGACGCGCGCGTTCTGCAGCACCAGGCCGGCCTCGGCGAATGCCTGGGCGACCTGCGACAGCAGGCCCGGCCGGTCCTTGCAGATCAGTTCGACCACCGTGCGGTCGCGGCTCAGGTCGGTGGCGAAGGAGACTTCGGTGGTGACGTGAAAGGCCTTGTGCTGGCGGCTGACGCGCCGTCCGCCGGGTTTCAGGGACAGCGGGTCTTCCTGCAGCGCACGGCGCAGCGCGGCGCGGATTTCGCGCCGGGCCGCCGGGTTCGACACCGGGTTGCCGTTGATGTCGGTGACCAGGAAGGCGTCCAGCGCGTAGCCGTCTCGGCTGGTGTAGATGCGGGCGTCGACGATGTCCAGCGCCAGCCGGTCCAGGGTGGAGGTGATGGCGGCGAACAGGTACTTGCGGTCGCGCGTGTAGACCATCACGCCGGTGCTGCCACGGTCCGGGAAGTCGCGCGTGGCCACCACCGCCGGGGCGGCGCTGCGCGCGCGCAGGATGTGCTTGGCGTGCCAGGCGATTTCCTCGGCCGTGAAGCGCAGGAAGTAGTCGTCGTCCAGGCGTTCCCAGAAACGCTCGCACTCGCGCGGATCCACCTGTTCGGCCGGCAGCAGCTCCGCGGCCCGGTGGCGGATGTCGAGCGCCTGTTCGTGGGCGTCGATAGGGCTGCCAAGGCCGCGTCGCAGCGCGCGCCGCGTGGCCAGGTACAGCGCCGTCAGCAGGGAGCCCTTCCAGGAGTTCCATACCGTGGGGCCGGTGCCGCGCATGTCGGCCACGGTCAGCAGGTACAGGTAGTCCAGGTGCACCTGGTCGCCGACCGTGGCGGCGAAGGCGCGGATCACATCGGGGTCGCCGATGTCCTGGCGCTGCGAGACCGAGCTCATCAGCAGGTGGTGGCGCACCAGCCAGGCGACCAGCCGGCTGTCGAACTCGGACAACCGGTGCAGGCGGCAGAACGCGTGGGCCTCGCTTTCGCCGAGTACCGAATGGTCGCCGCCGCGGCCCTTGGCGACGTCGTGGAACAGCGCCGCCAGGTACAGCAGCTCCGGCTTGGGGATGCGCGGGAAGATCTGGTAGCCGAGTTCCAGGGCCGGGATGTTTTCTTCCGGGAAGGCGTAGCTGCGGGTGTTGCGCAGTACGAACAGGCTGTGTTCATCGACCGTGTAGACGTGGAACAGGTCGTGCTGCATCTGCCCCAGTACCCGCCCGAAGGCGGGAATGTAGCGGGCCAGTACGCCGTAGCGGTGCATGCGTTGCAGCTCGTGGCCGATGCCGTGCGGCTGGCGGATGATCTCCATGAACAGGCTGGTGCAGCGCAGGTCGGCGCGAAAGGCGTCGTCGATCAGGTGCAGGTGCTTGCGGATCAGGCGCACGGTGCCGGCGCGCACGCCGCGCACGTGGCGGCGGTGCTGCTGCAGCAGCAGGAACAGCTCCAGCAGGGCGAACGGATACCGGCGGAACACCTGGGCGTTGCGCACCTCGATGAAATCCTTGCGCAGCTGGAAGCGGCTGTTCAGCGGGGTGGCGCGGTCGCTGCGGCGGGCCAGCAGGATCTCTTCCTCGAAATGCTGCAGCAGCATCTCGTTCAGACGCGACAGGCCCTTGACGGTGCCGTAGTAGCGCTTCATGAACTGCTCGACGGCCAGGCTGCCCGCCGTGTCCTGGTAGCCGAAGCGGCGGGCCAGCTCGCGTTGCTGGTCGAACAGCAGGTGGTCGTGCTTGCGCCCGGTCAGCAGGTGCAGGCCGTTGCGCACTTCGGACAGGAACTCCTGGCCCTCGACCAACTGCCGGTACTCGTCCGGCTCCAGGAAATCGTGCTCGACCAGCTCGTGCAGGGTGCGCGCGCCGAAGTGGCGCTTGGCCACCCAGCCGATGGTGTGGATGTCGCGCAGCCCGCCCGGGCTTTCCTTCACATTCGGCTCGAGCTTGTAGGCGGTGGCGTCGAACTTGCCGTAGCGCACGTGCTGCTCTGCCAGCTTGGCGGCCATGAACTTGCGGGTCGGCCACATCTTGTCCGGGCCGGTGCGTCGGCTGAGCTGCTCGAACAGGGTTTCGCTGCCGGCCAGCAGACGGGCCTCGAGCAGCGCCGTGGCGATGGTGACATCGCGCCGGCCTTCGTCCACGCATTGACGCAGGCTGCGCACGCTGGCGCCGATGTCGAGTCCGGTGTCGTACAGAAAGGTGATGAACCCGGTCAGCGCTTCGGATACGCGATTCACGTCGCCGGCACGCGGCGCGAGCACCAGAATGTCGACGTCCGAGCAGGCGTGCAGTTCGCCGCGGCCGTAGCCGCCGACCGCCACCAGCGCCAGGCGCTCGGCGCCCGGCACGTCGCCCATCTGGGTTGCCCAGATGCGGCGCAGCAGCAGGTCGACGAACGCGGTGCGGGCCTGCACGATCGGCGTGCCGGCCGGCTGGCGGTCATAGTACGCGCGCAGACGGTCGCCAAACTGCTGGCGTGCCCGGCGGCAGCTGGCAGGCGTGACGCCGGCTTGGTCCAGGTACTGCCCGACCGCCGGCGCGTCGAACAACGGCGCGTCCGGCGCGTTCACGGCGGCGTCTCACCCTCGCGCAGGGTGAGCACCTCGACGCCGTCTTCGGTGACCGCCACCATGTGCTCCCATTGCGCGGACAGGCTGCGGTCCTTGGTGACGACGGTCCAGCCGTCGGGCAGGAGCTTCACGTGGCGCTTGCCGGCGTTGAGCATCGGCTCGATGGTGAACACCATGCCCGGCTCCAGGACCAGGCCGGTACCCGGGATGCCGTAGTGCAGCACCTGCGGCTCTTCATGAAACTGGCGGCCGATGCCGTGCCCGCAGTACTCGCGAACCACCGAATAGCTGTGTCCCTCGGCGTAGGTCTGGATGGCGTGACCCAGATCGCCCAGGCGCATGCCCGGGCGCACCATGCGGATACCGACCCACAGCGCCTCGTAACAGGTCTCGCACAGGCGCCGTGCCTGGATGGACGGCTCGCCCACGTAGAACATGGCGCTGGTGTCGCCGTGGAAATCGTCCTTGATGACGGTGACGTCGATGTTGACGATGTCGCCCTTCTTCAGCGGCTTGTCGTTGGGAATGCCGTGGCAGACCACGTGGTTGACCGAGGTGCAGATCGACTTCGGGAAGCCGTGGTAGCCCAGCGGTGCCGAGCGGCTGTGCAACACCTCGGTGGTGTGCTGCTCGCACAGGTCGTTCAACGCGTCGGTGGTGACGCCCGCGCGCACGTGCGGGCCGATCATCTCGAGCAGCTGCGCGGCCAGACGGCCGGCCACGCGCAGGGCGTCGAGCTCTTCGGGGGACTTGATGGAGACGGTCATCGGCCTCGGACGGGCTGCCGGTGGGGGCGGCTGCGGGGGTAAAGGCGACAAAATGTAGCAGCCGCCCGCCGCGCCGGTAAACCGAACGATTGTCGCTGGCGGCGAACGATGCTATAAATCGCGCCCTTGGCTTCGGGCCGCTGCCCGACCGTGGCCTATTGTGCAACGGTAAAACCTCACCGAATTTCTGCGGAGCATTTTGGCTTATGGCTGGAGTTTCCATGCGCGACCTGCTGGACGCAGGCGTCCATTTCGGTCATCAGACCCGCTACTGGTCGCCGGCCATGGCCCCCTATATCTACGGGGCGCGCCAGAACATCCACATCATCAACCTCGAACGCAGCCTGCCCATGCTGCGCGATGCCATGAACGCCCTGGGCAAGATCGCCGCCCGCGGCGGCACGGTGCTGTTCGTCGGCACCAAGCGCCAGGCGCGCAAGCTGGTCGAGCAGCACGCCGGCGCCTGCGGCATGCCGTACATCAATCACCGCTGGCTGGGCGGCCTGCTGACCAATTACCGCACGGTGCGCAAGTCGGTGGATCGCCTGATCGATCTCGAGACGCGTCTTGAGGTGGCCAAGCCGGGCGACTTGACCAAGCGCGAAATCCAGTTGCTGAACCGCGAGCGCGAGAAGTTGCTGCGCAGTGTCGGCGGCATTCGCAACCTGAAGGGCATGCCCGATGCGTTGTTCGTCATCGACACCGGTTACGAGCACATTGCGGTCGAGGAGGCCAACCGGCTCGGCATTCCGGTGATCGCGGTGGTCGACACCAACAACCGGCCGGAGAAGGTGGACTACGTGATTCCCGGCAACGATGACTCCATCCGGGCCATCGACCTGTACCTGGGTCAGGCGGCGGAGGCCATCCAGAACGGCCACACCGCCCTCGCCGCCGGTGGCGGTGACGAGTTTGTCGAGGTCGTCGAGGCCGGCTGAGGGGACAGCGGTGGCGCGGCCTGGTGATCCGGCACGCGCCCATTTTTCAATTTTCTAAGAGGGGTTCGACCCCTCTTTTTTTGTTCCGCGCCCGGCCGGCGCGGTGCGTTGAGAGGGTAATTCAGATGAACATATCGGCATCGCTGGTCAAGGAAATGCGCGAGCGTACCGGGCTCGGCATGATGGAATGCAAGAAGGCGCTGACCGAGGCCGGTGGCGACATCGAGGCGGCCATCGACCTGGTTCGCAAGGCCGGCGCCGCACGCGCCGACAAGAAGGCCGGACGCACCGCTGCCGACGGCGCCATCATCCTGACCGTCGGCGCCGACGGTCGCAGCATGGCGCTGACCGAGGTCAACTCGGAAACCGACTTCGTGGCCAAGGACGACAATTTCCTGGCGTTTGCCGATGTGGTGGGCCAACTGGTGCTCGAGCACGGTCCGGCCGATATCGAGCAGCTGTCCGGCCTCACGATGGACGGTGGTACCGTTGAGCAGGCGCGCCAGCAGCTGGTGGCCAAGATCGGTGAGAACATCCGGGTGCGTCGTTTTGTGCGCCGCCAGTCCGCGGGGCTGCTCGGCAGCTATGTGCACGGCAGCCGTATTGGCGTGCTGGTGGAGCTTGAGGGCGGCGATGCCGACCTGGCCCGCGACATCGCCATGCACATCGCGGCCAGCCGGCCGTTGTGCGTGTCGGCCGAACAGATTCCGGCCGATGTGCTGGCCCGTGAAAAGGAAATCTACGACGCCCAGGCGGCCGAATCCGGCAAGCCGGAGGAGATCCGCGCGAAGATGGTCGAGGGGCGTCTGCGCAAGTACGCCGCCGAGGTGACCTTGCTCGGCCAGGCGTTCATCAAGGACCCGGATGTGACCGTGGAGCAGCTGCTGAAGAAGGCCGGTGCGCGGGTGGTTGCCTTCGATCGCCTGGAGGTGGGCGAGGGCATCGAGAAACAGGCTGACGACTTCGTCGCCGAAGTGATGAAGCAAGCCCGGGGCTGATTCTGTCATGGCCGCTGCGGCGCCGACGTACCGCCGAGTCCTGCTCAAGCTGAGCGGCGAGGCCCTGGCCGGTGGCAAGCCCCACGGCTTCGACCGCACTGCCATGCAGGCGGTGGCCGAGGAACTTAAGCCGGTGCTCGCCGCCGGCGTGCAGGTCGGGCTGGTGGTTGGTGGCGGCAACCTGTTCCGCGGCCTGCCGGCGGCAGCCGATGGCGCTGACCGCGCCACGGCCGACTACATCGGCATGCTGGCGACGGTGATGAACGCGCTGGCCCTGCACGAGGTGCTGCAGGCGGCCGGCATTCCGGCACGGGTGCTGTCGGCGCTGGCCGTGACCGGGGTGGCCGAGGCGTACGTCCGTTCCAAGGCGCTGGCGCACCTGGATGCCGGGCGGGTGGTGCTGTGCGCGGGCGGTATCGGCAACCCCTATTTCACGACCGATACGGCGGCTTGCCTGCGTGCCATCGACATCGGTGCCAGCTTGCTGCTGAAATCAACCAAGGTCGACGGCGTATACGACGCCGATCCCCTGCGCAACCCGGACGCGCACCGGTACGAGCGGCTGGATTACGACGAGGTGCTGTCGCGCCACCTGGGCGTCATGGACGCCACGGCAGTGGCCCTGGCGCGGGAACATGCACTGCCGGTGCGGGTGTTCGACATGAACAGTCGCGGTGCGCTGCTGCGCATCGTGCGCGGCGAGTCGGTCGGCACCCTGATGGCGCCGGCAAACGCTTGAGCGGAGGCAACTGATGATCGACGACGTGCGCAAGGACGCCGAACAGCGCATGAGCAAGAGCGTCCATGCCTTGCAGGAAGAGTTGAAGAAGATCCGCGCCGGCCGGGCCCATCCGGGGCTGCTGGATCAGGTGCACGTGAACTATTACGGTGCCGACACGCCGTTGCGCCAGCTGGCCAACATCAGCGCCGAGGACGCGCGTACGCTGCTGGTGTCGCCGTTCGACAAGGGCACCGTGGCCGCCATCGACAAGGCCATTCGCGAGTCCGACCTGGGCCTGAATCCGTCGACCGCGGGCATGGTCATCCGCGTGCCGCTGCCGGCGCTGACCGAGCAACGGCGCAAGGACCTGATTCGTGTCGTCCGTGCCGAGGGCGAGGCGTGCCGGGTGGCTATCCGCAACGTGCGCCGCGACGCCAACAACTCGCTCAAGGAGTTGGAGAAGGAAAAGCTGATCTCGGCCGATGACGAGACTCGGGCCCAGGCCGAGGTGCAGAAACTGACCGACCGCTTCGTGGCCGAGGTGGAGAGCCTGCTGGCCGCCAAGGAAGCGGACCTGCTGGAGGTCTGAGCGGGCGCCATGACGACGCCCGCGCTCGGTCAGCAGCCCCGGCACGTCGCCATCATCATGGACGGCAACGGGCGCTGGGCGCGTCGGCGTCACTTGCCCCGGGTTGCCGGGCACCGGGCGGGTGCCCGCGTGGTGCGCCGCATCGTTGAGGCCTGCGCCAGCCAGGGCATCGAATATCTGACACTGTTTGCCTTCAGCAGCGAGAACTGGTTGCGTCCGGCGGACGAGGTGTCGCTGCTGATGCGGTTGTTCTCGCGCGCGCTGCGCGAGGAGGAAGCGCGTTTGCGCGAACATGGTGTGCGGCTGACCGTCATCGGCGATCGCACCGGTTTGCCGGCCTCATTGAGGGCGGACATCGCCCGCGTGGAGGCCAGCACGGCCAGCGGTGAGGGCTTGCGGTTGATGGTGGCGGCCAATTACGGCGGGCGCTGGGACATTCTGCAGGCGGCGCGTGCATGTGTCGCCGAGGCCGCCGCCGGGCGCCTGGACGCGGCTGACCTCGACGAGCAGTCGTTCGCCGCCCGCCTGTCGACCGCCGACGCGCCGCCGGTGGACCTGCTGGTACGCACCGGTGGTGAGCGTCGCATCAGCAACTTTCTGCTCTGGCAGGCCGCCTATGCGGAACTGTATTTTGCCGACGCGCTGTGGCCGGATTTCGATGTCGAGGCGCTTGGCGAGGCCCTGGCCTGGTACGCCGGGCGTGAGCGGCGTTTCGGCCGCACCGGTGACCAGGTGCAGTGCAACGGGCTCGGTGTCGCCGGTGCCTAGAACGCGGCTGCTGACGGCACTGGCCTTGCTCGTTCTGGCACTGGCGCTGGTGTGGTACGGCGACCTGCCGTGGCTGGCCGGCGTTTTGGCGTTGATCGCCTTGCGTGCCGCCTGGGAGTGGGGGCAGCTGTGCCCGGGCCTGGATGGCGCGTGGCGCGGCGGGGTGCTGTTGGCGCTCGGCGCGTTGCTGGCCGCCACGTACGTGTTGCCGCCCGCGCTGGGTTCCGTGTTGTGGTCGCTGGCATTGGTGGGCTGGTTGCTGGCGCTGGTGCTGGTGGTCCGTTACCCGGCGGTGCCGTCCGTGTTGCAGCGACCGCTGGTGCAGGCGGCCATCATCGTGCTGGCCCTGGCCGCCGCCTGGTCGGCCCTGGTGCGCCTGGCGCAGATCGACCGCTCGCTGCTGCTGGTGTGTCTGGCCCTGGTGTGGGTGGCTGATAGCGTCGCTTACCTGGTCGGCCGTCGCTATGGTCGTCGCCGCTTGTGTCCGCAGGTCAGCCCCGGCAAGACACTGGCCGGGCTGTACGGCGGTCTCGCCGGCGCGGTGCTGGTGGGGTTGCTGGCCGGCGCGATCTGGCGTCTGGACGCGGTGCAGGTGCTGGCGCTGGGAACCCTGGCCGCACTGTGTGCCGCGTTGTCGGTGGTCGGCGACCTGACCGAGAGCGTCTTCAAGCGCCGTGCCGGCGTCAAGGACAGCGGGCAGCTGTTGCCCGGGCACGGCGGTGCGCTCGATCGCATCGATGCGCTCATCGCCGCCGCGCCGCTGTTCGCGCTGCTGGCACCGTCGTTGGTCGGGGGCTGAGCCGTGCGCAACATCGCCCTGCTGGGTGCCACCGGATCCATCGGCGACAGCACGCTGTCGGTGCTGGCACTGCATCCGGATCGCTATCGGTTGCAGGTGGTGGCGGCACGCCGCAACGTGAAACGCATGCTCGACATCTGTCGGCGCTTTCAGCCGGCGGTGGCCGTGCTGGCCGACCCCGAGGCAGCGGCCGAGGTGCGCCGTGCCCTTGATGGCGGTCCGACGCGGGTGTTGGTCGGCAGTCAGGCGTTGGCCGAGGTGGTGCGCGGGCCGGACGTGGATGTGGTGGTGGCCGGCATCGTCGGCGCGGCCGGGCTCGAATCGTCCCTGGCGGCGGCGGAGGCGGGCAAGGTTCTGTTGCTCGCCAACAAGGAGGCGCTGGTGATGGCGGGTGCGCTGTTCATGGCGGCGGTGCAGCGCGGCGGTGCGACCTTGATTCCCATCGACAGTGAGACCAATGCCATGTTCCAGTGCCTGCCGGGCTATCGCTGTGGCGAACCGGCGGCCGGGCATGGGGTGCAGCGGTTGCTGCTGACCGCCTCCGGTGGCCCGTTTCTGCGCACCCCCTTGTCGCTCATGGCCACCGCGACCCCGGATCAGGCCTGTGCCCATCCGCGCTGGGTGATGGGGCGCAAGATTTCGGTCGACTCGGCCACGCTCATGAACAAGGGGCTCGAGGTGATCGAGACCGCCTGGCTGTTCAATCTGCCGGCGCCGGCGGTGCAGGTGGTGATTCATCCGCAAAGCGTGGTGCATTCGCTGGTGGAGTTCGTCGACGGTTCGTTGCTGGCTCAGCTCGGCAGCCCGGACATGCGGGTGCCGATCGCCCATGCCCTGGCCTGGCCCGAGCGCCTGCCGTCGGGAGCGCGCACGCTGGACCTGTTCGAAACCGCCCGGCTCGATTTCGAGCCGCCAGACCGCGCGCGGTTTCCGTGTCTTGATCTGGCCTATCGGGCACTGGAGGCCGGCGGCACCGCCAGCACCATCCTGAACGCGGCCAACGAGGTCGCGGTGGCGGCGTTCCTGGACGGCCGGCTGGCTTTCGGCGCCATCGCACCGACGGTGCAGGCGGTCCTGGACGCCGTGCCGGGTCAGGCGGCGGATGCGTTGGAGACCGTGCTGGCGGCCGATCGGGCGGCGCGTCAGGCGGCACAGGCGCGGGTGGCAGCGTGATGGGCGGTGTGCTGTGGTCGGTGGGTGCGTTCGTGGTGGCCATCGGCGTGCTGGTGAGCGTGCACGAGTTCGGTCACTTCTGGGTCGCACGCCGGGTCGGCGTGAAGGTGTTGCGGTTCTCGGTTGGCTTCGGCCGGCCGCTGTGGCGCCGCGTGGATCGTCACGGCACGGAGTTCGTGATTGCCGCCCTGCCGCTGGGCGGCTACGTGAAGATGCTGGACGAGGCCGAGGCGCCGGTCGCCGACGACGAGCAGCACCGGGCGTTCAACCGCAAACCGGTATGGGCGCGCATGGCCGTGGTGGTGGCCGGGCCGCTGGCCAATCTGCTGCTGGCCTGGCTGTTCTACTGGGTCATGTTCATGGTCGGTATCCAGGGACAGCGGCCACTGGTGGGCGAGGTGTTGCCCGACACGCCGGCGGCCGTGGCCGGGTTTGCGGCGGGAGACAGCATCGAGGCGGTCGGCGGCCGGCCGGTGCGCAGCTGGGAAGACGCCACTCTGGCGTTGATGCCGGCGGCACTGGATGGCCGGACAGTGGACGTTGGCGTGACGTCGGCGGCCGGGGGGCATCAGGCGCGCACGCTCGATCTGTCCGGGCTGGACTATCGGGCCGAGGATCCGGACGTCATGCGCCGGGTGGGCCTGCGGTGGCGGGCTCCGCACATCGAACCGCGGATCGGTGAGGTGATGCCCGATGGGGCGGCCGCCGCGGCCGGCCTGCAAGCGGACGATCTGCTGCTCAGCGTCGACGGTGAGCCACTGGCCGACTGGGGCGACTGGGTGCAGCGGGTGCAGGCCAGTGCGCAGCAACCGCTGCAGGTGCGCCTGCGTCGCGGTGGGCAGGTGCTGGAGCTGACCGTGACGCCGCGCGCCGTGGAGCAGGATGGTCGGCGCATCGGCCAGGTTGGCGTGGCCGCGGCGCGGCCGCAGGTCGCCATCGACGACTACTTCGTGCGTCTGCATTACGGCCCGCTGGCGGCGGCCGGGCAGGGGCTGGGGAAACTGCGCGACATGACCGCCCTGACCGGCCAGATGGTCTGGCGCATGCTCACCGGCGAGGCCTCCAGTCGCAACGTGAGCGGGCCGCTGTCGATTGCCGAGTTCGCCGGCTACAGCGCGCGTCTCGGGGTGGCCCAGTTCCTGTCGTTTCTGGGTCTGGTCAGCCTGTCGCTGGGGCTGCTGAATCTGCTGCCGGTGCCGGTTCTGGACGGTGGACACTTGCTGTACTATTTCGCCGAATGGGTGCGCGGGCGGCCGCTGCCCGAGCGGTTTCGTGCCGTCGGCCAGCAGATTGGCCTGGCCGCCCTGCTGGCACTGACCGTGTTGGCGTTCTACAACGACATAACACGACTCCTGTTTTAGACCCTGATCGCGGGCTGCGGCCTGCCCGGTGACGCTTTGTTGTCCGAGTCCCTGCGCTTACTGTCCCGCTGCGTGCTGGCCCTCGTGCTGTGCCTGTCTTTGGTGCCGTCCACAGTGCGCGCCGTGGACGCGGACGGCTTCGTGGTCGAGGACATTCGTCTCAATGGCCTGCAGCGCATCTCGCCCGGCGCGGTATTGATCGCGCTGCCGGTGCGCGTCGGCGACCGGTTCGATCCGCAGCGCTCGAGCGATGTCATCCGCGCGCTGTTCCAGACCGAGTTCTTCAGCGACGTGCAGCTGGGGCGCGATGGCGATGTGCTGGTGATCGATGTGGTCGAACGCCCGTCGATTGCCGAGCTGAACATCACCGGCAACAAGGACATCAAGACCGAGGACCTGCAAAAAGGCCTGCGCGAGGCCGGACTGGCGGTTGGCCGGGTATTCGTTCCGTCGGCCCTGGATCAGCTGCGCCAGGAATTGCAGCGCCAGTACTTCGCCAACGGCAAGTACGGTATGGATGTGGAGACCGAGGTCGCCGACCTGCCGCGTAACCGCGTGCGCATCGACATCGTCATCTCCGAAGGCGACGTCGCGCGTATCCGTCAGATCAACATCGTCGGCAACCAGGTGTTCGACGACGACACCCTGCGCAATGCCTTCGAGTTGTCGACGCCGAATCTGCTCAGCTTCATCACTGGCAACGACAAGTACTCGCGCCAGAAACTGGCCGGCGATCTGGAGAAGCTGCACGCCTACTACCTGGATCGCGGCTACCTGGACTTCGACATCACCTCGACCCAGGTGGCCATCACCCCGGACAAGCGCGAGATCTACATCACCATCAACGTCGACGAGGGGCAGCAGTACACCGTCGACGAGGTCAAGCTGTCCGGCAACCTGGTGGTCGAGCCGGAGGAGCTGGTCAGACTGGTCACGCTGCGTCCGGGTGACGTGTTCTCGCGCAAGGCCATGACCGAGACCAGCGACGCCATCTCCGAGCGCCTGGGCGAGGCCGGCTATGCCTTCGCCAACGTCAACGGCCTGCCCGAGGTGGACACGGAGAAGGCGTCCACCAAGCTGACGTTCTTCGTCGACCCGGGCAAGCGCGCCTACGTGCGGCGCATCAGTTTCGCCGGCAACCAGAAGACCGCGGACGAGGTGATGCGGCGCGAGATGCGGCAGATGGAGTCGGCCACGTTCTCGTCGGCGGCGGTGGAACGGTCGCGGGTGCGCCTGGAGCGGCTCGGCTTCTTCGAGGACGTCACGGTCGAGACGCCGGCGGTGCCCGGCAGTCCGGACCAGGTGGACGTCAATTTCACGGTCAAGGAACGGGCGTCGGGCTCGATCTCGGCGGGCGTCGGCTTCGGCCAGGGCAGCGGCCTGCTGCTGAACGCCGCCGTGACGCAGAACAATTTCCTGGGCACGGGCGACAGCGTCAGTGTCAACTTCTCGAACAGTGACTATGCGCGCGTCTACAGCGTCGCGCACACCAACCCCTATGCCACGGTGGACGGTGTCAGCCGTTCGGTCAGCGCGTTCCTGCGCACCACCGACGCGGCCGATGCCAACCTGACCGAGTACGACACCGACTCGTTCGGCGGCTCCTGGGGCTACAACGTGCCGCTGTCCGAGTTCAGCGCGTTCGGATTCGGGCTGGCGTTCGAGAACACCAAGATCGGCACCGGCGATTTCACATCGCAGGACGTGCTGGACTTCATCGCCGACAACGGCGACAGCTACAACATCTTCAAGCTCAACCTGAGCCTGGCCCGCGATACCCGCAACCGCGCCATTTTCCCGGACCGGGGCGCCTTGCGTCGGCTGTCGGGTGAGATTGCCGCCCCGCTCGGCGATCTCCAGTTCTACAAGCTGAACTTCACCGAACAGCACTATTTCCCGTTCAGCGACACCGTCAGCCTGATGGTCAGCGGTACCCTGGGGTATGGCGACGGGTACGGCGACACCACCGCCTTGTCGTTTTTCGAAAACTTCTTCGCCGGTGGTTTCCGCACCCTGCGCGGGTTCAAGGACAACACCCTCGGTCCGCGTACCTTCAGCGCCTTCACCGATTCCGACGGTGATCCGTTCGGCGGTGATCGTTTGATTCTGGCGCGCAGCGAGCTGTTCTTCCCGGTGCCGTTCATGGAACAGCAGAGCAAGAATTTCCGGTTGTCGGTGTTTGCCGATGCCGGCAACGTGTTCGGCCCGGACGACTCGCTCAAGGTGGGCGAATTGCGTTATTCGACCGGCATGGCAGCGGTTTGGATTTCCCCGTTCGGGGCCATTTCCATCGCCATCGCACAGCCCTTCAACGAGGGGCCACAGGACGAGACCCAGCGCTTCCAGTTCAGTCTGGGCGCCGGTTTCTGAGTTTGTTTACTTCTCACGTCTTTCACGGAGAAACCTGACGATGAAGAGCATGCGGCTTTGGGCCTTGGGCCTGTTGGGGAGCCTGCTGCTGGCGCCGGCGCTGGCGGCGGCGGACCTGAAGGTTGGGTACGTCAATGCATCGGCGCTGTTGCAGGCTTCGCCTCAGGCCGAGGCGGTGCAAAAGAAGCTGCGCGACGAATTCACGCCGCGCCGCCAGCAGCTGGAGTCTCGGGCCAAGCGGCTGGAGCAGATGGAGCAGGACCTGAGCAAGAACGGCTTGATGCTCAGCGAGGAACAGCGCAAGGCCAAGGAACGCGAGATCATCGACGGCCGTCGCGAACTCAAGCACGCCCAGGACGAGTTCCAGGACGACCTGCGCATTCGCCAGTCGGAAGAGGTCGGCAAGCTGCGCGAGCAGCTGCTGACGGCGGTGGAGAAATTCGCCAAGTCGGGCGGCTACGACCTGATCCTGTACGAAGGCGTGATCTATGCCAGCGACGGGCTGAACGTGACCGACCAGGTGTTGGCGCTGCTCAAGAACCCGGCACGGTAAGCGCGCCGCGGATCCGGTGCAGCTACGTGAGCTGGCGGCGCTGCTGGGCGTCGCCTACGACGGCGATGGTGACTGCGAGCTGAGTGGCGTCGCCACCCTGGCCAAGGCTGGGCCGCAGCAGCTCAGTTTTTTTGCCAACCGCCGCTATCGGGGGCAGCTGGCCGGGTCCGATGCCGGCGCCGTGGTGCTGGCGCCGGCCGACCGCGCCCTGTTCGCGGGTGCGGTGCTGTTGTCCGACAACCCGTACCTGACTTTCGCCCGGGCGGCCGCCGCGCTGCATCCGGCGCCTTCCCTGCCCTCACAGCGCCATCCGCAGGCCAGTGTGCACCCGGATGCCCGGCTGGGCGCCGACGTGCGCATCGAGGCCGGTGCGGTGATCGAGGCCGGCGCACAGATC
>NZ_JBFJTF010000039.1:0-17801 GCF_041625615.1 Immundisolibacter sp. | reverse complement strand
GTAGTAACGCGCCACGGCGGCGTCCGGCACACCCTGCGGGCCACAGAACGAACGCGTCATGGGCGCCATGGCGATGCGGTTGGGCAACTCCACACCACCGACCCGCAGCGACGCGAACAATGCCTCCGGCACAGGCATGGCAACGGGCTCAGCCATGCATCATCGACTGCAGGTAGTTCTGCTCACCCAGCTTGTCGAGCAGCGCCAGCTGGGTTTCCAGCCAGTCGACGTGCTCTTCCTCACTTTCCAGGATGTCCTCGAGCAGCTCCCGGCTGATGTAGTCGTTCACCTGCTCGCAGTACCCGATACCCTCACGAAGCACCGGCATGGCCTCGCGCTCCAGGCGCAGGTCGCATTCGAGCAGCTCCTTGACGTTCTCGCCGATGTACAGCTTGCCCAGGTCCTGCAGGTTGGGCAGCCCGTCGAGAAACAGCACGCGCTTGATCAACGCATCGGCGTGCTTCATCTCGTCGATGGATTCCTCGTATTCCTTTTTGTTGAGCCGCTCCAGACCCCAGTTTTCCGCCATGCGGGCGTGCAGAAAGTATTGGTTGATGGCAGTCAGCTCGTTCTTGAGGACGCGGTTCAGGTAATCGATGACTTTGGCGTCGCCTTTCATCGGACAGTTCTCCAGGCTGGCGTGGGGGACTGGCCATTATAGGCACTCGGCACCGTTCGCCCGGCGCACGCGGCGACCCGATCCCGACATCGCAGCGACAACAAAAAAAGGGGGCAAAACGCCCCCTTGATTCAACTGTGCCTTCCCGGCCGCGTCAGGTCACGCCCGCCAGCCATGCCGGTGCCTCCGGCGTCGCCTGGTCGGCCGCCTTGAGCAGGCTTTGCGCCAGCTCCGCACACTTTCCACAGCAGGTGGCCACGCGCAGGCTCTGCGCCAGCTCGCCCAAACTGCACGCGCCTTCCTGCGCCGCCTGCGCTATGGCTCGATCGGTCACACCGTGACACACACACACGTACATGGGTCTGGCACCCCCGGCACACAGCCTAGTCCTGAGTTGCATTCCATTACAGATGCGAATGATTGTCAACCGCGCGCCTACCCAACCCTCCCGAGGCAGATAGCATCGAACCGGCCTGCGTCGCTGCCATCGGCGGCGAGCAAACACACAGCGCGCCCCTGCAGCACGCCGCCGCGCGCACGACGCACCACAGCCACCGCGCGTCGCCTGCATTACCAATCGTTCGGTTTATAGCGCGCCGCGGCCACACTGAACAAGCCATAGTGTGGGATCATGACCCGCCGCGCCTGAATGCGTCGCGCTTCCTCCACCGCCTACCGAGATCGCCATGCTTCGTATCGCCCTGCCAGTGGCCCTGCTCACCCTCGTGTCGCCCGCCATCACAGCCGCCGGACTCGACACAGACGCCCAGAAGGCGGCCTACGCCATCGGCTACCAGTTCGGCGCCAACGCAAAGCGTGATGGCCTGACCCTGGATCCGGCCGCCGCCGCGCAGGGTGTTCAGGATGCCCTGGCCGGCAAGGAACCGGCGGCCGAGCCGGCCGCCCTGCAGGCCGCCCTGGACAAGCTGCGCTCGGACATGGAAGGCCAGGCCAAGGCGTTGGCTGACCAGAATTCCAAGGATGGCGCTGCGTTCCGCGCCGACTACGCCAAGAAGAGCGGGGTCAAGAAAACCGATTCCGGCCTGCTCTACCGCGTGCTGGACGCCGGCAAGGGCACGAAGCCCAAGGCCACCGACACCGTCAAGGTCAACTATCGGGGCACGCTGCCGGATGGCACCGAGTTCGACAACTCCTACACGCGCGGCGAGCCCGTCAGCTTCCAGGTCAACCAGATCATTCCCGGCTGGCAGGAAGCCCTGGCACTGATGCCCGAGGGCTCGAAGTGGGAAGTGGTGCTGCCACCGGAACTGGCCTATGGCACCGAGGGCGCCGGGCGCGCCATCGGTCCCAACCAGACCCTGGTGTTCGAAATCGAACTGCTGGACATCGAATCCGGCAAGTAACCAGCACATGCGGGGCGGGCGGGTCGACGCACTCGCCCGACCTGCCCGCCGGCAATGAACTACCGTCACGCCTTTCACGCCGGCAATTTCGCCGACGTCGTCAAGCACGTGTGCCTGGTGGCACTGCTGCGCGGCCTGTCGCGCAAGGACAGCCCCTGGCTGTATCTGGACACCCATGCCGGCGCCGGCCGCTACGACCTGCGCAGCCCGCCGGCTCAGAAAACCGGCGAATACCGCGCCGGCATCGAGCTTGTCAGGGAGGCAACGGGCTCCCTGCCACCGGCCCTGACCGACTACCTGGAGGTTCTGGGCGCGCTCACCGACACCGCGGCGCAGCAACACGATCACTACCCCGGATCGCCGCTGCTGGCCGCCGCGCTGGCCCGCCCCCAGGACCGGCTGGTCGCCTGCGAACTCAACCCGCTCGAACATGCGGCGCTCGACGAGTGCCTGCGCGGTCGGCAACGCTGCACGGTGGCCCGGCAGGACGGCTACCAGGCACTGGCGGCCTACCTGCCCCCCCGCGAGCGCCGGGGCCTGGCACTCATCGACCCGCCCTACGAGGATCCGCGCGAGTTCACGCGCCTGGCCAAAGCGCTCATCGACGCCCACCGCCGCTTCGCCACCGGCTGCTATGCCCTGTGGTACCCGCTCAAGGACGAGGGGCCGCTGGCCGGTCTGAAGCGCCAGCTCAAGACGGCCGGCCTGCGCCGCCTGCTGACCGTCGAACTGCGCCTGACACCATTGCCGCAGGGCGGCATCCTGCACGGGTGTGGGGTCCTGGTGATGAACCCGCCGTGGGGCTTCGCCGACCAGCTACGCGACGCGCTGCCGGTTCTGGCGCGGATTCTGGCGCCCGACAGCGGCACCGCCGCGGTCGACTGGCTGGTGCCGGAATGAGCGCCGTCTAGGCGGCGGTCACCGCCCCGCTGCGCAGCAGGTTTCGGATCTGCTGTGCATCGAACCCCCAATCCGCGAGCACGGCCTCCGAATCGGCCCCTACCGGTCGCGGGCCGTGGCGCACCTGCGCCGGCGTACGGCTGAAACGCGGGGCGGGGCCCGGATGCAGCATGCCGTCCACCTCGACGAAACTGCCGCGGGCCACGTTGTGCGGATGCTGCGGCGCCTCGGTCAGGGACAGCACCGGCGCGAAACAGGCGTCACTGCCCTCGAGCAGGGCACACCACGCGTCACGGGTCTTGGTCCTGAAAATGCGCGCCAGTTCGGCCCGTTGCCGGGGCCAGGCATCGGCGTCGTGCTGGTTCTCGAACAGCTGCGGGTCGGCGTCGGTCTCGCGGATCAGCGTGGCGTAGAACTGCGGCTCGATGGCGCCCACCGCCACCCACTTGCCGTCGGCCGTCTCGTAGGTGCCGTAGAAGTGCGAGGCACCGTCGAGCATATTGCGGCCGCGCTCGTCCTGCCAGCGGCCGGCCTGCTGCATGGCATAGAACATGCCCATCAGCACCGCGCTGCCCTCCACCATCGAGCAGTCGATCACCTGCCCCAGCCCCGACCGCTGCGCCTCCAGCAGCGCACAGACGATACCGAACGCCAGGAACATGCCCCCGCCACCGAAGTCACCCACCAGGTTCAGCGGCGGCACCGGCCTGCCCCCCTGCTCGCCAATGGCGTGCAAGACGCCGGCCAGCGCGATGTAGTTGATGTCGTGACCGGCGGCCTGCGCCAACGGGCCATCCTGCCCCCAGCCGGTCATGCGCCCGTAAATCAACTTGCCGTTGCGCGCCAAACAACGATCCGGCCCCAGGCCCAGGCGCTCCATCACGCCCGGGCGGAAGCCCTCGATCAGGGCATCCGCCCGCTCGACCAGGCGCAGCACGGTGGCAACCCCGTCGGGATGCTTCAGGTCCACGGCCAGCGAACGTCGGTTGCGCCCGAGCAGATCGGACTTGCTGCCGCTGAACAGGTTCCCGCCCGGTCGATCGACGCGTATCACCTCCGCCCCCATGTCCGCCAGCAACATGGCGCACAGCGGACCGGGGCCGAGGCCCACCATCTCGATCACCTCGACTCCGTGCAGCGGTCCCATGGACGCAGCTCCTGTTTAACGAACGATCGGTATCATTGCGCCGACACTGTACCAACGCCGGCCCGGCAGAGCATGCCGACAGGCCGGGCAACCGGGGAATACAAAAAAGGCCGCGGATCGCTCCGCGGCCTCTTGTTTGCCCGACAGGATCGGGTGACCGGCGCTACTGACCGAAGCTGGCAGCCGGAACCGGCTGGCCGGCGTCCTTGTCCTCGACCAGGTTCTGCCGGTACTGCATGTACGAAGACCGCACGAAGGCGTAGCGGTCCAGCGCCGCCTGCTCCAGCACGGTGCTGGCATCGAGCAGGCGGTAGCGGGCGTCGATGCCACCCAGGATGGTGACGCCCCAGCGCGTCTCGTCGTCCGCGATGTGGTGCTGCGGCTGCAGGAAGTAGTTGCCGACCAGTCCCACGCCGTCGCGCACGTTGCTCGGCCCGAGGATCGGCAGCACCAGATACGGCCCGGTGCCGATACCCCAGGCACCGAACGCCTGGCCGATGTCCTCATGCCGTTTTTCCAGACCCCAGCCGGTGGCAACATCGAAGATGCCCACCACGCCGACGGTGCTGTTGACCACGAAGCGGCCAACGTCCTCGGCGCTGTGCTGGAACTTGCCCTGCAGCAGGTCGCTGACCGCCACCACCGGCGTGAACAGGTTGTCGAACACGTTGCTCACGCCGCGCTTGACCGGCTGTGGCAGGAGCCAGTCGTACCCCTTGGCCACCGGCTTGATGACGAACCGGTCCGCCTGATCGTTGAACCAGAACACACCCCGATTGATGCGCTCGAACGGATCACTGATCTGCGGCGTGATCTCCTGTTCCCACTCCGCAAAGTCATCGTCGGCGTCGCTCTGCGCCACCTGCATCGGTGCCTCGACATCCGCTGTGCGCTGCGGGCGCTCGAACGGCTGGTCCGCCAGTGCGCCGGCGCTCATGCCGGCCGTCAGAACACCGGCCAGTGCCAGCTGAATCAGGTTGTTGTTCATGTGATCTCCCTCGCCGCGCAGTAATCGAAACAGCTCATGTGTTGGTTATCGGCACCATGGCCAGCGATTGTAGCGGTCGCGGACCATCGCAACCGGCTGGCGGCGATGCAGCGCATCACAGACGCGGTACGACCACGCCCACCTGCCCCTGGTACTTGCCGCCACGATCGCGGTAGGACACCTCGCAGGCCTCGTCCGATTCGAAGAACACCACCTGCGCGCACCCCTCGCCGGCGTAGATCTTGGCCGGCAGGGTGGTGGTGTTGGAGAACTCGAGCGTGGCGTAGCCTTCCCACTCGGGCTCGAACGGTGTCACGTTGACGATGATGCCGCAGCGCGCATACGTGGACTTGCCAAGACAGACCGTGAGCACGTTGCGGGGGATCCGGAAGTACTCCACCGTGCGCGCCAGCGCGAAGGAGTTCGGCGGAATCACGCACACGTCGGCCTCGACGTCGACCAGGCTGCCCTGATCGAAATTCTTCGGGTCCACCACCGCCGAACGCACATTGGTGAAGATCTTGAATTCGCGCGCCACGCGGATGTCGTAGCCATAGCTCGACAGGCCGTACGAGATGACCCGCTGGCCACCCACCTCACGCACCTGCCGCGGCTCGAACGGCTCGATCATGCCGTGCCTCTCGGCCTGTTCTCGAATCCAGCGATCGGCTTTTATGGTCATGGTCGGCTCTCGGGCGGTCAGTCGTTGACGACTGTGATCTTGGGGAAGCGGCGCGCGTAATCCTTGCCACGCAGGGCGAGGCCGGCAGCGGCGCGCAGGGCGATCTCGCGGTAGGCCCGCGCCACCGCCCCGTCGGGTTCGGCACTGACGGTCGGCTGGCCACCGTCGGCCTGCTCGCGGATGCGAATGTCCAGCGGCAGCGATCCGAGCAGCGGCACCCCATGACGCTCGGCCATGCGTGCACCGCCGCCGGCACCGAAAATGTGCTCCTCGTGCCCGCACTGGCTGCAGATGTGCGTGCTCATGTTCTCGACGATGCCCAGGATCGGCACCTTCACCTTCTCGAACATCTTCAGGCCCTTGACCGCATCGGCCAGGGCAAGGTCCTGCGGCGTGCTGACGATCACCGCGCCGCTCACCGGCACCCGCTGCGCCAGCGTCAGCTGGATGTCGCCGGTACCCGGCGGCAGATCGACCACCAGGTAGTCGAGATCGTCCCAGGCAGTGTCACGGATCAGCTGCTCGAGCGCCTGCGTGGCCATCGGCCCGCGCCACACCATGGGCGCATCGGGCTCGATCAGGAAGCCGATCGACATGCACTGCAGGCCGTGACCGTGCAACGGCGCGATGCGCCGCTCGTCGCCTTCGACCAGGTGCGGCTTGTCGCTGACCCCGAGCAGCGTCGGCAGGCTCGGTCCGTACACATCGGCATCCAGCACACCGGCCCGCGCGCCCTCGCGCGCCAGCGCCAGCGCCAGATTCACGGCCGTGGTGGACTTGCCTACCCCGCCCTTGCCGGAACCGACAGCGATCACGTTCTTGACCCCGGCGATGGCCTGCGCCCCCTGCTGCACGGCATGGGCGGCGATGCTGTGCTGCAGCGCAACGTCGACTGTCTGCACCCCCGGCAGCCGGGCCAGTGCCGCCTGCACGGCAGGAACCAGCTCCGCCGCCAGGCCGGCGCTCGGATAGCCCAGGCGCAGTTCCACCCGCAGGCGGCCGGCCTCCAGCGTCAGCGCGTGCAGCGCCGGCTTCAGGCTGGCGCCATTCCACGGATCGACCACGCTGTCGAGCGCGGTTTCGGCCTGGGTGCGCAGGGTTTCGCTCATGGTCCACAAAATCGGTTGGGGGAGTGTCGGCCGACCGCCATCAGCAGCCGCCAGAGGGCCGAAAAGTCTAGCACGGCAGCGGTGTTGGGCCGTGCTAAGCTGCCGCTTTTGTCTGTCTGCCCACCCTCCCCATGACCCGCCGCATCCTCGTCACCTCCGCCCTGCCCTATGCCAACGGGCCGATCCACATCGGCCACCTGGTCGAATACATCCAGACCGACATCTGGGTGCGCGCCATGCGCCTGTTCGGCCACGACGTGCTGTACCTGTGTGCCGACGACGCGCACGGCGCGCCGATCATGCTGCGGGCCGAGGCCGAGGGCATCACGCCCGAGGCACTGGTGGAACGCATCGGCGCCGAACACCGGGCCGATTTCGCCGGCTTCGGCGTCGGTTTCGACAACTACTACACCACGCACAGTGACGAGAACCGCCAGCTGGCGGAGGACATCTTCACCCGCCTGTCGGCGGCCGGGCACATCGTGCGCTATGGCGTGACGCGGCATTTCGACCCGCTCAAGAACATGTTCCTGGCCGACCGGTTCATCCGCGGGGAATGTCCGCGCTGCGGCGCCGCGGACCAGTACGGCGATTCGTGCGAGGCGTGCGGCGCCACCTACGCACCCACCGACCTGAAGAACCCGCGCTCGGCGCTGTCCGGCGCCGAGCCGGTATTGAAGGAATCCGAGCACTACTTCTTTCGCCTGCGCGACTTCGCCGGCCTGCTGGCCGACTGGACCCGCGCCGGGCACCTGCAAACCGAGGTCGCCAACAAGATTGCCGAGTGGTTCGAGGCCGGCCTGGCCGACTGGGACATCTCGCGCGACGCCCCGTACTTCGGCTTCCGGGTGCCGGGCTCGGAGAATCAGTATTTCTACGTCTGGCTCGACGCGCCGATCGGCTATCTGGCCAGCCTTTGGGACTGGCTGAACCGCCGCGAGGGGCGCACCGTCACGCTGGACGAGGTGCGCGCCTTCTGGAGCGAGCGCGAGGTGCGCCACTTCATCGGCAAGGACATCCTGTACTTCCACGCCCTGTTCTGGCCGGCCATGCTGCACGGCGCCGGCTACACCAAGCCGGCGGCCGTGAATGCGCACGGCTTCCTGACCGTGGACGGACAGAAAATGTCCAAGTCACGCGGCACCTTCATCCAGGCCCGCAGCTGGCTCGACCACCTGCCTCCGGAGCCACTGCGCTACTACTTCGCCGCCAAGCTTGGCGCCGGCATCGACGACATCGACCTCAATCTCGACGACTTCGTGGCGCGCGTGAATTCCGACCTGGTCGGCAAGCTGGTCAACATTGCGGCCCGCACCGCCGGCTTCATCGAAAAGCGCTTCGACGGCCGCCTGGCGGCCACGCTGCCGCAGCCGGCGCTGTTCGACCAGTTCGTGGCGGCCGGCGCGGACATCGCCGCCGCCTACGAGGGCCGCGAGTACGCACGCGCCCTGCGCGAGGTGATGGCGCTGGCCGACCGCGCCAACGAGTACATCGCCGGCGAGGCACCCTGGACCCTGGTCAAGGACCCGGCCCGCCTGGACGACGCGCACGGCGTGTGCACCCAGGCGCTGAACCTGTTCCGTCTGCTGATGGTGTACCTGAAGCCGGTGCTGCCACAGATGGCGGCTCGGGTGGAAACGCTGTTCGACGCGCCGCTCGAGTGGGAAGCCCGGCGGCAGCCGCTGCTCGACCGGCCGGTGGCGCCCTACAGCGCGCTGGCCACGCGCATCGACGCCAAGGCCATCAGCGCGTTGCTGGAGTCCGGCCGGGCCGCCTGAGCGGCCCGGGCAATCAGCCCTTCAACAACTGCAGCACCTGCTCCGGCGGACGGCCGACGATCGCCCGCTGGTCGCGCACCGCCACCGGACGCTCGATGAGGATGGGGTTCGCCGCCATGGCGTCGATCAGCGCGTCCTCCGACAGGCCCGGATCGGCCAGACCCAGCGACTTGTAGACCGCCTCGCCGCGGCGCAACAGCTCGCGCGCCGACAGACCCAGCTGGCCGAGCAGCTGACGGATCTGTGCCGCCGTCAACGGCTCGCGCAGGTACTCCACGACCTGCGGCTCGACGCCGTGCTCGCGCAGCAGCGCCAGCGCCGCGCGCGACTTCGAGCAACGCGGGTTGTGCAAGAGCGTTATCGATGCGGACATGGAACCTCCGGCGACAGGTGGGGCACGCCCGTCGGCCACGGCATGATCAGAATCCGTGGCCGAACTCGGCGATGAAGCGCTGCTCGAACTGCTCGCGCGTGAAATGGTGGTTCTGTGTGCCGTGGTGCTCGATCTTGATCCCGCCCATGAGCGAGGCGATGCGCCCGGTGACGGGCCAGTCCAGCTCGTGCAACAGGCCGTACAGCAGGCCGGCGCGGTACGCATCGCCGCAGCCGGTGGGGTCGTTGACAGCGGCCGTCTTGACCGACGGGATGTCGATGCGGTGGCCGCCGGTGTAGATGCTCGAACCCTTGCTGCCGCGGGTGATGATCAGGGCCTCGACGCGCTTGGCGATGTCGCCGGCGGACAGCCCGGTGCGTGCCTGCAGCATCTCGATTTCGTAGTCGTTGGCGGTGATCCAGGTTGCCTGCTGGATGAACTCCAGCAGTTCGGCCTTGCCGAACAGCGGCAATCCCTGGCCCGGATCGAAGATGAACGGCACGCCGCCCTCGGCAAACTCGCGCGCGTGCTGCAGCATGCCCTCTCGGCCGTCCGGCGCCACGATGCCGATGTCCACCGCCCCGGCGTCGGCCACCGAATTGCGGTGCGCCTCGTTCATGGCGCCGGGATGAAAGGCCGTGATCTGGTTGTCGTCCAGATCGGTGGTGATGAAGGCCTGGCCGGTGTAGCTGCCAGGCACCTGCATCACGTGGCTGCGGTCGACACCGTGGCGATCCAGCCAGTCGCGATACGGACCGAAGTCCTCACCCACGGTGGCCATCGGCACCGGCTCGCCGCCGAGCAGTTTCAGGTTATAGGCGATGTTCCCGGCACAGCCGCCGAACTCGCGCCGCATCTCCGGCACCAGGAACGACACGTTCAGGATGTGCACCTGATCCGGCAGGATGTGATTCTTGAAGCGGTCCTGAAACACCATGATGGTGTCGTAGGCCATCGAGCCGCAGATCAGTGCCCGCACGGCAGGTCTCCTTTTCGTGGGCGTGAGTCAGGCCGGCCGCCAGGCCAGGTCCGGCTGACGCGCCGCGCGCACCTCGTCCAGGCGGCGCACCGGCAGCGTGTGCGGCGCGTCGTGCAGCAACTGCGGCTGCTCGGCGGCCTCGCGGGCGATGCCGACCAGCGCCGCCACGAAGCCGTCCAGCATGTCACGTGACTCGGTCTCGGTCGGCTCTATCAGCAGGCACTCGGGCACCAGCAACGGAAAATACACGGTCGGCGCGTGATAGCCGTAGTCGAGCAGCCGCTTGGCGACATCCAGCGCGGTCACGCCCAGTTCCTGCTTGTGCCGGCGCAGGGTGACGATGAACTCATGACTGGCCCGCCGGTTCGGGTAGGCCAGCTCGAATCCGGCCTCGCGCAGGCGAGCCTGCAGGTAGGCGGCATTCAGGGTGGCGAACTCGGCCACCCGTCGCAGCCCGTCGCGCCCGAGCAGGCGCACATACACCCAGGCCCGCAGCAGGATGCCGGCATTGCCGGCGAACGCCGACAGGCGGCCGATGCTCTGCGGCCGCTCGGCCTCGGTGAGCCAGTGATACCGGTCGCCGTCGCGCGCCACCATGGGCACCGGCAGGAACGGCAGCAGGCGCTCGCTGACGCCCACCGGCCCGGCCCCGGGCCCACCGCCGCCATGCGGCGTGGCGAAGGTCTTGTGCAGGTTCAGGTGCACCACGTCGAAGCCCATGTCGCCGGGCCGGGCATGTCCCAGGATGGCATTCAGGTTGGCGCCGTCGTAATACAGCAGGCCACCCGCCTCGTGCACGACGCGTTGTATCTCGCCGATCCGCCGCTCGAACACCCCCAGGGTAGACGGATTGGTCAGCATCAGTCCCGCCGTGTGCGGGCCGACCGCCGCGCGCAGCGCGTCAAGATCGACGTCGCCCTCGGCATCGGTCGGGATCTCCCGCACCGCGTAGCCGCACATCACGGCCGTGGCCGGATTGGTGCCGTGTGCCGCGTCCGGCACCAGAATCTCGCGTCGCGCCGTGTCACCGCGGGAGCGGTGGTAGGCCTCGATCATGGCGATGCCGGCCAGCTCGCCCTGGGCGCCGGCCAGCGGGGTCAGCGACACGCCGGCCATGCCGGTGGCGGCCGCCAGGATTTCCTGCAACTCCCACAGGCAGGCCAGAAATCCCTGCCCGGTGGTGGCCGGCGCCAGCGGGTGACGATCGCGCAACACCGGCCACAGGGCCAGCTCATTGGCGGCCCGCGGGTTGTACTTCATGGTGCACGACCCGAGCGGGTAGAAATGCGTGTCGATCGAGAAATTCTTCTGCGACAGGCGCGTGTAGTGACGCACCGCCTGCAGCTCGGACACCTGCGGCAGCGGCGGCACATCGGCCCGCAGCAGCCCGGCGGGCAGATCGTCGGGGGCCGGTGCCGGCGCCACCTGCGTGCCGTTGGCACGACCGGAAAGTGACTGATTGAAGATCAGCATGCGTGCAGCAGGACGTTAAGCGGCAATCATGGCGCAGCAACTCGTGCCAGCGGCGCAACGAACACAGCCGGTGAAGGTGGCGCGCCCGAGAGGATTCGAACCTCTGACCCCCGCCTTCGGAGGGCGGTACTCTATCCAGCTGAGCTACGGGCGCAGGCCGCGTAGTTTAGCAGGATGTCTTCACCCCCTGGGCCACCCCGAACCGAGCCGGCGCGCGCTGGGGACCGTTATAATTCGCGGTCGCTGCCCGGCAGCACTCCCCCTGCGCCCCTCGTTATCAACACGCTACGTCGTTAGGAGTCCTCGTGAACGCCCATTCCAGCCCGACCAGTGACAATTCGGCCAGCGCCTTCACCGTTGTCCTGCTGTCCCTGGTCGCCCTGACCTTCGTGCTGGCCGGCCTGGCCGTGTACCTGGTCAACACCAGCCGCCCGACCGCCATCGACCCCACCATTGCCGCCCTGGCGGATGCCCGCATCCAGCCCGTGGGCGAGGTGTATGTCGGCGGCGAGAACGGCAGCCCGGCCACCGGCGCAGCCGCCACCGCCGCGGCAGAAGACACCGGTCCCGTCGATGGCGCCGCCGTCTACCAGCAGGCCTGCTTCTCGTGCCATGCCACCGGCGTGGCCGGCGCACCGAAGCTTGGCGACACCGCCGCGTGGGAATCGCGCCTCTCCCAGGGCATCGACGTGCTGTACCAGCACTCGCTGCAAGGCATCCGCGCCATGCCGCCGAAGGGTGGCTTCATGAACCTGAGCGACGAGCAGGTCAAGGCCGCCGTCGACCACATGGTGTCCCAGTCGCAGCCGTAAGCCCGCGACACCCCTAAAGAAAAAGGCGGGACTGGATGACCCCAGTCCCGCCTTTTTTGTACCCGAGCGCCGTCGGTCAGCCGTTGTAGCGGCGCAGCACCAGGGTGGCGTTGGTACCGCCGAAGCCGAAGCTGTTCGACATCACCGTGTCCAGCCGCGCGTCGCTGCGCAGTTCGCGCACCAGCGGCAGGCCCTCGACCGCGGGGTCCAGGCGCTCGATGTGCGCCGACGGACAGATGAAGCCGCCGTGCATCATCAGCAGGCTGTAGATGGCCTCGTGCACGCCGGCGGCGCCCAGCGAGTGACCGGTCAGGGACTTGGTGGAGCTGAACGCCGGCACCTGGTCACCGAATACCTGACGCACCGCGTCGAGTTCGCGCGCATCGCCCACCGGCGTGCTGGTGCCGTGGGTGTTCAGGTAATCGACCTCGGCCAGCGGGATGTCACCCAACGCCTGCTGCATGCAGCGCACCGCGCCCTCACCGGACGGCTGCACCATGTCGAAACCATCGGACGTGGCGCCGTAACCGACCAGTTCCGCATAGATCTTGGCACCACGCGCCAGGGCGTGCTCCAGCGCCTCGACCACGACGATGCCGCCGCCACCGGAAATGACAAAGCCGTCGCGGTCGGCGTCGTACGCGCGCGAGGCCACCGCCGCGCGATCGTTGTACGCCGACGACAGGGCGCCCATGCCGTCGAACAGCACCGATTCGCTCCAGTGCAGCTCCTCGCCACCGCCGGCAAACACCACGTCCTGCTTGCCGGCCTGAATCAGCTCGGCGGCATTGCCGATGCAATGGGCCGACGTGGCACAGGCGGACGAGATGGAATAGCCAACGCCCTTGATCTTGTAGGCCGTACCCAGACACGCCGCCACCGTGCTCGACATGGTGCGCGGCACCATGTACGGACCCACCCGGCGAGCGCCTTTCTCGCGCAGCGTGTCCGCCGCCAGCACGGTGTTGGCGGTAGAGGCGCCACCGGAGCCGGCTACCAGCCCGGTGCGCACATTCGATACCTCTGCCTCGCTCAGGCCCGCGTCGGCAATGGCCTCCGCCATGGCAATGTGGGCATAGGCGGCGGCATCACCCATGAAGCGCAACAACTTGCGGTCGATGTGCTCCTCGGTATTGATGCGCAGCGGTCCGTGTACCTGGCTGCGAAAACCCAGATCACGGTATTCCTCGCTGAACTCGATGCCGGAACGAACCTGTCGCAGGGAATCAGCGACCTGCGCCTGATTGACGCCGATGCTGGACACGATGCCCAGCCCGGTGATGACGACACGTCTCACGGTGTGCTCTCGAAAGTGTTGGTGAACAGACCCACCCGCAGCCCGCTGGCGGAATAGATGGTCTTGCCGTCCACGTCCATGCTGGCATCGGCAATGCCCATGAACAGCTTGCGCTGAATCACACGCTTCATGTTGATGTTGTAGGTGACCAGACGCGCCTCAGGCGTCACCTCCCCACTGAACTTGACCTCATCGGCGCCCAGCGCCCGACCCCGGCCCGGCCCGCCGATCCAGCCCAGATAGAAGCCCACCAGCTGCCACATGGCGTCCAGCCCCAGGCATCCGGGCATCACCGGATCGCCTTCGAAATGGCAGCCGAAAAACCACAGATCCGGCCGCACGTCCAGCTCCGCCCGAACCTCACCGCGGCCGTACTGCCCGCCATGATCGCTGATCTGGACGATGCGATCGAACATCAGCATCGGCGGCATGGGCAGCTGCGCGTTACCCGGGCCGAACAGCTCCCCACGCGCACAGCGCAAAAGATCTTCGTAATCGAACGACTCGATGCGCTGCGTCAGAGCGGACGTTTCTGTCACGGTTTTGTCCATGGCTGGGGGACGCCGCGCCGCTGACTGCGCCATGCATCCGTACACAAAATGTCGCAATTATACGCATCCGTCACCCGCGACCCTCCGTCGTTGACGCGCTCACAGGCCCAACTGCGCCCACAGCGCGTCTACCCGCGCCTTGACCTGTGCCGGCATGGTGATCGGCCGGCCCCATGCGCGGCCGGTCTCGCCCGGCCACTTGTTGGTGGCGTCCAGGCCCATCTTCGAGCCCAGGCCCGCCACCGGCGAGGCGAAATCGAGGCTGTCGATCGGCGTGCGCTCGGCCAGCAGCAGGTCCCGCGCCGGATCGACGCGGGTACTGATGGCCCACACCACGTCCTGCCAGTTGCGCACGTCGATGTCGTCGTCCACCACGACGATGAACTTCGTGTACAGAAACTGCCTCAGGTACGACCACACCCCAAACATCACCCGCGAAGCATGCCCTGGATACTGCTTGCGGATCGACACCAGCGCCACCCGGTAGGAACACCCCTCCGGCGGCAGGTAGAAGTCCACCACCTCCGGAAACTGCCGGCGCAGCAACGGCACGAACAGCTCGTTAAGGGCCGCCCCCAGCATGGCCGGCTCGTCCGGCGGCCGGCCGGTGTAGGTGCTGTGGTAGATGGCGTCGCGCCGCCGCGACAGACGCTGTACCGTCAGCACCGGATGGCGCTCGGTTTCGTTGTAGTAACCGGTGTGATCGCCGAACGGCCCCTCCGGCGCCTCGTCACCGGGCATGATCACCCCTTCCAGCACGATCTCCGCCCGCGCCGGCACGTCGAGCCCGTTGGACGTTTCCAGCAGCTCGGTGCGCTCGCCCCGCAACAACCCCGCAAACTGGTACTCCGACAGCGCGTCGGGAATCGGCATCACCGCTGCCAGCAGCGTCGCCGGATCGGCGCCGATCACCACCGCCACCGGAAACGGCTCGCCCGGCCGCGCCGCCTGCCAGGCCTGAAAATCCAGTGCCCCGCCACGGTGCGCCAGCCAGCGCATGATCAATCGATTGCGCCCCAGCAACTGCTGACGGTAGACCCCCAGGTTCTGCCGCCCACCGTCCGGACCGCGGGTGACCACCAGCCCCCAGCTGAGCAGCGGCGCCGCGTCGTCCGGCCAGCAGGTCTGGATCGGCAGCTGCGACAGGTCCACCTCGTCGCCCTCGACGACCTGATCCTGACACGGCCCGCTGCCCACCCGGCGCGGGCGCATCGCCAGCGCCTGGCGATAGATTGGCAGTTGCTGCCACGCCTCGCGCAGGCCGTGCGGCGGCTGTGGCTCGCGCAGCAGGGCCAGCTGCTCACCCAGCTCGCGCAGATCCTGCGGCGTCTCGCGCCCCAAGCCCAGCGCCACCCGCCGCACGGTACCGAACAGGTTGGCCAGCAGCGGCAGACGGTGGCCGGTCGGCCGCTCGAACAGCAGGGCCGGCCCACCCGCCCGCAGCACCCGGTCGCACACCTCGGTCATTTCAAGGCGCGGGTCGACCGGCACCGTGATCCGCTTCAGTTCGCCCAGGGACTCCAGGCGACTGATGAAGGCCCGCAGATCACGACTCACATCGACACTCCGTAGTGCACGGCGATGCCGGCGAACACCGCGGCACCGAACCAGTTGTTGGCCAGAAAGGCGCGAAAGCAGGCCGCCGGTTCCCGGTGGCGTGCCAGGTACTGGTGATGCGCGGCGGTCAGCGCCGCCAGCCCGAGCCCGGCAAAGAACCACACACCCAACCGCGCCTGCCAGCCGACCAGCGCCAGCGTGGCCAGGGCGCTGGCCTGCAACACACCGATGATCAGCCGGTCGTCATCGCCGAACAGGATGGCCGTCGACTTGACACCGATCCGCACATCGTCGGCACGGTCCGCCATGGCGTAGAAGGTGTCGTACGCCACGGTCCAGAACACGTTGGCCATCAGCAGCAGCCAGGCAATGGGCGGCACCTTGTCCTGCACCGCGGCGAACGCCATGGGAATGCCCCAGCCAAAGGCCAGCCCCAGATACACCTGCGGCAGGTGCGTCAGGCGCTTGCCGAGCGGATAGGTCAGCGCCAGCAGGGCACCGATGACCGCCAGTTCCTGGGTACGCCGGTTCAAGGTCAGCACCAGCGCCAACGACACCACCAGCAACGCCACGCACACACCCAGCGCTTCGACCGGGCGCAACGCGCCGCGCGCCAGCGGACGCTGGCGCGTGCGCGCCACGTGGCGGTCGAAATCACGGTCCAGGTAATCGTTGATGGCGCAGCCGGCCGAGCGCATGCTCACCACGCCGGCGGTGAACACCGCCAGCAGGCGCCAGTCCGGCAGGCCACCGCTGGCCAGCCACAGCGCCCACCAGGTCGGCCACAGCAACAGCAGGATGCCGATGGGCCGGTGCAGGCGCGTCAACTCGGCGTACAGACGCAGGCGACCGATCAGTGACACGGCGGCGCTCCCAGGGACAGTGCCGCCGGCAAGAAATGCTCCTCCACCAGCAGGACGCAGCCCGGCAAGGCAATCACACTGCGCCGCGAAACCCGCGCCGGCGCCTGGGCGGCCGGCGCCACCGCCAACTCCACCTGCTGCCGGCACGTGCCGGGGACGGCAAACACCAACTCGCCGACCGGCCGATCCCCCAGCCGGCGCAGCGCCGGCCAGCGCGCCAGCGTGCGCGGCGGCACCACGGTGTTGCCAACCAGCAGCGGCCGCCCGGCGCGCGTGAAACGCACCCGGCGCCAGAACACCGGCGCGCCCGGCGCCAGGCGCAGCCGCACCGACTCGTGCGCACTGGCGGCACGCCAGCCCTGGGCCAGCAAGGTGCAGTCCACCGCGCTGGCGCAGGCGCCGCGAAGTGCCGCCGTCAGCGAGCCGCGACCGGCCAGCCAGGGGCGCAGCGCGGCCGGCGCGCGGCGCAACATGGCGCGGCTCAGCGGCCGCCAGACGGCGCCCGCGTCAGACATCGCCATAGGCCAGGCCCTGCCCCAACCAGCGCTCGATCAGTTGCGGCGCGGCCTGCGGTACCTCGCGCTCCAGACGGCTGGCCAGCGCCGGCAGGCGGGTCAGCAGGGCGCGATCGCGCACCAGATCGGCCACGCGCAGGTTGACCTCGCCGGTCTGACGCGTGCCCAGCAGTTCGCCCGGCCCGCGCAGGTCGAGATCCCGGCGGGCGATCTCGAAGCCATCCCCGGTCTCGCGCATGGCCGCCAGGCGCGCGCGCGCGTCGCCGGACAGGGGCGGTTGATACAGCAGCACGCAGCGACTGTCGGCGCTGCCACGACCCACACGCCCGCGCAGCTGATGCAGCTGCGCCAGACCCAGGCGCTCGGCATGATCGATGACCATCAGCGTGGCATTGGGTACGTCGACTCCCACCTCGATCACCGTGGTGGCCACCAGCAGATCGAGCTCACGGCGCTGGAAAGCGCCCATCACGCGCTCCTTGTCACGGCTTTTCAGGCGCCCGTGCACCAGGCCCACGCGCAACTGCGGCAATGCCGCGGCCAGTTCCTCGGCCGTGTCGCTGGCCGCCGACAGCGCCAGCGCCTCCGATTCCTCGATCAACGGACACACCCAGTACGCCTGCTCTCCGCGCGCACAGGTGGCGACGATGGCCGCCAGCAGCTCGTCGCGCCGCCGCCGCGGCACCGCCAGCGTGTGCACCGGCGTGCGGCCGGGTGGCAGTTCATCGATGACCGAGGTGTCGAGATCGGCGTAGAAGGTCATGGCCAGTGAGCGGGGGATGGGCGTGGCGGTC
>NZ_JBFJTF010000038.1:0-18283 GCF_041625615.1 Immundisolibacter sp. | reverse complement strand
ATCGCTCGCGGGCTCGGCCACCACGGCCCCCTCCTGCTCCTGCCGAGCGCCCCAGAAATCGACGGTCGGTTGCAGGTCGGGATCGTACTGGGCGCGCAGCGCCAGAAAATCAAAGGCCGCCCGAAAACGCGGGTGACCGAGCAACCGACCGGGCTGTCGGCGCCGCTGCAACCGGCTTTGCAGCGCCCATATCTCGGCCGCCGGCAAGGTGAACCGCTTGGGCACCGCAAGCAGGTCGGCCTGGCTGCGCAACACCGCTTCCTGAGCGGCGATGAACGCCTGGTGCTCGGACACACCCTGCACCAGCTGGCGCGCCATCGTCTCCTGCAACGGCTCCCACAGCATCACCGCCAGCAGGAACGACGGGGTGACCGGCAGGCCGGCCGCCACGCGCTGATCGGTATTGGCCAGGGCCGCACGAATCAAGCGCTCACGCTCCGGCGCCAAGGCACCGGATTCCAGCGGGAACAGATAGTCGAGCAACCGGTAATGACTGAGCAGCTCGTAGCTGCGCACACCGTGCCCGGACAACAGCAACTTGACCGCCTCGTCGAACAAGCGCGCCTGCGGCACGGTCTCGAGCAGGTAGCCGAGTTCGAACAACGGCGCCTCGGTCACCGCCTCGATCGTCAAATCCAGCTTGGCGGCCAGGCGTACCGCCCGCAGCATGCGCACCGGATCCTCTCGGTAGCGCGCTTCCGGCTCACCGATGGTGCGCAGCCGCCGCGCGGCGATGTCCTCCAGCGCGCCGACGTGGTCGATGAGCGAGAAATCCTCGATGCGGTAGTACAAGGCGTTGACGGTGAAGTCGCGGCGGATCACGTCCTCCTCGCGCGTGCCGTAGACGTTGTCGCGCAGGATGCGATCGCCGTCCAGGCGCGCATCGGCGTCATCCTCGGCCTTGTCGTGGGAGGCGCGGTAGGTGGCCACCTCGATGATTTCCGGCCCGTAGTGCACGTGCGCCAGACGAAAGCGCCGGCCGATCAGTCGACTGTTGCGGAAGGTGGCCCGCACCTGCTCGGGCAGTGCGCTGGTGGCAACGTCGAAGTCCTTGGGGGTAACCCCAAGCAATAGATCGCGCACGCCCCCGCCGACAAGGCAGGCCTCGAAGCCGGCCTTGTGCAAGCCGTACAGAACGTTCAGCGCGTTCTTGCTGATCTGGGCGCGGGAAATGGAGTGATCGCTGCGGGGCAGGATACGCGGGTGACCGAGTAAGGGTTCCGGCATAGGTCTCGTGGTGACGGTGTACGCAGGGGCGGGAAATCTGCCCCGACTGTCGCAATAGGCCGTGTGCTGGGCTATAGTATCAGCTTGCCTTCGCAAGCCGCCGGCTCCCTTCGTCTAGTGGCCCAGGACGTCGCCCTCTCACGGCGAAAACAGGGGTTCGAGTCCCCTAGGGAGCGCCACACACACCGGCGCTGCAAGACGCCGGCATGCAGCCGCATGCCGGCCGGGCATGTCTTCCAAGATTGGGATCACTCCCGCCCCGCTCAAGAGGTGACCGCGTGGTCGACCCGGTACTCGCCGGCAGCGAACCGGCCATCCGTGTGCTGGCGATGCCCGCCGACACCAACCCCACCGGCGACATCTTCGGTGGCTGGATCATGGCGCAGATCGACCTGGCCGGCGGCATTGTCGCCAGCCGCCGCGCGCGCGGCCGGGTGGTCACCGTGGCCATGAACGCCTTCGAGTTTCACGAGCCCGTGTTCGTCGGCGACCTGGTCAGCTGCTACGGCCGGGTGGTGCGTGTCGGCCGCACCTCGCTGACCCTGCACCTGGAAGCCATCGCCGAGCGTGCCTCCGACCCTGGCCTGCTGGTCAAGGTAACCGAGGCCACCGCCACCTTTGTCGCCGTCGACGACCAACGCCGGCCACGGCCCGTGCCGCCGGAAGCGATCAGTCCAGCCTGAAAAACCGCCGCGCATTGTCGCCGAGCAGCTTGTTCTTCTCCTCCAGCGTCAACTCCGGCTGCGCGTAGGCCGCCTCGATTTCCTTGCGCACGGCGCGAAAGTCCACTTCGTGCGGGTAGTCGGTGGAAAAGGCGAATGCATCCGCCCCAACGCGCTTGATCAGATACGGCAGCGTGGCCTCCCCCGGCTCGCAGCCAATCAGTACCTGCCCACTGCCCAGATAGTGCTCGAAGGTGCGGTACGCGCCCATCATGCCCAGTTCCGCGTTGCGCGCCATCCGATCCAGCAGCACCGTGGTCCAGCCACAGCCGCCCTCGGCGAACGCCACGCGCAGGGCCGGATAGCGCTCGAACACGCCGTTGTGGATCATCGAAACGGCCGCAATCATCAACCCCATCGGGTGATGGATGACATGCGAGGACAGGATCGAATTGACCGACGCCAGCCCCAGGCCCACGTTCGATCCGCCGTGCACGCCCAGCACACACCCCAGGTTGGCGGCCTCCTCGTAGATCGGCCAGTAGTACTCATGCCCGAGATCCAGCGGCAGGCCGGTGGACGGCAACATGGCACCCGGCAGGTCCAGCTCCTTAACCGCCCGGCGCAGCTCCTGCACCGCCGCCGAAGGCCTTTGCATTGGAATCAGCGCCATCGGCAGCAGCTTGGCGCTGACACGCCGGTAGCGGTCGGCCACATAGTCGTTGTACGCCTGGCATACGGCGACCGCGTATGCCTCCTCGCGAAGCTGACCGACCGTCAACCCTTCGCTGGTGTACATCACCGAGTAATCGACGTTGGCGTTGGCCAGAAACTCGAGCCAGTCCTCGGCCGACCCCTTGCGGTGCGTGCTCGCCAGCTGCTGGTCGCCCATCACGCCGTGTTCGGCCTTGAACACCTCGGGATTCGGCCAGTGCACGCCATCGAGCGTTGGAAACGGGGTGCGAAAAAAGGTCTGCGGATTCAGGCAAAGTTCGCGCACTGACGGATGCGCGTACTCGGCCATTTCGGCCAGTGATTCCATGATGTGGCCATCGGCATCGACAGCCGGACGCAGGGCAGCGGCATCCATGGTCTCTCCTCCATCACCCGCATCGGTTTATTGAACGATCGTTATTTTCTGTGACGTTAGCGCGCGGCACCCACCTTGGCAAGCACCTTGGAAGCGCTCACATCCGCGCGTGGACCGGCCTCCTTTGCCAACCCGATCGCCGCCCGCGGTGGCCGGTCGGCGCCAAGAACGCGCCTGACGATGCACCGCGCCGGCTCTCGCCCGACGCCGCAAACCCCGCTCGCCACGCCCCCAGCGCCTCCCCACCGGACTCACGGAGAGCCGGCACCGGGCACATCCACCTCCAGCACTTCCACGCGAGCCGTGGAGTCGCCACCGGCCAGGCGTTCCACGTCGGTATCCGCCGTCACCATGAACAGCGTGCGGCCATCCACACCCCCAAGGTTGCAGGCCACCGCCCGCCGATTGTTCAGGGACACACGGTCGGTGATCCGCCCGCCGGACTCCACGCGCAGGAACGCATCGCCAACGAAGGCGCTTGCCCACACCGCCCCGGCCGCATCCAGACAGATACCGTCCGGCGCGCACTCACCCAGATCGGCGAACACACGCCGGTTGCGCAGCGTGTGGCCATCGATGTCGAACGCGGTCAGGCGATGCGCGAAGGTCTCGGCCACGATCAGCGTGGCGCCATCGGGCGTCACCGCCATGCCATTGGGAAAGTTCAGGTCGTGCGCGACCGCCCTGACCCGACCGTGGACGTCAACATGATGCAGGGCGGTCAGGCAACCGGCGGCATTACCGAAAAGGTCGAATCCGAAGTTGCCGACGAACACCCCACCGTCCGGCGCCCTCACCATGTCGTTGACGTCACCGGCGACGTGGCCCGACAGGTCGGCAAACGGCTCCGTTCGGCCATCCGGCCAGCGTCGCAGCAGGCGACGATCGCGCATCGACACCACGAGCAGGCTGCCATCGGCCAGGAACGCGAGCCCCGACGGCCGGCCGGCCGGCAACTCGACCACGGTCTGCGCCTGCCCCATGGCCGGCACGCGAAGCACGCGGCCACCGAACATGTCGGACAGCCACAGGGCCCCATCGTGCCAACGCGGACACTCCCCGAACACCAGACCCGACAGATAAATCTCGGTCACCGGTTCCCGCATCGCGCTCCCCCCCTCGTTGCCGGCGCGGCGCTCATGTCGCCGCCGTGCACCGGTATCATTGCACCGTTTTTCGTCCCCGGCTGGCGTCCGGTCCGGGGTGTTGCCAGTCCACCCGGCTCATTTCGGTTGAATCCAGTTCTACTGTCCGCGCAGCGACTGTCGTTCGCCGCGCTGGTCGCGCTCATCCGCGCCATGCCCAATCCGCGGGCACTGCGTTACCTGTGCCTGCTGATGGCCGCGTCGATGCGTCCGTTCGGCGCGTCGTGGCGACGCCTGGTGCAACGCAACCTGCGCCTGGTGTATGGCGACACGCTGCCAGCCCCCCAACAGCGCGCCATCGCCCGCGGGGTGTTCGAGCACTCCGCGCGCGGCTTCGCCGAATTGTTCTGGCTACCCCAGGAACACGGCATGACCGTGGCGGACTGGTGCGACGTGGAGGGGCTCGAACACATCGACGCCGCCCTGGCCGCCGGCAAGGGAGTGCTGCTGGCCACCGCACACATCGGCGGCTGGACCCTGCTGCCGCGCTACCTCCAGGAACGCGGGCAAAACACCGGTTCGCTGCTGCGCCTGCCCAGCAACCCCGTGGCCAGCGCCGGCGAGGCGCAGGCGTGCGAGCGCATGGGCCTCACCTTCTACAACACGCCCCTGAGCCGCGAACACGCACACGCCTGCCTGAGACTGTTGCGCAACAACGGCGTGCTGTTCATCGTCGCCGACCGTCGCTCGGCCGACGTGAAGGTCGATTTCCTGGGCCAGCCGGCCTGGTGTGCCACCGGCACCGCATCGCTGCATCTGCGCACCGGCGCCGCCATCGTCCCGGCGTACGCCCGCCGCGAGGGCGACCGCCACCGCTTGGTGTTCGAGCCAGCGCTGCAGGTCGCGGCCAGCGGCGATCGCAAGGCCGACGAGCGCGCCATCACCGCCGAGTTGCACCGCATCTTTGGAACCTGGGTGCGGCGCCATCCCGAGCAATGGATGTGGAACCATAACCGCTGGCGCCCACGCCGCAGTGAGATGAGGGAGCACGGGAATGAACATCGCCAATGAATTGATCGACGCCGCCCGGCGTTGGCCGGACACCACGGCACTCCTTTTCGACAACCAGCGCATCAGCTTCGACTCGGTGGCGCGACAGGCCGGTCAGTGGCAGGCGAGCCTGCGGCGGCGTGGCGTACAGGCGGGCGACCGCATCGCCATGCTGCTGCCCAACGGCCCCGAGTTTGCCTTCGGCTATTACGCAACCGTGGCGCTGGGTGCCGTGTTCGTGCCGCTGGATCCGGCGCTCAAGGCGGACGAGCTGGCCGGCATCCTCGACGACCTGCAACCCCGCCTGCTGGTCGCGGCCGACCGCCTTCGGGGCGTGGTGCACGACGCCCTCGCACTGAAGCAACACTCGCTGGACGTGCATACCCCCGACGAGATCGCCGGCGACACGCCGGCACCGTTCGAACCGGTCCCGGTGCAGGCGGACAGCGCCACGGCCGTGATCCTCTACACCTCCGGCACGGTCGGCGGCCCCAAGGGCGTGATGCTCAGCCACGACGCGCTGACACCGTCCATGCACGCCATGATCGACGTGCTGGCTTGCCGGCCCGGTGACGTGTACGGCTTTGCGGTGCCGATGTCGCACATTTCGGGCCCCATGCTGCTGGGCATCGCCATGCGCAGCGGCATGACGCTGCTGCTGTTCGAACGGTTCGCACCCGGACGCTTCCTGGACGACGCCGAGCGTCACGGCATGACCTTGTCGCACATGGTGCCGCCCATGGCGCACGCCCTGCTGCACAACCGCGGCGCGCACCGCCTGACGACATTCCGCGCACTGGTGACCTTCGGCATGACCGCGTCGCCGGAGATGCTGCATCAATTCCATGCCCGCTGGCCGCATATCGGCCTGTCATCCGGCTACGGACTGACCGAGACCGGCCCGCTGGTGACCCTGGGGCCGGCGACCTTCCCTGACGACAAGTTCGGCGCGGTCGGCAAGCAGCTCGACTACGCAGGCATCCGCCTGGTCGAGGACGACGGCAGCGACGCGCCGACCGGGGGCAGCGGCGAGGTGTGGCTGTCCGGCCCGACCCTGATGCAGGGCTACTGGCGGCGCCCGGAACTGACCGCCGAAATGATGCCCGACGGCTGGTTTCGTACCGGCGATATCGGCATGTTCGACGCCGAGGGCTACCTGTGGATTCAGGGCCGCAAGAAGGACGTCATCAACGTCGCCGGCCTCAAGGTCTACGCCCCGGAAGTCGAGGACGCCATCTACAAGCATCCGGCCGTGGCAGAGGTGGCGGTACTGGGCGTCACCGGCGGCCTCAAGGGCGAAGCCGTGAAGGCGGTGGTGGTGCCCAAGGAAGACACCGCGCTGGCCGCCAGCGACATCGTCGAGCACTGCCGCAGCCTGCTGGCCGAGTACAAGGTGCCGCGCCTGGTGGACATACGTGCAGAGTCACTGCCGCGCTCGCGCACCGGCAAGATCAACAAGGAAGCGTTGCGCAAGGCCTGATCTGACGCTGGGCGGTGCCGGACGCGGCATCGCCCAGCCACCCGTGCCGCCCCCCCGAGAACGGCCCCGCGCCGGGCACGGCACCGGCGTGTGGATCGGCCAGCCGACATCCCGTGGCGGGCCTTCGGCTCAATGCTTCGGCTCAATGCCGCACGGTCAGATGCATCGCCACATGCGCGATGCCCGCTTCGAGAAACGCGTCACCTTCGGCGATGAAGCCGGCCGCCTCGTAGAACCCGCGGGCCTGCACCTGGGCATGCAGGTGCAACTGCGCCATACCCAGGCGCTGTCCCAGCTGCACCGCCGCCTCCAGCAAGCAGCGGCCGACCCCCTGCCCGCGCGCGCCGCGCAGCACCGCCATCCGCCCGATGTGGGCGTCCGGCAAGAGCCGCGCGCAGCCGACCGGCAATCCGGCGGCATCGCGCGCCAGCAGGTGCCACGCGCCCGCATCGCGGCCGTCCACCTCCACCGCCTCCGGCACCCCCTGCTCGTCGATGAACACAGCGCGACGGACGGCCAGCAGTTCGGCGGCGTGCTGCATCCAGCGCACCTGGGAGACGGTGTAGGGCGGCATAGGGCAGGCAAGACGGGTTGTTAAACTGGCGCCATTCAAGCACGAAGCGGACCCGCCCTCCCAATGACTCTCAAGCTCAGCGTTACCGACCAATCCCCCATTCACGACGGCGGCCCGCCGTCGCGCGGCCCGCGCGACAGCCTGCGCCTGGCCCAGGCCTGCGAGCGCTTCGGCTACCACCGTTACTGGCTGGCGGAGCACCACAACACGCCCGGTTACGCCGGCCCGTGTCCGGAAATCCTGATCGGCCACATCGCCGCCCACACCCGTCGCATCCGTGTCGGCAGCGGCGGCGTGATGCTGCCGCACTACCCGCCGTACAAGGTGGCGGAAACCTTCCGCATGCTCGAAGTGCTGTACCCGGGGCGCATCGATCTCGGCCTGGGCCGCGCACCCGGTGGCGACGGCATGGCCACCGCTGCCCTGGCCTACCCGCGCCAGCCGATCAGTTCGGACATGTACCCGCGCCAGGTGTTCGACCTGATGGGCTACCTGAACAACGACCTGCCGCCCCAGCATCCCTTCCACGGCATCCGTCTGGTTCCCGACGACGGCGGCGTGCCGCAAGTCTGGATGCTCGGCTCCAGCGGCGGCAGCGCCGAGGTGGCCGGCCAGCTCGGCAGCGGCTTCGTACTGGCGCTGTTCATCGGCACCCATGCCCGCTCGCCGGCCATCGTGGAGGCCTATCGCCGGGCCTTCCAGCCGTCGAAGAACGTGCCGCAGCCGCGCGTCATGATCGCCGTTGCCGCGGTATGCGCGCCGACCCGCGAGGAAGCCATGCGCATCGCCAGCACGCGCAGCATGTGGATTCATCAGGCCCTGGCGCGCGGGCGCATCATCGACCTGCCGACCCCGGACGAGGCCGAGCGCCTGGCCGCCGCCATGAGCCCCGGCGAACGGGCGCAGTACGAGCAGGTGCTCGAACACTCGGTGATCGGCACGCCGGACGACTGCCGCCAGCAGATCGAGGCCCTGGCCGCCGAGTACGACACCGACGAGGTCAGCGTGGTCACGGTGACCTACCACTACGCCGACCGCGAGCGGTCCTATGAACTCCTGGCCAAGGCGTTCGGTCTGACCGACCAGTAAGCCATCACCGGAGACCCCGCCCACCGCCCATGCCCGAGCCGACCGAGTTCATCGTCAAGGACTGCGCCCTGGTCACCCTGGCCACCGGGGTGCGCGCGCAAAGCCTGACGGCGCTGCGCGAGGGACTGCTGGGCGTACCGGCGGACAGTGTCTATCACCACTTCTGGGGTGGCCTGCTCGGCACGCGTTTCGACGATCCCGAGTTCAACAACGACTTCGCCGCCTGGGTGCGCCACGCCCTGCACGACCTGCCCCTGGCCGAGCGCCTGGCGGTGATCGACCCGGCCCAGTTCGTCGACGCCGAGGCCCTGCGCCAGGAGGTGCTGGAAGTGGTCGAGCAGCGGCTGGACGAACTGGACACGCCACTGTGGGCACCGCGCGATCGCCAGTTCAGCTTCGTGCGCGGGCAGGTCGTGGTGTTCGACACCGGGCGTCGCCTGAGCGAGGCGCACGAGCTGGTGCAGGTGTTGCCGCAGCTGTCGCCGGGCAGCGTGTTCTACCACGTCATCGACGCGCGCAGCCGGGCGCCGCAGAGCTGCGACGACTTCAGCTCCTGGCTGCGGGAGCTGCCCGACAGCCACGACACCCTGCTCGCGCGCCTGGCCGACATCGACCCCTACTTCGTCACCCTGGCCGAGCTGCGCCAGCAATACATCGACGTGATCACGTCGCACTTCGGCGGCGCATCGTCATGAGTGCCCTGCTCGACAGCTATGCCGACGTCGCCGGCGCCGACGTGGTACAGCACCTGCGCCAGCTGGCGGCGCCGCTGCGCGGGCTGAAGATCGTCAACATCAACTCCACCCGTGCCGGCGGCGGAGTGGCGGAGATCCTGCACAAGCTGGTGCCGCTGATGCAGGCGCTGGAACTGGACGTGCGCTGGGAGGTGATCACCGGCGGCGGTGCCTTCTACCAGTGCACCAAGGCCATGCACAACGCCCTGCAGGGCCAGCCGGCGCCGTTGTCCGAGGCCCTGCTGCGCGCCTACGAACAGACCAACGCCGACAATGCCGAAACGCTGGCGCCGGTGCTGCGCGACGCCGACGTGGTGTTCATCCACGACCCGCAGCCGGCGGCGCTGCTGCGGTACCTGGGCGAGCGCAAGGGCAAGTGGATCTGGCGCTGCCACATCGATGCCAGTCATCCGCAACGCAGCGTGTGGCGCTACCTGCGCGAGTTCATCGCCGATTACGACGCCAGCGTGTTCTCGCTGGCCGACTTCGCCCGCCCGCTGCCGCATCCGGTGTACCTGGTGCCGCCCAGCATCGACCCGCTGAGCGAGAAAAACCGCGACCTGCCGGCCTGGCAGGTGACCGAGGCCTGCCACCGGCACCAGGTCGACTCCGAACGGCCGCTGATGCTGCAGGTGTCGCGTTTCGACCGCTTCAAGGACCCGCTCGGCGTGATTGCCGCCTACCGCCTGGCCCGCCAGTTCATGCCGGCACTCCAACTGGTGCTGGCCGGCGGCAGCGCCGATGACGACCCCGAAGGCGCCGCCGTGCTGGAGGAAGTGCACGCGGCCGCCGCCGGCGACGACGACATCAAGGTACTGCTGTTGCCCTCCGACGCGCACCTGACCATCAACGCCCTGCAACGGGCGGGGCAGTTCGTGCTGCAGAAATCCCTGCGCGAGGGTTTCGGGCTGACCGTGACCGAGGCCATGTGGAAGGGCAAGCCGGTCATCGGTGGCGACACCGGCGGCATCCGCCTGCAGGTCATCAATCACCACACCGGTTTTCTGGTCAGCACGCCGGAAGGCGCCGCGCTGCGCGTGCGCTATCTGCACCAGCGTGGCGACATCGCCGCCGAGATGGGCGCCAAGGCGCGCGAGTTCGTGCGCGAGAACTTCCTGATCACCCGCCAGCTGCGCGACTACCTGACGCTCGTCACCAGCGTCCTGCATGCCAGGGAGGGCCGGCTTGAGCTCAGCTGATGGCGGCCGATTGCTGACGACGTTCTGGGCCCAGCTGGCGACAGCACAGCGGGCACTGCTGCTGCTGGACTACGATGGTACGCTGGCGCCGTTCACCCTCGACCCCGCCGACGCCCACCCCTACCCGGGCATCACAGGGGCCCTGGAGCGGTTGCTGGCGCTTCCGACGTCGAGCCATCGGCTGGTCATCGTCAGCGGCCGCTGGCTCAGGGACCTGCGTCCGTTGCTGGGCATCGACCACGGCCTCGAAATGTGGGGCTGCCATGGCCGCGAGCGGCGCCTGCCGGATGGGCGGCACAGCCTCACGCCGCTGCCGGAAGCCGCCGTGCGAGCCCTGGCCGAGGCCGATGCCTGGGAGACCATGGCGCGTCGGTTGGGCGGACGCGTGGAGCGCAAACCGGCGTCTCTGGCCTTCCATTGGCGTGGCCTGCCGGCGCACCGACACGAAGCGCTGCGCCAGGCGCTGGCGCAACGCTTCGCCGAACTGCCGGAAAACAACACACTGGCCTGGCATGACTTCGACGGCGGCGTCGAACTGCGCGTGCCCGGCCGCGACAAGGGCGACGTGGTGCGCACGCTGCTGGCGGAAACACCGCCCGGCGCACCCACGCCACGCATCGCCTACCTGGGCGACGACCTCACCGATGAGGACGCGTTCAAGGCTCTCGGCGAGCAGGGCCTGTCGGTACTGGTGCGGCCCGAGTACCGACCCACCGCGGCGCAGCTGTGGCTGCGCCCACCCGAAGACCTGCTCGCCTTCCTCCACCGCTGGGCCGACATACGGGAGCAGACTGGATGACTTTGAGCGAGATCGACTGGGGCAACGCGACCTGGACCGAGTGGATGCAGGTCAGCGTCCTCGGCAACCCGCTGGCCGCCTGGGCCATCGCCGTGGTCTTGATTTTCCTGGTGGCCACCGTGCTGCCCGTGGTCAAGGGCTTCATCGGGCGGCGCCTGCGCAAGCGGGCCCAGAACAACGGCGCCGTCATGAGTCGCTATCTGGCCGAGATCGTGGCGGGCACGCGCGCCAGCGTGATGCTGGTCGTGGCGGTGTTCATCGGCGCGCGGGCAGTCGACCTGTCGCCCAAGCTCGACGCGGCCCTGATCGGCATCACCGCCGTTGCCCTGCTGCTGCAGGCGGCGCTGTGGGCGCAGCGCGCGCTCAACGTGTGGCTGCGACGCTACCGCGAACAGGCACTGACCGAGGATGCCGGGGCCGCCACCACGGTCGGCGTCCTGAGCTTCGTGGCGCGCACCGTGCTGTGGTCCGTGGCCCTGTTGATGATCCTGGACAACCTGGGCTTCGACATCACGGCCCTGGTGGCCAGCCTGGGCATCGGCGGCATCGCCGTCGCCCTGGCGGTACAGAACGTGCTCGGCGACCTGTTCGCGTCGCTGTCGATCGCGCTCGACAAACCGTTCGTGGTCGGCGACTTCATCATCGTCGGCGACCTGCTGGGCACGGTCGAGCACGTCGGCCTGAAAACCACCCGCGTACGCAGCCTGTCCGGCGAACAACTGGTGTTCGCCAACACCGACCTGCTCAGCAGCCGGATCCGCAACTTCAAGCGCATGTTCGAGCGGCGCGTGGTGTTCAAGTTCGGCGTGCTCTACAGCACGCCGCGCCAGGCGCTGGCCGAGATTCCCAAGGTGGTGCGCAAGATCGTCGAAACGCAGGAGAAAGTGCGGTTTGACCGCGCTCACTTCTTCGCCTTCGGTGACTCCTCACTGGATTTCGAAGTGGTTTACTACGTGCTCGACCCCGACTACGGCCGGTACATGGATATCCAGCAGGCCATCAACCTGGCGATGATCGATCGGTTCGCCGAAATGGACGTCGACTTCGCCTTCCCGACCCGCACGCTGCACGTTGAGTCGCTGCCGGCCGCCGGGCCGGCCGGCGCCGCAGCAACCGGAGGCGGTGACTAGGCACCGCAAACGACGGCGGCTGGTGGTTGTCTCCAACCGCCTGCCGTTCGTCATCTCGCGTGCCGCCGACGGCACGCTGGTCAGCCGGCCGGGCAGCGGCGGCCTGGTCACCGCCCTGCTGCCGGTACTGCGCGATCGTGGAGGCGTCTGGGTCGGGTGGCCGGGTATCGCGGACCGCGACGGAGACGTCGACGCCGCCCTGGCCACCGCAACCGGCAAGGCCGGCTACCAGCTCGCACCGGTGGCCCTCAGTGCCCAGGAACAGGCGGGTTTCTATTACGGCTTTTCCAACGAAGTGCTGTGGCCTCTGTTCCACGATCTGCATTCGCTGTGCATCTTCGACCCCGAGTTCTGGCGCGTGTACTGCGAGGTCAACCGCAAGTACGCCCAGGTGGTGCTGGAAAACACGCATGGCGACGATTTCGTCTGGGTACACGACTACCAACTGCTGATGCTCGGTTCCGAGCTGCGTCATGCCGGGCTCGATACGCCGCTGGGCTTTTTCCTGCACATCCCCTTCCCGCCGCTGGACATCTACCTGAAGCTGCCGTGGCGCTTCACGCTGCTGCGCGCCCTGCTGGAGTTCGACCTGATCGGTTTCCAGACCCTGCGCGACCAGCGCAACTTCACCGACTGCGTGCGCACCCTGCTCCCAGAAGCCGGCTTCACGCACCGTGGACAGATGGTCCAGATCGGCGACCGACAGGTGCGCGTGGGCTGTTTCCCGATCGGCATCGACGCCGCCGCGTTCGAACGCCAGGCGCACTCGGAGCAGGTGGCGGCGGACGCCGCAGCACTGCACGCCCAGGTGAACCACCGCGAGCTGTTGCTCGGCGTCGACCGCCTGGACTACACCAAGGGCATTCCACTGCGCCTGGAGGCGTTTCGCACCGCACTGCGCAAATACCCGGACCTGCAGGAGCGGGTGACGCTGATCCAGGTGGTCGTGCCCAGCCGCGACGACATCCCCCAGTACCGCGACCTCAAGATCCGCATCGAGCAGTTGGTCGGCGAGATCAACGGCGAATTCACCCGTCCGGGCGGATGGGTTCCCATCCACTACGTCTATCGGGCGCTCGACCGCCTGAAGCTGATTGCTTACTACCGTGCCGCGCAGATCGCGCTGGTCACACCGCTGAAGGACGGCATGAACCTGGTCGCGAAGGAGTTCTGCGCCAGCTCAGTGAAGCGAACCGGCGTCTTGATCCTGTCGGAGTTCGCCGGCGCCGCCGCCCAGCTGCAACACGGCGCCCTGTTGGTGAACCCCTACGACCTCGACGGCACGGCTGACGCCATCCACCGTGCCTGCCTGCTGCCAGCGGCCGAGCGGCGCCGACGCATGGGGCTGATGCGCCGCAACGTGCGCCGCCAGGATGTGTTTCGTTGGGTGAACCGCTTCCTGGAAGCCGCCTTCGCCCACGATCTCGACGCGTTCCCCCTGCCGGACGACTACGTGCCCAGCGCCGAGGCCGAACACGCCTACTGGTCGACCGAACTCGACTGAACGGTGCCGGGCCCCGTATCCCCGCGACTGGCGCGCAGCAGGTTCACAAACAGCGCCCCCTGCTCCAGGGCATCGTCCAGCGCCACGTGCGTGTGCGGCAGATTGGGGTCGAACCACGCGCGGGGCATGTGCCGCTTGGTCGTTTGCCGAAACTCGCACCCGAGCACCGCCATCGCGAAGCTCTTGATGTCGAGTGCGGAGAAGCCGAACGGGTTGTCACCGACGAAACGCGCCAGATACCAGCCCACAAACGAGAAATCGAACGTCACCGGGTAGCCGACGAACACCGGCCGTCCCGGCAACGCGCGCAGCCAGGCCACGTACTCCGGCAGCGCCTCGGCGGGCGCGCGCAGATTCCGCCGGCAGGCCGCCCATGCCTGCGGCTGGTCAGCCCAGAACTGGGCGGTGCGTGGATTGACCTTGGCGCCGGGCAGCGTCTCCAGGTTGGCGCTCCAGGTGGCGACCAGACGTCCATCCGCCAGATAGGCCGCCGAGCCCAGGCTCAGCATGGAGTTCTCGCCGGGCAGGAAGCCGTCTGTCTCGATGTCGGTACTGACGTAGACCTCCGCCACAACGCCTCACTCGCCGGCTGGATCCAGCTGCAACGACAACGAATTGATGCAATAGCGCAGACCGGTCGGCTGAGGCCCGTCCGGAAACACGTGCCCCAGGTGCGAACCGCAGCGGGCGCAGTGCACCTCCACCCGCTGCATGCCATGACTGGTGTCGACCTCGGTGCCCACCACACCGGCCGCCGCCGGCTCCCAGAAACTGGGCCAGCCGCTGCCGGAGTCGTACTTGGTGGCGGCGTCGAACAGCGCCTCGCCACACCCGGCGCAGCGGTAGGTGCCGGGAGTCTTCTCGTCCCAGTACTGGCCGGTAAAGGCCCGCTCGGTGCCTTTTTGCCGACACACCTGGTACTGCTCCGGCGTCAGCTGCTCACGCCATTCGGCGTCGGTGGTGGGGATACGCTTGGTCATGACTCGAACTCCACAGCCGCCGCGCGCGATGGCCACGGCAAAAAAGATCCGCCGGACAGCACGCCCGGGGACACTACCAGAAAGCCCACAGCCGACCCTCCTGTTCGCGATGCGCCAGCGCCCGCAACGGGCGGTTGCCCTTGGCCACACACGCACCGGTGGCCAGATCGAACACCCAGCCGTGGCGCGGACAGGTCAGCCGCTCGCCCTCGCAGGCCAGCTCGGGAATGTTCGTGCTCTGGTGCGGGCAACGGGCGTCGTAGACCATGAGATCACCGTCCAGGTGGCTGACGAAGACCGCCCGCCCGTCCACCTCGCAGCGCACCGTGCCACCCACCGGCAGGTCGGCCAGCGGCAGCAGTGCGTGCCAGTCCGGCGCGTGACCGAGCTGGTCGACGCGAAACTCGGGCAGGTCCATCGCCAGCAACTGGTCGACCGCCCATACAACGCGCGTCAGTCCCAGCATGGGAAAGGCCATCAGCAAGGCGTCGAGCACCTCGTCGGCGCTGGCGCCGGTGCGCAGTGCCCGCGTCAGGTACTGTCGAAAGCCGCGCTCGGTCTGCGCATGGACCTTGCCGATCAGCGAAATCAGCGCCCGTGTCTTGGGATCCAGCCGGCGGCCGGCCATCTTCAGGAAACTGAAGTACGCCTGCATTGCCTCCGGGCGCGCCTGCAACAGGTAATCGAGAGCCTGGCTCATGAGCAGTGGGTCGGTAGGTGCATTGGGGCCGATTATGACCCCCTGCCCCGGTAAACTGCGACCGTCACTCAGGGGGAAGCACCATGGAACTGGCACTGGCCGGCAAGGTCGGCCTGATCACTGGCGCCAGCGCCGGCATCGGCCGCGCCACCGCGCAGGCACTGGCCGCCGAAGGCGTACACCTGACGCTGTGCGCCCGCCGCGCCGCGCCGTTGCAGGCGCTGGCGCAGGAACTGGCACAGCGTTACGGCGTGCGCACGCTGGCGGTGGCCGCCGACCTGTCGCAGGAAGCCGGCATCGCCGCACTGGTCGACGCCCACCGCGCGCAGTTCGACACGCTCGACCTGCTGGTCAACAACGCCGGCTCGATCCGCGCCGGCTCGCTGCTGGCCAAGCCGGAAGCGGAATGGCAGGAGGATTTCGCGCTCAAGTTCTGGGGCTACATACGCCTGACGCGCGCCGTATGGCCACTGCTGATGGCCGGGGGTGCACGGGTGGTGAACGTGATCGGCGCCGCCGGACGCCAGCCAAGCGCCGGTTACGTGGCCGGCGGTGCGGCCAACGCCGGCCTGATGAACCTCACCCAGTCCCTCGGCGACGAAGGCGCCCCACACGGCATCCTGGTCAATGCGGTCAACCCGGGCCCCGTGCGTACCGACCGCTGGCAGAGCCTGATGCAGCGCCAGGCGGCCGAGCGCGGCACCAGCGTGGCCGCGCTGGAAGCCGAACAGCTGGCCCATGTGCCGCTGCGCCGCGCGGCCGAGCCGTCCGAAATCGCCGCCACGGTGGTGTTCTTGTGCTCCGCCGCGGCCAGCTACATCACCGGCACCACCCTCCAGGTGGACGGGGGACTGGCACGGTGCATCTAGACCCGGCGGACGGCCGGCAGCCGCCTGGACCGGCAACAGCCCGCTTCCCCGACCTGCTGCGCGACGGCCGCGCGCCACTGACGGTCACCCTCGGACTGGGCATCGCCCTGCACGCCATGGACGTGTTTCTGGTGGCGACCGTCATGCCCAGCGTGGTGGCCGACATTGGCGGGGTGGCCTTCTATGCCTGGGTGTCGATGCTGTACATGGTTGGCTCCATCGTCGGCGCCGCCAGCAGCGGACCGCTGCGCACCGCCTACGGACCGCGCCGCGCCTATGTGCTCGCCGGCGCGCTGTTTCTGATCGGCTCCCTCGGCTGCGCCGTGGCACCGCGCATGGAAGTGCTGCTGGCCACGCGTACGCTGCAAGGCTTCGGCGGCGGGCTGATCGTGGCCCAGTCGATGGCCCTGGTCAGTGAGCTGTACACGCCGGAGCTTCGCAAGCTGATGCTGGCCTCCATCTCCAGCATGTGGGCCACCGCCGCCCTGGTGGGGCCGGCCCTGGGCGGGCTGTTTGCCGAAATCGGCTTCTGGCGCGGCGCATTTGGCGTCAACGTGCCCATCATCGCCCTGTTCAGCGTCCTGGCCGCGCGCCATCTGCCCGAGGACACCCGCAGCGCCACCCGCCAGCCGTTTCCGCTCGACCGCATCGGCCTGCTTGGCGCCGGCGTCCTGTGCGTGGCGGCCGCCGGCCAGCTGCCGGGCACGGCACTGCGCCTGGGCGTACTGGCCCTGGCGATGCTGCTGGTCAGCAGCGCCTTTGCGCTGGACCGACGCCACAGCGTCCGCGTGTTTCCGCGCCGGGCGGCCTCGCTGCGATCGCCGGTGGGCGTGGCCTACGGCCTGTTCGTGACCTCGTCCATCCTGCACACCAGCATCACCGTGTTTGTCCCACTGCTGATGCAGCAGGTCTACGGTCTGCGGCCGCTGTACGCCGGCTACTTCGCCAGCCTCCTGGCCGCCGGCTGGACCGCCGGCTCCCTGCTCACCGCCCGCTGGCATGGCGTGGCGGAACGGCGCGCCATTCTCGGCGGCCCGCTGCTGATACTCGTCACCACCGCGTTGCTGCTGGCCAGCGTCGGCCGGTCGGGAGCGCTGCCGATCGGTGCGCTGCTGGTCATGCTGGGCCTGGGCGTGGGCACGCTCAGCATCCACTTGATCGCCTTCACCATGCATCACGCCAGCGCGGGCGAGGAAAGCATCACCGCCGGCAGCATACCCACGGTACGCACGCTGGGCATCGCCTTCGGCTCGGCGCTGGCCGGGGTCATCGCCAACCTCGCCGGCCTGAGCGCGCACGTCGACACCGGAGTCGTGCTGCAGGCGGTCGGCGCCGTGTACGCGGCCAGCCTCGTGGTGGCCGGATTGCAGTCAGTGCTGGCCTGGCGCCTGCTGCGCCTGGCTCCGGCATCGGCCGCTGAAGCCACGACACGGGCACAGCCCTGAGCCGCCGGGCTATCCCAACGCGGTGCGGCCGCTATAATGGCCCGCGCACCGCCCTCACCAAACGGCGGCTGCCGGTCCGCGTCATCCGGTGGCAGCACCCCGCCACCGCCCCGGCCTGCCGATTTCTGAGCATCGTTCCTGCCGGAGCGGCCGTCGTCCACCCGTCATCTGCGCCGTGCTCTGTACGTCAACGCGGTGCAGCCACCTACTCGTGTTCATTGCTACCCCATGAAAGGCATCGTCAAACGTTTCTACTTCCGCAAGGGCTTTGGTTTCATCGAAGGCGACCAGGGCACCGAATACTTCTTCCATTACAGCGACTTCAACGGCGACAAGCAGGCCCTGCGCCCAGGACTCGAAATCGAGTTCGAGCCCCAGGAGGGTGAGAAGGGCCCTTGCGCCGTGGCGGTGGTGCTGCCCGGCGGAAAGCCCGCCCCGGTACGCCCCCGGCGTGCTTCGCGCAGCGACGGCAAAGGGGCCAAGGCGGCAGCCCACCCGGGCCGTTTCTTTGTGTTCGGTCTCGCAATCGGCCTGCTGGCCGGTGCGTTTCTGCAAGCCTGGCTTACCGCCCAGTAAAGCGCGGTCAGGCGGGCCGCACTGACGGCCCGCCTTCTTCTCCGCTCGTCCCGCGTTCGCCCCCTGGGTAGTGCTCGTCGCCGGCGTCGT
>NZ_JBFJTF010000037.1:0-18422 GCF_041625615.1 Immundisolibacter sp. | reverse complement strand
GCGCCACGTCCGGGCCTTTCAGCTCCAGGTTCACGGCACAGCGGCCGCGGCACAGGTCCAGTACCTCCTGCGGCAACGGAATCCGCTCGCCGCCGCCGGCGTCGAGCCGGCGCAGCGCCGCCAGCGGCTGCGTCGCCACCGGGCCGTGGCCGTCGGTGGTGCGCTCCAGGGTGTCGTCGTGAATCACCACCAGGCCGTCGGCGCAGGCCTGCACGTCCACTTCGACCCAGGGAATGCCGAACTCGACGGCGCGCCGGACGGCCGCCAGGGTGTTTTCGGGCGCCAGTGCGCTCGCGCCGCGATGGGCGATGCGCAGCACGGCCGCCTCAGTCGGACAGCTTGGCGAAGTCGTCCGGCCCGGCGCAGCTCACGTGCAGGTCGTTCACCAGCCCGTCGGCGATGCCGTAGATCCAGCCGTGCACGGTCACGTTCTGGCCGCGCGCCCAGGCCGCGCGCATCACGGTGGTTTCGCACACGGCGCGCACCTGGGCGCGCACGTTGTGTTCGCACAGCGCGTCGAGCCGCTGCGGGTCCGGCAGCGCGTCCACCTCGTGCTGGCAGCGGTGGTAGACGGTTTCGATGTTGCGCAGCCAGTTGTCGATCAGACCCAGCGGCTTTCCTTCCATCGCCGCCTTGACCGCGCCGCAGCCGTAGTGGCCGACCACCATGACGTGCTTCACCTGCAGCACTTCCACGGCGAACTGCAGCACCGCCAGGCAGTTGAGGTCGGTCTGGTGCACCAGGTTGCCGACGTTGCGGTGCACGAAAATCTCGCCTGGCAGCAGGCCGACGATCTGGTTGGCCGGCACGCGGCTGTCCGAGCAGCCGATCCACAGGTACTCGGGACGCTGCTGCCCGACCAGGCGGGTGAAGAACTCGGGGTCCGCGGCCTTGGCCCGTGCGGCCCAGTCGCGGTTGGCCTCAATCAGGTTATTCAGGTCAGTCATGCGATTGCTTGCGTGGGAGAGTCAACGGCAAAACGCAATTATGCCGTCGTCACACCACGCCGGCGGCACGCAGCGCGGCGATCTGGGCCGTCGTCCTGCCGAGCAGGCCGCCGAGCACCGCATCGGTGTGCTCGCCAAGGCGCGGTGGCGGCAGCCGGTACGCCACCGGCGTATCGGAGAACCGCAGCGGACTGCCGACCATCGGCAACGGACCGGCGGCCGGGTGATCGAGGCTGATCTTCATCCCGCGCGCCTGCACCTGCGGCTGCTCGAACACCTGCGCCATGTCGTTGATCCGCCCGCACGGCACGTCCGCAGCGCACAGCGCGTCCTCCCAGGCCTGCGCCGGGCGGGTGGCGAACACCGCCTGCAGGCGGGCAATCAGTGCCTCACGGTTGCGCACCCGTCCACCGTTGCGGGCGAAGCGCTCGTCGAGCGCCAGTTCCGGCACGCCCGCCACCTGGCACAGGCGCGCGAACTGGGCGTCGTTGCCCACCGCCAGCACCAGCGGTCCGTCGGCCGCGGCGAACACCTCGTACGGCACGATGTTCGGATGCGCGTTGCCGTAGCGCCCCGGCACCCTGCCGCCGACGAAGTAGTTCATGGCCATCACCGCCATGCTCGCCACCTGTACGTCCAGCAGCGCCAGATCGATGTACTGGCCGCGCCCGCTCACCCCGCGCTGCACCAGCGCCGCCAGTACGCCGATGGCCGCATGCATGCCGGTGGTCATGTCGGCGTAGGCGATGCCGAGCTTCTGCGGCCCGCCGCCGGGGCGGTCGTCGCGCTCGCCGGTGACGCTCATGAGCCCGCCCATGGCCTGGATGATGAAGTCATAGCCCGGCCGGCTGGCCAGCGGCCCGGTCTGCCCGAAACCGGTGATCGAGCAATACACCAGACGCGGGTTGATGGCCGAGAGCGTGGCGTAGTCGAGACCGTAGCGGGCAAGATCGCCGACCTTGAGGTTCTCCAGCAACACGTCGCTGACCGCCGCCAGCTCGCGCACCAGCGCCTGCCCTTCGGGCCGGGTGAAATCCACCGTCACCGACTGCTTGCCGCGGTTGGCCGCCAGGAAGTAGGCCGCGTCCGGCGTGTCGTGTCCGTCGTGATCCTTCAGGTACGGCGGGCCCCAGCTGCGCGTGTCGTCGCCGCGGCCGGGCCGTTCGAGCTTGATCACCTCGGCGCCCATGTCGGCCAGCAGCTGGCTGCACCAGGGCCCGGCCAGCACGCGCGACAGGTCCAGCACCCGCAGGCCGGCGAGCGGACCGGCCATCACACGCGCTCCAGGATCACCGCCAGGCCCTGACCGACGCCGATGCACAGGCTCACCGCCGCGTAGCGCCCGTCGCCCGCCGCCAGCGCGCGCGCCGCGGTCAGCGCCAGCCGGGCGCCCGACGCCCCCAGCGGATGGCCGACGGCAATGGCGCCGCCGTTGGGATTCACGCGCGCGTCGTCGAACGGCAGGTCCAGCAGCTTCAGGCAGCCCAGCACCTGCGCCGCGAAGGCCTCGTTGATCTCGATGACGTCCATCTGGCCGAGGCCCAGACCGGCACGCTCCAGCGCCCTGGGAATGGCCAGCGCCGGACCGATGCCCATGACGCGCGGCGCCACGCCCACCGCGGCGCCGGCCAGGACGCGGGCGAGTGGCTTCAGACCGAGCCGCTCGCCCAGCGCCCGGCTGCCGACCACCAGCACCGCCGCGCCGTCGTTGATGCCGGACGCGTTGCCGGCGGTGGTGACGCCGTCGGCATCGAGCGGCCTCAGACGCGCCAGTCCCTGGGCGGTGGTGTCCAGGCGCGGGTGCTCGTCGGCAGCGACCGGCACCGGGGGCGCCTTGCGTCCGGCCGGCACCTGCACCGCGGTGAGCTCGTCGGCAAAGAAACCGTCCGCCAGTGCCCGCGCGTAGCGGGCCTGCGAGCGGGCGGCGTAGGCGTCGGCATCCTCACGCGAAATGCCGTACTCGGCGGCCACGTTGTCGGCCGTCTGCGCCATGCTGTCGTCACCGAACTCGGCGCTGATGCGCGGGTTCGGGAAACGGGCGCCGATGGCCGAGTCGAACACCCGAAAGTCGCGGCTGAAGGCCTGCTCGGCCTTGCCGACCACGAACGGCGCCCGGCTCATGCTCTCGACGCCGCCGGCCAGGTAAAGGTCACCCTCGCCGCAGGTGATGGCACGCGCGGCGTCCAGCACCGCCGCCAGCCCGCTGGAACACAGGCGATTGACGGTCTGGCCGGGCACCGTCTCGCCCAGCCCGGACAGCAGCGCCACGTGGCGGGCGATGTTGCGCGCGTCCTCGCCGGCCTGGCAGGTACAGCCCAGCAGCAGGTCCTCGACCGGCGCGCCGGCCAGGCCGTAGCGCCCGATCACGGCGCGCGTCACCTGGGCCGCGAGATCATCCGGCCGCAGCGGCGCCAGCGCGCCGGCGTGACGGCCAAACGGCGAGCGCAGGCCGCCATAGACATAGGCGTCGAGCATCGACAATCCCCTCCGGTCGTTGGGTGGGCCGGCGTCAGGACGCAAAGCGTCCGAGCGCCGCCACCGCGGCGCCGCGCAGCAGCATGGCGTCGGCGGCGATCAGAAAGAAACTGGCGCCCAGCGTCGCGTAGTGCGCCGCCAGTTGCGGGTCGGCGCAGTACACGCCCGCCGCCTTGCCGGCGGCGCGAATGCGCGGCAGCGCCCCTTCCACCGCGGCCCGCACCTCGGGGTGCATGGGCTGACCGACGTGCCCCAGGGCAGCGGCCAGGTCGGCCGGTCCCAGAAACACGCCGTCCACGCCGTCCACGGCAGCGATGGCATCGAGGTTGTCGAGACCGGCCAGGGTTTCGATCTGCACTGCCAGGCACAGCTGGCCGCCCGCCTGGTTGTAGTAATCGTCGACCGCGCTCCAGCGCGCCGCCCGCGTCATGCCGGCACCGACACCGCGGATGCCGCGCGGCGGGTAGTGCATGGCACCGACCAGCGCCGTGGCCTGCTCGGCGCTGTCGACCATCGGCACCAGCAGGCTCTGCACGCCCAGGTCCAGCACCTGCTTGATGCGCGCCGGGTCATGGTCGGCCAGGCGCAGCACCGGCCGTACCGGGTAGGCAGCCAGCGCCTGCAGCTGCGCCAGGATCGAGCGCAGGTCGTTCGGTCCGTGCTCGGCGTCGATCAGCAGCCAGTCGAAGCCGGCGCAGGCCATCAGTTCCGCGCTGTGCGCGTCACCGAGGGCCAGAAAGGCGCCCAGCTGGCGCCGCTTCTCGGCCAGGGCGGTCTTGAAGGGGTTTTCCGGCACGTTCAACAGCATCTCTCCCAGGTCAGATGCCCCCTATTCTCCCAGAGTCGCCCGGGCGGGATGTGCGACCGACCGGCCGGCACCGGGGCGCGGCAGGCCCGAAACGCACACACGTGCACGGGCCACGGGCACCCGGCGGGTGCCGGCATGATTCGGTCACACCGCGTCCGGAATGCCGCCGTGCTCCAGCCAGCGGGCGCAGTCGGCGCCCAGCTCCGCCAGCGCCCGCTCGGCATAGGCCGTTCCCTGCTGCGGACTGAGCAGCTCGCGCCAGCGGCCGGCCTCGCCACGGTGCAGGAACGACGCCGCACCGCCCTGCCACATCTGCCCGCCGGCCGGCACGGTGTGCTCGCCGTGGGCGCGCATGTAGTCGAACGAGCAATGCTCGACGGCGGCCGCCCAGGCGGCCGGGCCGAGAGAGATGTCCAGAAAGTCGGCGATGCGGCGCATCTGGCCCGACAGGTCACGCTTCAGGTCGGCGTAGTGCACGAACAGCACGTTCGGCAGGTGACGCACCTCCCACCACGAGCGCACGCTGGAGAAGAACGGCCAGAACGGCGCGCCGTCCTCGGCCAGCCAGGTGTCGAAGGCCGCGCCCGCACTGGCCGCCGGCAGCGGCATGGGCGGGCCGACGCGGCCCGGCGTGTCGTTGAGCATACGGTACCAGGCAGCGGTGGCACGGGCGTGGTGGTTGTACAGGCTCACCGCCACGTCGCGCCCGTCGCGGCCGATGTACAGGTACTTGGCGCGGGGCGAGAACACCAGCGCGTCCACCGGCAGGTGGGTCTTGATGAACCGCCTGTGGGTCTGTGCCGCCAGCAGGGCGTGCTTTTGCGGCGCCGGCGGCACGCGCAGGTCGAGCCACGGCGAGAGGTCGTGCACCGGCACGTCCCGGGCGCCGGCGAACACCAGCTGGCCCACGATCTGCTGCGTCCAGGTGGTGCCGGCCTTGGCGTAGGTGGCAATGACAATGTCGTCGTCGCGAAAGGCGAAGTCGTTCCAGGCCGTCGAATCGAAATGATGGTTGTGCAACTCGCGGGTCTTTACCGGCCAACCGTCCTGCCAGGTCAGCATCACATCACCGCTCGCTTCGGTCGGCGCCGTCTGGGGACGGCGCCGCGGGCACCGGATCCTCGGCCGACCCGTCGCCCTCAGCCGGCTGGTCCGGGTCGGATTCCAGCGCCACATCCTGCGCCGCCAGGACCAGCACGGTCACCGGCAACTGCTTGAGACGCGCATCAATCTCGTGACCCTCGCCGTCATAGAAACGTCCCCCGTGTATCGAAAACGGCGCAAACACGAGCGACGCGTCCTGCGACAGGTCATACAACGCCTGCGGCTCACCGGGCTCGGCCAGATGAACCTGGGCGTTGATGCGCACCTCGCGGAGGTGATCCTCGATCGATTGCGCCAACACCGCCACATCGTCTTGCTCCGACGGTGCGGCCAGCACGCGCAGGGCGGCCCCGTCCCATGACTCACTGCGCAGCATCAGGTGCGCCAGCAAGAGCATCAGGTCACCGGTGGCGCCGGGCGACCACCAGATGTCGATGCGCCGCTGCGCCGGTGGCTGCGCCTCCAGCGCCCGCCATTCCGCGTCCTCGGCATCCAGCATCAGCAGGTTGCAGCCGAGGCGAAACGCGGTGCGCAGATTGCCGCCGAAACGCGCCGTGGCCAGCGAGCGCAACAACGTCGAATCCTTCATCCAGTTGACCACCGCGGTGTTCACGCGCAGCGGACCGATGCCGGCACTTTGCACGATGATGCCGATGGCCTCGTCGAGATTGCCGGTACTGACCACCAGCGGAAAGGCGGCGCTGCCCGAGTCCTTGAGTTCCTCGCGCAGTGACTCCTCGACCTGCGCGCGCTGGTCAATGGCCTGCGGACCGTGCGTTTCCAGCACCCGCACCACCGACACCAGGCCGGCGCCGCCTTCCACCGACTGCGCGAACTGCAGCAGCCGCGCGCGGCGTTCGCGGTCGTCGGAAAACACCAGCAGCTGCGGGCGCCAGTCCCGCGCCCGCGATGGCTCGGCGTCGGCCGACAGCAGATGCTCGCGCACCCGCTGCAGGTGGAACGAGCGCCGGCTGTCGGCCCAGCGCGCCGGCACCGCCCGCAGCCGCACATAGTGATAGACGGCGAACACCACTGCCGCGGCGCCCAGGGCCGCCGGCAGGTTCAGGGCGGCCATGACCGCCAGGCAGCCGATTGCGCCGGCCAGGCTCACGCGCCGGCTGAACAGGCGAAAGCTCGGCCGAAACGCCGGGCTGGCCGCCTGCGCCTCGTACCAGGTGGCGTAGTTGAGCAGGCCGTAGGACAGCAGGAACCACATCGACACCAGCGCCGCCACCGCATTCAGGCTGCCGGCGAGCACCACGCTGAGGGCAATGGCACCGGCCAGCAGCACCGCCCGGCGCGGGTTGGCGGTGGGGCCGCTGCCGGCGGCGAACGGTTGCAGCACCGGCAGCACCTGGTCACGCGCCATGGCCTGCAGGATGCGCGGCCCCCCCAGAAACGAGGCCAGCGCCGAGGACAGCGTAGCGGCGATCACGCCGGCATCGAAGGCCAGCGGCCACTGCGACAGCCGGCGCATGGCAAAGCCGTCCTGCGCCAGGTCGGCATTGGCGGCCGCACCACCGAACAGCAACGCGGCGGCGAAGTACACCACCATCGACACGCCCACCGCGGCAAAGGTGCCGCGCGGAATGCTGCGCGCCGCGTCGCGCAGGTCACCGGACATGCTCACGCCCTGGGTGAAGCCGGTCACCGCCGGGAAGAACACGGCGAACACCACCCAGAACGGCAGCGGGGCCGGCGGACCGGCCAGGTTGTCGCGCAGCACCGCGTCGTCCCATACCGGCAGGGCGCCCAGCACGAAGGACGTGAGCGCCGTCACCAGCAGGGCCATGACCACGAACTGGAAACGCGTGGCCACGTCCGCACCGGCCCAGGCCAGCCCGAACAGGCCGGTGACGGCCAGTGCGCCGATGACGCGGCCGGCCCACACGCCGTTCAGCTCCAGTATCCGCGCCACCGCCTCGGCGAAACCGATGCAGTAGAAGCCGATCGCCACCGCCTGAGCCAGGAACAGCACCAGGCCGATGGCACCGCCGAAGCCCAGACCCAGCGTGCGCGAGATCAGGTAGTAGTCACCGCCGCCCTTGACGCGCAGGTTGGTGGCGATGGCCGCCACCGACAGGCTGGTGACGATGGACACCGCATGCGCCGCGGCCAGGATCAGCAACGCTTCCAGCACGCCGACACTGCCGACCACGTAACCCAGGCGCAGGAACAGAACGATGCCCAGAATGGTCAGCAGGCTCGGCGTGAACACGCCGGCGAACGTACCCAGCCCCGCCCCGGAGCGCTCGCTTGTCCCTACCGCCACTGATCATCCTCCGCCATCTCGCCATGCCGCGCCGAACCGCCGGCGCGCAGTGTCGCGCATGGTAGAGCACACCGCGTGGCCAGCCCGCGCGCACCGGCCGGCATGAAACGATGCCTTGATCACCACCGCACCTGATCCCGGCAGCCGCGCGGGGCGCCGGCCGGGCCGGCGCCGGTGCTCAGCCGGCCCTGTCCTCGGCCAACGCGGCGTACCGCGCGGCGCCCAGCAAGCCCACCTGCGGTTCGGTGATGATGTGCAGGGGCAACTGCCGCAGCACGCCGGCCATGCGCCCCTTGGCAGCGAACGCCCGCCTGAAGTCGGGCCCCGCCACACGCGCGCGGTTTTTCTGCATCACCCCTCCGGCCAGGTACAGGCCACCGAACGGCAGGCAGGCCAGCGCCAGATCACCCACGATCGCACCGCACAGGGTCATGAACAGCGCCATGGACTCGCCCGCCGGCCCATCACCGGCATCCGCCAGGGCCGCGATGTCGCCCGGGTCGACCACGCCGCCGCCGAGGAATTCATGCACCAGCGCGAGCCCCGGCCCGGCCACCAGCCTCTCCACCGACACCCGCTCCAGGCCCAGCTTGTGGCGCACGAATGCGCGCAGCTGCCCTTGCCGGTCGTCCAGCGGCGCAAACGCCAGGTGACCTGCCTCGGTCGGAAACACCTCGCCCCCGGGCGACAGCAGCGCCATGCCCAGTCCCGTGCCGATGCCGAGCACCGCGCGCAGGCGTCCGGGCTGCTCGGCGCCCGCCTGCACGGTCACCACGTCGGCAGCCTGCAACATGGCGACGCCATGCGCGACGCCGGCCAGGTCGTTGATGAGGAACACTTCGCCGATGCCGGTGCCCTGTGCCAGACGCCGACTGTCGAGCTCCCACGGCAGGTTGGTGATGCGCGCCTGCGCGCCGCCGTCGGCAACCGGCTGTACCGGCCCCGCCACCGCGAAACACGCCCGCGCCGGCAACGGCACGCCGCGCAGGAACTCGCGCACCATGTCGGCCAGGTCGGCATAGGCGGCGCTGGCAAAACGCTGGCGTGCGAGCACCTGCAGCCGCCCGCGTTGCCAACGCCCGCGCAGCAACAACGTCTTGGTACCGCCGATGTCGCCCGCCAGAAGTTCCATGCGCCCCTACCACGCCGCTGCCGTCGTCCCAGTGTGCACCGGCGACAGCCCACGTTGGCAAGGGTGACCGGACGTACCGGCCTGTCGCGGCCCGGACACGACGCTGCCGAATGCCGTCCGCTCGCGGATGGACCCTCGCGAGTTGCGCGGCGCAGCGCTCAGGTGTCGAACACGCCCTGCTCGATCAGCTCGTACCAGGCCAGCAGGTCATGGCGGCCGTAGCCCGTGTCGATGGCCTGCCGGTACAGGCTCTGGATGTGGCTGCCGATCGGCAGTTTCAGGCCCACCCGCTCGGCCAGTTCCCGCACCAGGGTGATGTCCTTGCCGATCATGGTGAGGCCGTCGGAGGTGTGGTCGAACGGCACGCGGCCGTCGAACTTGGGTTTCACCAGCACGTCCATCACGCGCGTCGGTGCAAGACAGGTGTCCATCACCTCCAGCAGGCGCTGCGGCTCGACACCGACCGCCCGGCCGAGCGCCACCGACTCCATCACGCCCGACAGCGTGGAAACCAGGATCAGGTTCTGGCACAGCTTGGCGGTCTGCCCGGCGCCGACGGCACCGAGGTGAAAGATGTTCCTGCCCATGCGTTCGAGCAGCGGGCGCACGCGCTCGAACAGCGCCGCCTCGCCGCCGACCATGATGCTGAGCGTGGCCGCCTGCGCACCGCTGCCGGCGCCGCTGAGCGGCGCATCCAGAAAACCGATGTCGCGCTTGCCCGCATCGGCCGCCAGCTCGGCCGCCAGCAGCGGGCTGATGGTGCTGCAATCGACGATGGCGCCGCCCGGCGCCAGGCTGGCGATGAGTGCATCCACCGTCGCCCGCACGACCTGCTGGCTCGGCAGACACGTGAACACGATCTGTGCCTCGCGACCGACCGCGGCCGCGTCGGTGCAGGCGATGAGGCCCTGCGCCGTGGCGGCGGACAGGGCGGCCGGCGCCGGGTCAAAGCCCAGCACCCGGTACCCGGCGCGCGCGAGGTGGCCGGACATGGGCAGGCCCATGGTGCCAAGGCCAATGAAGCCGAGTACCGGGTTCATGGCCTCAGCCCTGCCTGGCGGCCTTGGCCGATTTAGCCTTGGCAGCCTTGGCTTTGGCCGGGGTCTTGGCCGGGGTCTTGGCCGGCTTGGCCTTGCCGCCCGTCATCTTGGCGGTGCCACTGGCACCGGCTGCCGCCTTGCGCGCGGCGGCGCTCTCGGTGAGCGCCTCCTTCATGGCGAAGTAGGCGTTCGCCGCCGCCGGAAAGCCGGCGTAGACGCCCACATGGCCGATGATCTCGACGATCTCCTGCTGTGTGAGGCCAACCTTGAGCCCGCTGCGGATATGCACCTTCAGCTGCGGCTGCGCGGTGCCGAGTGCCGCCAGCGTGGCGATGGTGGTGATCTCCCGGTCGCGCAGCGCCAGCTGTTTGGTGCGGGCGTAGGTGTCGCCGAAGGCATAGGCCACGGTGGCACGGGCATAGTCGGGCGCCAGCTCGTTCAGCACGCTGACCACCTCGTCGGCGGCGTCCTTGTCCTCAATGGCGTGGAGCATTTCGAGCGCCTTTTTCATGCGCGGATCGTCGGTCTTGGCCATGGCTTCCCCTCCGGATTGAGCGTTGAAGACCCGTCACGCGCCAGGGATGGCGCGTCGCACACCGGGTCCGGGCCTGCGCCGGCCCCGGCGATCTGCAAAACGCCACGGATGACGTTTCGCGGAAACCTTTCAAACCTGGTTGAAGTCGATCGGCAGATCGAGGTGGTCGTTCAGCAACGTGATCTTCTTGCGTGCGATGCGCCAGCGCCCGTCGTCCTCGACCAGCGTGTGGTCGTAAAAGCCGAACAGCTGCGCCGTCACGCGCCGGTGGTAGGTACTGGTCTGCCAGTGGCTGCTGACCTCGAGCCGGCCATCGTCGGCAGCGGTCACGTGCAGGTTGCTGATGACATGACAGGTCCGCGGCAACGGCGTCACGAACGGCGTCAGGCCCGATTCCACGCGGTACACACGGTCACCCAGCGCGGCGCGGCCGGCCAGATAAAAGAACGACACGTAACGGTCCGGGTCGTCGCCCAGGGTCTCCTCGTCCACCCACGCCGGGCACCAGAACACGCAGTCGTCGGTGTACAGGTCCAGCCAGTCCTGCCAGCGCCAGCGGTCCAGACAATCGGCCTCGCGAAACACCACCGCAGCGGCGGCCATGTGCAGGTCGGGTGTCACCATCAGCCGAGCTCTCCGGCGTCGCGCGCGCGGCGCTGACCTTCCTTCATCAGGCGCAGCCACTGCCGGTAGTTGGCGTGGAACAGCGTCTCGTCGGACATGTTCAGCGGCCCGGCACTGCTGGTTTCGGGTTCGATGCCAAGTTCACGCGCGTAGTCGTTGGCGCCGCGCACCATGGACTTGAGTCCCCGACCGTGGCCGTGCAGCCAGTCCACCGCACGGGCCTGCAGGCCCTCCTGGCAATTGCGGTAGGCACCCACATCGTCCGGCGTGCCGGTGGAGCTGATGTTGAAGAAATCCTCGTACTGACGCAGACGCTGGCGCCGCGCGGCCGGCGGTTCGCCAACCGGCACCCAGCAGTAGATCTCCATCTCGGTGAGCGCCGTCCCCAACGGGCGCAGCACGCGGAACTGGCCGATCACGGCGTTGTCCGTGCACTGTACGTTCGGGAAGATCGTCAGGTTCCGGCCGTACTGCAGCAGCCACTTGGCGCGGCCAGCGCCCAGGCGCGCCGCCAGTTGCTCGCGCTGCGACCACAGCGGCCGGAATTCGGGCGCCGGGTTCTCGGTGAAGAACAGCGCGTGACCGTTCTTCAGGCCGAAACTGCCGGTCTTGAGGTTCTCGCCGAACATGGCCTCGATGTCCGGCCCCTTGTAGGCGGCCCCGGCGCGCGCGATGCGCCGGCGGGTGATCTCGATGAAGCCCTTGTGGGCGATGTTCAGGTGATAGCCGTCCAGGCAGTTCTCGACCTGCAGCTTCCAGTTGCCGGGGAAGGTGTAGCTGGCGTTGCCGCGCACCAGTTCCATGCCGTCGGGCGCCTGCTCGACCAGCAGGTCGATGAACACCCGCGCGTCGCCAAGATGCTGCTCCAGCGGCACCACGTCCGGATTCAGGCTGGCGAAGATCCAGCCGCGGTACCCGCCGAGTTTCGGCACCGCCTGCAGGTCATGCCCGTTCGCCTCGAAGGCCGGCGTGTAGGCGGCCTCGGCGTGGTCCTTGATCGACACGCAACGGCCGGCCGAGTCGAAGGTCCAGCCGTGGTAGGTGCAGCTGTGGAACTTGCGGTTGCCGGCGCGCGTGAGGCACACCAGCGAGCCCTTGTGCGTGCAGGTGTTCAGGAATGCCTTCAGTTCGCCGGCGCCGTTGCGGGTCACCAGCACCGGCTGGCGGCCGATGTGCGTGGTGTAGAAGTCGTGCGGCGCCGCGACCTGCGAGGCATGGCACAGGAACACCCAGTTCGATTCGAAGATGTACTTCATCTCCAGTTCGAACAGGCTTTCGTCGCGGAAGATGTCGCGGTGTACCGCGAACACGCCTTCCTCGATGCGGTCGTCGATATAGCGGTCGAAATCGACCGCTCCTGCGGCCGCGACCGGCCGCTGCGCGGGATTGTTCATGCCCCCTCTCCTCCGGCGAACACGGTCTGGTCGGCGCCAGACGCGCAGTGACACGGAGTCAACCTTAATTAACGGCCGTTTGGCATGGATGCTAGCACGAGGTCCGGCGATCACCGACGACCAGCGCCCGCCTCGGGCAGCAAAACGCGCGCGACGCCACCGTGGCACGCCACGGGCAGCCCCCCGCATTCAGGCGCTGGCGCCAGCGGGCGGTGTGCGTCAGTGCCTGGCGCCAGTGGCCAGCCAGTGCTCCAGCGCCTGTGCCGGCAGCGGAGCGCTGACCAGGAACCCCTGCAATTCGCTGCAGCCACAGGCGGCCAGCAACTCGGCCTGCTCGCCGGACTCCACACCTTCGGCCACCACCTCGATCCCCAGGCTGCGTCCCAGCGCCACGATGGCCGACACCAGCGCCGCGCCCTGGGGCGACGCCGAATCGCCAACCAGCACCGCCGGGTCGATCTTGATTCTGCTGACCGTCAGCCGCTTCAGACGCGCAAAACTCGAGTAGCCGACACCGAAATCGTCTATCGAGAAATGGATGCCGTGCTGCTCGTGCAGCCTGCGCAGCATCTCCAGCGCCGCGTCGGCGCCCTGCAACAGCGTCGCCTCGGTGACTTCCAGTTGCAGCCGACGCGGATCGAAGCCCGTCTCGGCCAGCACGTCCACCACGCGCTGTTCAAAGCCGGGATGCTTGAGCTGGCCGACCGAGACGTTCACCGCCAAGCGCAGCGCGCCGCCCGACGACAGGGTTCCGATCTCGCGACAGGCCTGACGCAGCACCCATTCCCCGAGCGCCTGGATCAGGCCACACTCCTCCGCCACCGACACGAAACTGTCCGCCAGCAGCAACCCGCGCTGCGGATGTTGCCACCGCACCAATGCCTCGACGGCGACGACCTGCCCATCGGGCAGCGACTTGACCGGCTGGTAGTACACCGACAGCGCGTCACCGGCGATGGCCGTGGCCAGTTCGGCCTCGAGCGCGAGCCGGTCCGTGGCCTGCATCGTCATGCCCGGCTCGAAGAAACAGAACACGTTGCCACCACGGGCCTTGGCGCGATACATGGCGCCGTCGGCATTGCGCAGCAGCCCGGAGGCGTTGCGCTCGTCGGTGGGGTACAAGGTCAAACCAAGGCTGGCGCCGGTGCTCAGCGGCTGGCCGTCGATCACGAACGGCGCCTGGAACGTCTCGAGCAGCTTGTGCGCCACCCGTGCCAGATCCTCGGCCCTGCCCAGGCCCGGCACCAGCACACCGAACTCGTCGCCCGCCAGGCGCGCCACCGTATCCTCGGTGCGCAAGGCCGTCTGCAAACGTTCGGCGATGCTCCGCAGCAAGCGGTCTCCGACCTCGTGCCCGAAGCTGTCATTGATACTCTTGAACCGGTCGAGGTCGACAAAGATCACGCCCAGCATGCTGCCGTGGCGCGCGGTCTCGGCCAGCGCCTGATCGAGGCGGTCGGCGAACAGCACGCGGTTCGGCAGACCGGTCACGACATCGTAGTGCGCCAACTGGTGAAGGCGCTGCTCGATCTGCTTGCGCTGGATGGCATTGCCGATCTGAGCCGCCACGGTCTGGAGCACCCGCACCACCCGTTCATCACACGGCCGGCGCTCCGCCAGGAAACACTCGAGCACCGCCAACACGCCATTCTCGCCAACCACCGGCACCGCCACGGCGGTGCGCAGCCCCTGCGCCTGCAGCGACTGCCGGCGCTCGCTGGCCACGGTGTCGACACGCTCCTCCTCGAGTTCAACCCACTGCGCCTGTCCCGACTGCCACACGCGCCCGGGCAGGTCCGCACCGGGCAGGCACGTCGCCGGCGACTCACACAGCAGCCGGCCGTCAGCGGTCACCGCCATGGCGCAGGCCAGGCGCCCGGTCGCTCGCTCCTGCTGCCACAGCTGTGCCTGCGGCCAGCCGAGCACCTGACACAGATGATGCAAGCCGGCGCGCAGGGTGTCCGACAGACCACGGCCGTCGTTGGCCACCTCGGCGATCAACAGCAACAGGCGCATCTCCCGCTCGGACAGACGCCGCTGAGTGATGTCGCGCAACACCATCACGAACATCGACGCGCCGTTTTCGTCGTACCGGCTCAAGCCGACCTCCACCGGCACCCGCTGCCCGCCGCTGTGCAGCACCTCCACCTCGGACCGTTCGTCAAGCGTCCAGACGGCGTCGTCGCTGGTACGAAACGCCACCAGCAGCTGGTCGAACATCGACTGCCCGTCCTCGGGCACCAGCGACGCAAGCGGCTTGCCAACGGCTTCGTGCTCGGCATACCCGAGCAGCTGCCGCGCGCCGTTGCTCCACAAGCTGATGCAATGGGCACTGTCGAAGCCGATCACCGCGTCGGCGCTGACCGACAGCAGGTGCTTTACCCGTGCCGCGAAGGCCGCCTGCTCGCGCCGTGAGCGGTCGGCCGCACGCTCTCGGGCGATAGCCGGCAACAGCCGGCGCAGGTCGTTTTTCGTGACATAGTCGGCCGCGCCGGCCTGTAGCCCTTCTACCGCGGTGTCCTCGCCGAGCGTCCCCGACACGAAGATGAACGGCAGCCCCGGCGCATTCTGGAGCACCAGCTCCAGGGCCCGCCGACCACTGAACGCCGGCATGGTGTAGTCGGCCAGCACCACATCCCAGTCACTGTCGAGTGCCGACAGCAGCATCGCCTCGTTGTCCACACGCCGCCACAACGGCGCGTAACCACCGTTCCTCAGGTGCTCGACCAGCAACAGCGCGTCATCCGGCGAGTCGTCAATCATCAGCACGCGCAGCAGCGCGGACTCGGATTGCTTGGCGGGGGAACTCATCGGCACCGGCACCGTGGATCAGGGACGCCGATTCAGCAGCAGCCAGTACAGCCCCAGTTGCTGCGCGGCATGCACGAAATCGTCGAAATCGACCGGCTTCCGGACATAGCTGTTGCACCCCAAGCGGTAACTCTCGACCAAGTCGCGTTGCTCGTCGGACGATGTCAGCACCACCACCGGCAAGGAACGGGTTCTCGCATCGGCGCGCAGCTGGCGCAGCACTTCGAGGCCATCGAGCCGCGGCAGCTTCAGGTCCATCAGCACCACTGCCGGCGCGTCGGCCAGGTCGCGCCCGGCGTACTGGCCACGCCCGAACAGGTAGTCGAGCGCCTCCACACCGTCCCGCACCACGACCACCTTGTTGCCGATGCGCTGTTGCTGGAACGCGTGCAACGTCAGCGCCTCGTCGTCGGCGTTGTCCTCAACCAGCAGGATGATCGGTTCCGGCATCGCCAGCCTCCTGCGAAAGCGTGAAATAGAAGGTCGCGCCGTGCTCGGGCGCCGCTTCGGCCCAGATACGACCACCGTGCTTGTGGATGATCCGCTGCACCGTGGCAAGCCCGATGCCCGTACCGGGGAACTCGTCCATCCGGTGCAGCCGCTGAAAGGCGCCGAACAACTTCTCGGCATGCGCCATGTCAAAGCCGGCACCGTTGTCCCGCACCACGAACACCTGCTCCGTGTCATGCACCTCGGCATCGACCACGATGCGTGCATCGGTCGTGCGTGCGGTGAATTTCCACGCATTGTCCAGCAGGTTCTGCATGGCGACGCGCAGCAGCCGCACGTCACCGTGCACACGCAAGTCGGGTGCCACGTCGACCTGCACCTGCCGCTGCGGCTGCGCCTCGGCCAGGCCAAGCAGTACCTCCCGGGCAAGGGCGGTCAGGTCGACGGTGCCCCAGTGCACCTGCGCGCGCGTCACGCGTGCCAGGCCCAGCAGATCGTCGATCAGCTGTCCCATGTGCTGCGCGTTGCGCCGCACGCGCGCCAACCGGTCGCGGTTGGCCTCATCGAGATGCGCCATGCATTCCTGTTCCAGGATGCGGCTGAAGCCGTCGATGGCACGCAGCGGCGCCCGCAGGTCGTGTGACACCGAGTAGCTGAACGCCTCCAGTTCCCGGTTGGTGGACTCCAGTTCCCCGGCGCGCGTCGTCAGCGCCTTGTTCAGCTCCATGATGCGTCGCTCAGCCAGCTTGCGGTCGGTGACGTCCTCGAGCACCCCGTCCCAGACCAGGCCCTGCGCCGTCTGCCTGGGGGCCACGCTCAGGGCCGCCTCGAACTGCCGTCCGCGCAGGGTCATGCCCGTGCATGCCGCCCCGGTCAGCCCTCCCAGGCGGCGCGCTTGCTCGAGCAACGCGGAGCAGGCCTCGGCGCTCACGTTGAACGAGGCCACGGGACTTTCCAGGAGTTCCTCCATCGACTCGGCCTCAAGAATGCGCTGCATGGCCGGGTTGGCCTCGAGCAGGCGCCCCAGCGGGTGGTCATCCGCCACGAAGATGCCCACCGGCAGGTTGTCGACCAGCAGGCGAAACCGCTGGTCGGCCTCGCGCGCCCGACGCTGGGCGGCGAGCCGTTCCTCGACGTCCCGCATCGACACGATGACCCGTTGGCGGTCGTCGCTCAGCAACGCACCGAGCGCCACCTCCACCATCACCGGACTGCCGTCGGCGCGGCGCGCCGGCAGACCCTCCGCCTCGCCGAACAGCCGGAAGGGCGTGGGATTCGCCAGGAAACTGCGCCAGCGCGCCCGGTGCGCCTCCAAGATTTCCTCGGGCACCAGTCGCCCCACCGGCGCGCCCACCAGCTGCTCGCGCGTGTACCCCAGAAGGGCGTCGACGCGGCGATTGGCCAGCTCGATACAGCCATCGTCCGAGACCACCAGAACGGCATCGGGCACGGCCTCGAACACCCCCCTGAACAGGGCCTCGGCCCGGCGCCGTTCACGGATCTCCGCCTGCAGGCTGGCGTTGGACTGCGCCAGCTCCCGGGTACGGGCGGCCACCTGCAGTTCGAGGTCCTCGGCCAGGCGCGCCAGGCGGCTCTCTGCGCTGCGCTGGCGCCGATGCACGCGACTGAGCCAGGCGGCATCGATGAGCAGCAGCCCGCCCAGCAACGACACCCCCAATGTGGCAAACACCCCCGCGCTGGTCGACGGATGCAGCAGACCGGCGTTCTCCACACTGTGGCGGGCCACGACGAGCACCAGCACCACCAGCGCAACGGTGGGCAGCATCCGCCGCAGGGAAGCGCCGCCCGCGTCATCGGCCAGGATCACGCTGATCGGGGCGCGATGCGGCGCGCTTGCCAACGCACCGAGAGCCAGCAGCACCAGCGCCACGGCGCCGGTGGGCGCCACCCGCGTTTCCCGGTGCGCGTTGTACAGGGCGCCCGCGTCGAGCAGATAACCGAGCAGGATCAGTACACCGATGACACCCGCCATCACGGTCAGGAGGGCGCTGATGCGTCCGCGCACGGTACCCGCACCGCCTCCCAGCACCAGCGCCAGCGCCAGCGCCAGCCCGCCGCTGCTCGGCACCGCCCACAGGTGGCCGATGCCACTTTGTGCCTCCCCCGCCACCAGCCAACGACCGGTCAGCCACTGGCCGTCCAGGCGGCTCACCAGCATGACGAACACCATGAACAGACCGGCCAGTAGGGCACTGCACCGGGCGCCCAGCCGATACCGCGCAGAGCCCTCGCCAACGCGCAACAGCAGTAACGCCAGCGCCAGCAGGCTGACCACGCACGCCGCCGACACGTGCATCACCAGCGACCCCGGCACGCGCATCCGCAGCATTGGCAACCCGTGCCAGGCCAGGGACAGCAACGCGAGAACCCGGGTCAGCATGCCTGTCACGCCGGTGGTCAGTTTCGCCACGCGTGGACCACTGGCCACCAGGCCCGCAGTGGCATGGGACTCGCCACCGGGAACCTCGCCGACACGCGCATTCGTGTCATACATCACGCGGCACCGCCTGATGACGCCTCTCGGCACGTCCCCTAGCTCTTACCACAGCCCGGCGACACAAGAAATGTGTCGCACTATCTATTGACTTATAACTTCAGATACCGGGTCGCATTTCCCCGCAGGATCGCCTCGCGCTCGGGCGCCGCCAGACCCAGACCCTCGATGCGTCGGCCCGGCGCCTTCTCGCGGATCAGGAACGGGTAGTCGGAGCCGACCAGCAACCGTTCGGCGCCGTACAGGTCGATCAGGTAACGCAGGGCCAGGTCATCGTAGACCAGCGCGTCGTAGTACATGCGCCGGGCATAGTCG
>NZ_JBFJTF010000036.1:0-18837 GCF_041625615.1 Immundisolibacter sp. | reverse complement strand
CAGGACCTGGGTGCCGATGGCACCATGCTGGGCTTGCCCATGTGGCAGCCGTGCACGCTCGACATGGCGGTGCAGTTCTACGCCGACATGTCGGCCGCCTTCCCGCAGCTCGCCATCATGGCCTACGACAACCCCGGCGCGTTCCGCTTTGCCTTCCCGCCGCCGTTCTGGGCGCAGATCGCCCGCCGCGCGCCGACCGTCATCTGCAGCAAGCACGGGCCGGACCCGATGATCAGCGCGCTCATCGGCATGACCCAGGGCAGGATCCGCTTCCTGCCGCACATCGCCGGCGCCTATGCCATGGCGCGCATCGAGCCCGAGCACAACATCGCCTTCTGGGCCACCGAGGCCAGCATGGGCCCCGAGCCGGCGCTGGCGCTGCGCGACGCCATCGCCGCCGGCGACTGGGACCGCGCCAAGGCCATCGACACCGACATCGGCTACACCATGCAGACCTTCTTCCCGCCGGGCGGCATGGCCGAGTTCGCGTCCTACAACATCCAGCTGGAAAAGATCCGCTTCGACGAAGCCGGCTACTGCACCGCCGGGCCCATCCGCCCGCCGTACCACGTGATCCCGGACACCATCGACCAGGGCGCGCGCGAGTGCGGCCGGCGCTGGAAGGCGCTGCGCGCCAAGTACGCCTGACCGACGCCCGCGCGTCCCGCCAGGGTCAGGCCGGCCGGCCGGCCAGCGGCGGCAGCGGACAGTCCAGCGCGGCGCCGATGACGCGCAGCGTCTCCAGCTCGTCCACCTCGATCACCCCATCGTGGCTCACCGCCAGCGCGCAGGCGGCCAGCAGACGCAGGCGTCGCGCCAGCGGTGCATTGGCGAAATGCGCCAGCGCGGCCTCGAACGCCGCCCGCTCGGCCGTCACCGCCTGCGGCGGCAGCTCCAGCTGCGCGCAGGCGGCGCGGTAGGCCGCGTCACCACCGGCATCGGCACACTCGGCCAGCGTGGCCAGCACCTGCCGCGCCGCATCGGCCCGACTGCCGCTGCCCCCCGTGGACCGCACCGGCGGCGCCAGGTGGTGACGCAGCAGCGCCAGCACCGCCCACTGCGCCGGCCGGGTGCCGGCCAGGTCGTGCAGATCGTCCAGCAACCGTTGGCGCTGTGCCGGGGACAGCGCCAGCAGCGCCGGCAGGGCAAGGTCGATCAGCGGCAGCCGAAAGTGCGGTCCCAGCCGGCGCGCGGCCGCGCCCAGATGGGCGACGTAGGCGGCCTCCTGCGGGTCCATCCGGCCGTGCACCGCCGCGGCGCCACCGGCGGCCAGCAGACCGAACAGCAGCGCACTGGCACCACCGGCGGTCTGCGTGGCCTCGCGCAGCGACGACGGCACCCCCGCCAGCAACTCGGCGGCATAGCCAAGGCCCGCGGCGTCGATCTCGCCCACCTGGCCGGCCAGCGCATTGGCGGTTGCCGCGGCGGACGCCGGCGCGGCAACCGCGGGCGGTTCCGGCTCCGGTGCGGGCGTGGCGGACGAGGCAACGCGGCGCTGATACAGCGGATAGATGCGCGCGATACGGGTGTCCAGCGGCGGATGGCTGGCCAGCAGCCGGCGCAGCCAGCCCCCGCCACGTGACACGAACAGCATGTGGCTGAGCGCCTCGGCCTGGACCGTGCGCAGCCGCGCGCCGTCGGCATCGTCACGCACGCACCGCAGCGCACCCGCCAGACCCCGCGGATTGCGCGTGAACTGCACCGCCGCCGCGTCGGCCAGATACTCGCGCTGACGCGACACGGCGGCGCGGATCAGCCGCGCCAGCAGCACGCCGGCGTAGCCGACCAGCGCCAGCAGCGCGCCGAGCGGAACCTGTCCCGGCAGCCCGCCATTGCGGCGCAGCCGCCCGCCCGTGCCCCACGACGGCGCGGCCGAACGCAGCAACCACAGCCCCAGCGCGCCCGGCGCGGTGATGCCGTGCAGCAGTCCGAGCAGGTGAATGTTCAGGCGCCCGTCACCGTGCAGCAGGTGACTGAACTCGTGCGCCAGCACGCCCTGCAGCTGCTCGCGGTCCAGCCGTTCCAGACAGCCACGGGTCACTGCGACCACCGCGTCGGCCGGGCCACGGCCGGCGGCAAAGGCATTGATGCCGGGTTCGTCTTCCATCAGGTAGATGCGCGGCATGGCGTGGCCACTGGCCACCGCCAGTTCCTCGGCCACGTTCAGCAGCTGGCGGCGCGGCAGGTCGGTCACATCCGGCGGTACCCAGCGGGCGCCCGCCAGGCGTGCCACCACCGGCCCACCGGCGCCCAGCTGCCACAGCCGGCGCAGCGTGGTCAGGCCGATCAGCAGCACCGTGATGCCGCTGATCCAGACGTGAAACACCGGCGGCAGGTCGGCCAGCTGGCGGTAGCCGCCGTGGCGCCAGTCCAGCAGCAGCACGCCCCAGGCGGCCACCCCATTCACGGCCAGCACCAGCGCCACCACCGCCAGCGCGAACAACACCAGCAACAGCACGCTGTAGCTGCGCGCCTGCTGCTGATAGCCAAAGAAATCCATGAGCGCTAGAAACTGACCTGCGGCAGCGCCCGCACCGCGTCATCCTCCAGCTCGAAGAAGCCGGCCGGACGAAACTGCATGGCGTTGGCCACCAGCACGTTCGGGAACAGCTCGATGGCGGTGTTGAAGCGCATGACCGCGTCGTTGTAAGCCTGCCGGGCAAAGGCCAGGCGGTTTTCGGTCGAGGTCAGTTCCTCGGCCAGGCGCGCCATGGTGGCGTCCGCCTTCAGGTCCGGGTACTGCTCCACCACCGCCAGCAGGCGGCCGAGCGCCCCGCCGAGTGCCGCCTCGGCCTGGCCGAGCGCCGCCAGCGCCGCGGCGTCCCCGGGATCGGCGCTGGCCCGCTCGCTGGCGCTGACGGCCGCCGTGCGGGCCGCGATCACCGCCTCCAGCGTGGCGCGCTCGTGTTGCAGGTAGGCCCGCGCCGTCTCCACCAGGTTCGGCACCAGGTCGTGACGGCGCAGCAACTGCACGTCGATCTGCGCGTAGGCGTTGCGGTACCGGTTGCGCAGCGTCACCAACCGGTTGTAGATGAGAAAGAAACCGACCAGCAGCACCAGCAACACGGTCAGCACGAAACCCAGCAGACGGCCCATGCCCTTGTCCTCCCGAAATGCGCTACACAAACCGGCTCGATGCCGGCCGGTGCCGGGACTGTATCAGGGAGGCCGTGCTCGGTGCGGCCAGGGCGGCAACCGCGGCGCCAGCGCCTCCAGCACGCCTCCTGGACACTGCCTTCAGTGGTGCGCCAGCACCGCCAGCGTCAGCGACCCCATCAACAACAGCGCGCCGATGGCGCGAACGCGGTACTGGGCGCCGGTCAGCCGCTCGACGCCGGCCATGCCAAGACGCCCCATGCCGTACACCACCGCCAGCACCCACAGGCCGCGCGAGGTCTGAACGATATTGACGATGGTGGCCTTGCCGGCCAGACCGAAGGCGATCATCAGAAACACCATGCCGGCCATCTGCACCGCCGCGTAGCCGCCCAGCGCCCGCCCGAACGGCGCGCCCACCCGCCAGCGGCCGGGCACCAGGGCCAGTGTCAGCGGCGCCGTCAGCAGGGCCGGCATGAGCATGGAATAGACACCGACCTGCAGCACGGTGGCGCCGCGGTGCAGCGCGCTCACCAGCAGCACATCGGTCATGCCGTACAGCAGCGCCGCAGCGGTGACCAGCAGGGCCGAACGCAGGCTGCCGCGCAGCGTGCCGTCGGACAGCAGAAACAGGCTGGCGAAGGCACCGGCGGCGCCCAGGTACACCAGCGGCGCGTAGGTCTCCCCCAGCCACACGGCGGAGAAGCCGGCCACTGCGAACAGTTTCAGCCCGAGCATCGGCACCACGAACGAGGCGTCACCGTGACGCAGCGCCAGGATGAAGAACACCTGCCCGGCCACCACGCACAGGCCGATGCCGATCAGCGTGCCCGGCATGGCGGTGACGATGTCCAGCCCGGCCCACGGCAGCGCCAGGGCGGCGATCAGCGCGCACGCCACCTGACTGAGGATGGAAATCTGGAACGGGTCGCGGCTGTACACCCACAGCCGCTTGGCCAGCGTGAACGAAATGGCGTGCAGCCAGGCAGCCGCCAGCGTCAGCAGCACGTAGCTTGGCATGGTGAGTCCTTGCAGGTGTCGCCGGGGCAGCGAACACGGCTGCACGGGAGACGGTCGGAATACGGGCAGCCGGCCGCCGTGGGCAGGCGGCTGACTGGTCGGTCAGTATAGACGCTGCACGCGGAGGCCCGGCCGTGACGGCCACGGAGCCCTGGGCCGCCTAGTCCTCCAGGTCGCCACCGCCCCAGTCGTCGTCCAGGCCACCCGAACGACCGCCCCGGCGCGGGCGTTCGGGGGGTGGCTCGTCCCAGTCGTCGATGTCCACGTCCCCGGCGTCGTAGTCGGCATCATCAGCCTCGTCGTCTTCCAGCGGGCCGGTCCAGTCCTCCGGCGGCTCGGCCGGTTCCAGCTCCAGCTCATACCAGTCATCAAGTGCGATTTCGTCCAGCGTGCCGTCGACGAACTGCACCTCCACGGTGGCGCTGTCGTCGTCCACCGCCACCACTTCGAAATCCAGCCCCCTGTCGACGTGCTGATACCAGTTGCCGACGATCGGGTCCATTTCCGTGCTCATGAACCACCTCCGTATCAACGTGTGTCAGTCGTTGGAAAGCAATTCAGCTCAGCAAGACATCCAGGTGGGCCCGCACGCTGCGGGCCAGTGCCGGCAGATCGTACCCGCCTTCCAGCACCGACACGATGCGCCCGTCGGCATGCTCGGCCGCCAGCGCGTGCAGCACCCGGGTCGCCCAAGCGTAATCGTCCTCGGTCAGGCACAGCTGTGACATCTCGTCGTCACGGTGACCATCGAAGCCGGCGGAAATGAACAGCATCTGCGGCGCGAAACGTGCCAGCGCCGGCAGCCACGCCTCGTCCACCGCGACCCGGAACGCCTCACCGCCAAGCCCGGCCGGGATCGGCGCGTGCACGACGTTGGGCGCGCGGAAATTCAAGTCCGTGTAGGGATAGAACGGGTGCTGGAAGCTGCTGCAGAACAGCACCTGCTCGCTGTGGTGAAAGATTTCCTCGGTGCCGTTGCCGTGGTGCACGTCGAAATCGACGATCGCCACCCGCTGCACCTGTCCGCTGGCCAACGCGTGCGCCGCTCCCACCGCCACGTTGTTGTAGAAGCAGAAACCCATCGCCCGCCGGCGCTCGGCGTGATGACCGGGCGGACGCACGCCGCAAAAGGCGTTCTGCACCTCGCCCGCCAGTACCAGATCGACCGCCCGCACCGCGGCGCCGGCGGCATGGCGGGCGGCCTCCAGGGTCAGCGGATTCATCGCCGTGTCCGGGTCGACGTGGATCACGCCGTGCTCCGGACTGCGCAGGTCCAACGCATCCAGATACGCGGCATCGTGCACGCGCAGCAGCTGCTCGCGCGTGGCCTGCGGCGCCTCGTAGTGGCGCAGCAACGGGTCCAGGCCGGTGGCGATCAGGTGATCCTCGATGGCAGCCAGGCGGGCAGGCGCTTCCGGGTGCCACGGGCCGGCATCGTGCTCGCGGCACAGGGAATGGCTGATATAGGCGGTATGCATGGGTCTCGCTCAGGCGCGGCGGGCGGTCAGGTCCAGCGTCACCCGCACCAGGGAAGGGTCATCTGGGTCGTCGGCAACACGAAAGCCGAGCTTGCGTACGAGGCCCAGCATGGCGGCATTCTCGCGCAGCACGTCCCCCCAGATCTCGCGGATGCCGCGGCTGGCGGCGTAGTCGATGATCTCGCGCATCAGCAGCGCGCCCAGCCCCTGGCCGGTCATGTGCTCGGGCACCACCACGGCGTACTCGGCGCGCTCGTTGTCCGGATCGGCGGCGATGCGCACCACGCCAAAGATTTCCGTGGTGCCGGGAATGCCGCGCTCGGTCAGGATCAGCGCCATCTCGCGGTCGTAGTCGATCTGCGTCAGGCGCGCCGCCAGCGTGTGGCCGAGCTCCTTCATCGGCACGAAAAAGCGCAGCCGCACCTGTTCCGGCGTCAGGCGCTCGAAGCTGCGCTGCAACGGCGGCTCGTCCTCGGGCAGGATGGGGCGCAGCAGCACGTGGCGCCCGTCGCCGATCACCACCGGCTTTTCCAGCGACTTCGGATACGGCCGGATGGCCAGGCGCGGCACGGACGGGTCGGGCACCGACGCCACGCGCACGCGCGCGTCCACCGCCAGCACGTTGTCCGGGCCGGCCAGCAGCGGGTTGATGTCGAGTTCCGCCAGCTCCGCCACGTCGGCCGCCAGCTGCGCCACCTTGATCAGTGTCTGCGCCACCGCGCCCAGGTTGGCGCCGGGAATGCCACGGTGGCCCTTGAGCAGGTGGTGCACGCGGGTCTGGCGCATCAGGTCGAAGGCCAGGCGCATGTTCAGCGGCGGCAGGCCGAGCGCCGTGTCGTTGAGCACCTCCACCGCCGTGCCGCCCTGGCCGAACAGCACGCAGGGGCCGAACTGCGGGTCGACGGCAATGCCGACGATCAGCTCGTGGCTGCGGCTGCGGTCGAGCATGGGCTCGACCTGAAAGCCGTCGATGTGGGCGTCCGGCCGATTCTTGGTGACCCGCTCGAGCATCAATTCCGCCGCCCGCTGCACCGCCTGCGCGTTGGGCAGGTCCAGCGCCACGCCGCCGACGTCGGTCTTGTGGATGATGTCCGGCGAACGGATCTTGAGCGCCACCGGCGCACCGATCTGCGCGGCCGCCTCGGCCGCCGCCGTGGGCGTGTCGGCATGGTGCGGCTGCACCTGCGGAATGCGGTAGGCGCGCAGCAGCGCCGCCACCTCGTCCGGCGACAGCCACTCGCGCCCGGCCTCCACCGCGCGACGACAGACCGCGCGCGCCGTCTCCGCATCCGGCTCGAACTGTTCCGGCACCGACGGCGGGGTTTCCATCAGCGCCAGCCGGCCACTGCGGTAGCGCTCCAGGTACATGAAGGCCCTGACGGCCTCTTCCGGTGTGCGGCAGGTGCCGATGCGGTGCTCGGCAAACACCTGGCGGCCGGCCCGCGCGACCTGATCCCCCACCCAGCTGGTCACCAGCGTCTTGCCCGGCTGTGCCTTCACCGCCCGCACGACCGCCCGCGCCGCCTCCACCCCGTTGGCCACCGCCACCGGCGCGTGCAGCGCCAGCACGGCGTCCACCCCCGGGTCCTGCAGCAGTGGCGCCAGCGCGGCCTCGTACCGCTGCGGCGGGGCGTCGCCGATGATGTCCACCGGATTCCCGTGCGACCAGGTGCTCGGCAACACCCTGTCCAGGGCCGCCAGGGTCTGCGGCGCCAGATCGGCCAGGCGTCCACCCATGAAGGCCAGCGCATCGGTGGCCATGATGCCGATACCACCGCCGTTGCTGATGATGGCCAGCCGGTCGCCGGCCGGCAGGCGGGTGGTGGCCAGGATCTCGGCGGCCGTGAACAGCTCGTCCAGCGTGTGCACGCGCAGCATGCCGGCGCGCCGGAACACCGCGTCGTACACCGCATCGTTGCCGGCCAGCGCACCGGTGTGCGAGGCCGCCGCCCGCGCCGCCGCCAGGCTGCGTCCGGCCTTGACCACCACCACCGGCTTCACGCGCGCCGCCGCGCGCGCCGCCGACATGAACTTGCGCGCGTTCACCACCGCTTCCATGTAAAGCAGGATGGCGTCGGTTTCCGGGTCGCCGGCCAGGTAATCGAGCATGTCGCCGAAGTCGACGTCGACCACGTCGCCCAGCGACACCAGGTGCGAGAAACCCACCCCACGCGGCTGCGCCCAGTCCATGACCGCCGTGATCACCGCCCCCGACTGCGCCACGAACGCGAGCCGGCCGCGGCGCGGCGACAGGTGGGCGAAGCTGGCGTTCAGGCCGCGGCCGGGCACCATGATGCCGACGCAGTTGGGGCCCACCACGCGCAGCAGATGCGGCTGCGCCGCCTCGAGCATGGCCTGCTGCAGTGCCGCCCCGCGCGAGTTGCCGGTTTCCTTGAAACCCGCCGTGATGACCACCGCCGCACGCGTGCCGCGGGCGCCCAGCTCGGCGATCAGGCGCGGCACCGTGTCCGGCGGCGTGGCGATGACCGCCAGGTCCGGCGCCAGCGGCAGACTGGCGACGTCCTTGTAGGCCAGCACGCCCTCGACCGCCACGTACTTGGGATTGACCGGCATCACCGGCCCGCTGAAGCCGGCACCGAACAGATTGCGGGCCAGCACCGCCCCCACCGAGCCGGGCTGCGTGCTGGCACCGATCAACGCCACCGATTGCGGGTTGAACAGGTAGTCGAGATTGCGGATGGTCATCGAGGCGACGCCGGAACGAAAAGTGCCGTCGATGCTAGCGCAGGACGGCGAGCGGTCGCATGACGACACGCAGCCGGCGTCAACACAAAGCGGTCGCCGTGCCCGTCATGGTGTCGGCGCCGCCCGGGCGGCCCTGACCGCCGCCGACCCCGGCGGGCCGACGGCACGGCCGGCCCGCCAGCGGGTCAGGCCTCGGCCGCCGCCTGCTTCATGGTGTCGGCCAGCAGCGTGTAGGCGTCGGTCCAGGCGGCCTTGACCTGCGGCGTGAAGGCGTCGCCAAGCCCCTGCTCCAGGGTCCACAGCAGGGCCACGGCGACGGTGTCGTAGTGCGCGTCCTGCACGCCGTAGGCAACGTGGCGCCGGCCGAGCGCCTGTACCTCGCCGACGATGCTGTCGAGCCGGTCGAGCCCCATCGCCGCGGTGGCCAGCATGTTCATCAGCTTGCGGCCCTGCTCGGCCATGTCGCCCTTGAACAGCGGGCGCAGCGACGGGTCGAGCTCGAACAGCCGGCCGTAGAACAGCGCGGCCGCCTGATCGCGAATCGGGTCCACCTGCTTCCAGGTCTGCTGTACCAGGCGGATGCTTTCTTGGTCCATCGGGAGTTTCCTTGCGTTGTGACGACGGTGCGGGGGCGTGTCGGGAAAGGACGCGCGGCTGGCGGCGCGTGGCGTAACCACCGCCAGCCGCGAGCGGCTGTTACAGCGGGATGCGGATCACCACGCCGCCCATCACGTCACCGAGCTTGAAGTCGGTACGCGGCGTGTCCTTGTGGTCGTTGTGGCAGGTCACGCAGGCCGGCGCCACCGCCACGTCGGCGTACACGGCGGTGAAGTATTTCTTTCCGCCCAGTGTTTCCTCGGTGTAGTAGTTCTGGCCCTTGTTCTCGGCCACGAAGGCCAGGCCCGCCTTCTCGGCGTCGGTCTTGGGCTCGTTCTGCTTGTTCACCGCCCACAGCGACTGCAGGGAATACGAGAACGGCGCGTTCTTCTCGGCCACCATCTCGGCGCCGTAGCGGAACATCTGCGCCGGCAGCACCAGCGCCTTGTCGTCCTTCCAGTGCTCGGACGCCTCGATCACGCCCAGCTCGTTCTGCAGGCGGTTGACGATCAGGCGCGTATAGACGGTGCGGTCGGACTCCATCACGGCGTGCAGGGAGTCCGCCATCATCTGCGGCGAGATGCCGCTGGCGGCTTCACTGCTGCTGTCGCTGCCCGAGGTGCAGGCGGCGGTGGCGGCGGCGGCAAGGCCGACGGCGGCCAGACGGGCGAGGGGACGAAGGCTCATGGTGCGCTCCTTGGGAGGTTGCTGCGGGGGAAACATGGGTCATTGCTCGGCGGCGCGGCGACGGCGGTCGCGCTCCAGGTTTTCCTGCGCCATCTCGACACTGCGCACGTGCTGCGCCGGCTGGCCGCGGAAGTTGCGCTCGATCAGTGCCGGGTCGGCCAGGGCGTCGAGCGCGAACGGCAGGCCGTGGCAGTTCAGGCACACCGGGCGCAGCATCTTTTCGTTCGGACGCAGGGTGGCGTTCTGGTTGTGCTCGGTGTGCGTGCGCTTGCCCTGCGCGTCGGTGTGGGTGCGCAGCGGCATGTGGCAGCTGGCGCAGCTGACGCCGCTGCCCGGTGGCGCCTCGCCGGCCTGCTCGGCCAGCCACAGCCGGTGGTGCGGCGAACCTTCGTAGGCACGGGTGTGGCTGTCGTCGTGGCAACTCAGACAGGCCTGCACCGCGGCCCGGGCGGTGTCGTAGGCATGCGGGCGGTGGCAGCTGGCGCAGGACAGTTCGCTGTGCGCCGCCGCCGCGTGCATGGGCAGGCGCGCCTGTGCCGGCGTCATGGCCGGCAGGTCCTGGGCCAGGCGCATGCCGTGCTTGCCCGCCAGGAAGCCCTGCACCTGTGGCTGGTGGCACTCGGCGCACACCGCCGTGCCGGGCCGGTCCTGCCACGGCTCCCCGGCGGGCGCATGGCAGGCCGTGCAGTTCACCCCGCCGCGTGCGTGTGCGCTGTGTGCCCAGTCGGCGGTGATGGCGGCGTCCTGCGCCCGGTCCGCCGGCGCGTCCAGCTGCGCCAGGCGCAGGGCATTCAGGTCGTCACCGGCCACCGGCAACACCGGCTGCGGGCGCCGCGGCGTGGCCCGCACCGGCGCCTCGCCGACGTGGCGCAGCAGGAAGTCCTCGTACAGCGCCCGGTTGTCGTGAAAGTTGTGGCAGCCGGCGGTCTGGCAGGTCATGTGATCGAGCCCGGCATGGGTCGGCCGCTCCTCGCCGACCCCGGCGTGACAGGAGATGCAGAAATCCACCGGCAGGGTGACGCCCATGGCGCCGGTGATGTCCGGGCGGTGCTCGACGTGGCAGGCGATGCACTGGCGGGCGTCGATGTCGCGCAGACGGTCGGCGTTGCGCGGGTCGGTGAACTTGGCCTGCGGGTGGCTGTCGTCGGCGGCCGCCAGCTCGGCGCCGTGGCAGTTGATGCAGGCGTCCTGCAGCACCGGCCCGCCGCCGAACGCGTCCTGGTGGCACACGCCGCAGACCAACTCGATCTGGTGGTGGCCGGACGTGGTCGCCCCCGGCAGGAACACGGTCTTGTCCGGCCCCAGCAGGCGAGCCGCCAGGTAGCCGGCCAGCGCCAGGCTGAGCGCGGCCCACACAAGCCACGGCCATCGTCGTCGGTCAGAGCGCGCCACGCCGGATACATCTCGTTGACATCAAAAGTAATAGGTCTTCAGAACGTGGAAACCGAGCAGCACCGGCAGCGGCCAGAACAGCACGATGTGCAGCCAGGTGAAGCGGCTGCGCAGCGCCTTGCCGCGACCGGGGCCGGCGCGGTGCTCGAAGGCGGTGACAAGGCCGGCCACGCTGCCGAGCGCCGCCAGCGCCAGGAAGTCCACCATCAGCCAGGCGTTGAGATTGCTGCCCACGCGAAAGCCGGTGTGCAGTCCGAGCACCAGCAGCGCCAGCAGGCCCAAGATGACGTGAACCACCCGCCAGGCGCCGAACGAGCCCAGGCGAAGCCGTTCGAAGCGCTTGCGCAGCGACAGCACCAGGCCCAGCACGGCCAGCCCCAGCAGGCTGAAGCCGGTCAGCTGTTTCAGCTCGCCACTGCGCCACAAACGGTCCCAGCGCAGTTCGAGATCGAAGGTGTCGGGATAGGACCAGCCCGGGGTCAGGGCCAGCACCACCAGCACCAGCGCCGCCAGCAGCGAGCCGCCGGCCAGCCAGCGCGCGCCGGCCACCGGCTGGCGGGCCAGCGTGTGGCCATAGAACTGCGCCAGCAGCGGCTGGCAGCTGCCGCACACGGTGCCGGCGCCGGTGGCCCGTGACAGGGCCGGCGCATCGGCGCAGCCAGCGGCCACGGCGCGGCTGAGCGCGCCGCGACTGATGCCCTTGCAGGCGCACACCGTCGCCGCCGCCGGCCAGGCGGTGATGTCCTGCTCGTGCGTCCCCGGCCATACCGTGCCGCAGCGGGCGAAGCGCCGCTGCTGCCAGGGCCAGCAGCGCGCGCGCCGGCTCGCCGCCTCCTGCACGCGCTGCCAGTCGTCCCACGGCCCGAAGCCCACGGCCCCGACCAGGCGCCCGCCGCTGATCACCAGGCTGCGGTAGACACCCGCGGCATCGTCGCGGTACACGACCTTGCGATCCCCCGGCTGCAGGTCGTCCTCGGCGGCGCGCCCGACCGAGAACACCGCGCAGCCGACCACCTTCAGGCGCGTCGCCAGCGTGCTGCCGTGGTAGGCCGCCGGCTGGTCGCACAGCCGATGCGCCACCACCGCCGCCTGCTCCAGCGCCGGTGCCACGATGCCGTACACCCGGCCGCCGTGCTCGGCGCACTCGCCGATGGCGTAGATGTCCGGATCGCTGGTCTGCAGCGCGTCGTTCACCACGATGCCGTCGCGCACCGCCAGACCGGCATCCAGCGCCAGGGCCGTGTTGGGACGGATGCCGGTGGCCAGAACCAGCGTGTCGGCCGGCAGTTCGCGACCGCTGCGCAGGCGCAGCCCCTCGCAGCGCTCGGCGCCCAGCACCTGCGCCGCGCCATCACCCAGCACCACGCCGATACCGAGCCGGCGCAGGTGCGTCGACACCCGCTCCGAGGCCGCCGCGTCCAGCTGACGCCCCAGCAAGCGCGGGCCGTGATCGACCACCGTCACGTCGGTGCCGGCGCGCTGCAGCGCGCGGGCCGCCTCCAGCCCCAGCAGGCCGCCACCGAGCACCAGGGTGCGATGCGAACGCGCCGTGCGGGCCATCAGGCGCTGGGCGTCGTTCATGTCGCGGAAGGTGTACACGCCGGGCAGATCGACGCCGGGGATGCCCGGCACGTGCGGGCGCGAACCGACCGACAGCACCAGCCGGTCGTAGGCGTGCCAGGCGCCGGCCGCATCGCGCACGCGGCGCGCCGGCCGGTCGATGGCCACGATCGGCAGGTTGTAGTGGGCGCAGAACGGCGCCGCATCCGGCACCCGCGGCGGACAGAAGATGTCACCGGCGGCCACCTCGCCGGCCAGGAACAGCGACAGGGCCACGCGGTCGTACGGCTCCCACGGCTCGCCGCCGAACAGCGTCACCCGCGCCAATGGATGCAGCGCGTAGAGCTCCTGCACCAGGCGCAGGCCGGCAGGACCGCTGCCCACCACCACGATGCCCGGATCAGCCCCTGCCTGTTGTCTGTGTTCGCCCACGCCGCCCCAGCTGCCGTTTCAACCGGTTTCAGGCACAAAAAAACGCCCACCTCCGGCCGCCACGGGGCGACCGGCTGTGGACGTCTTTGTCCCTACAGGTTTTCAGTCAGCGACGCCGATGCCGCTGCCGATTGTGCACTTGCAAATCACGTACCAGATGCCACTGGGGGCCAGTAGGCACGGCGATCGCGGCAATCCCGACGGTACCCGCGCGGCGGTGCATGCACCGCCGGCAGGCAAACCGGCGAGCACGTGCACCAGTCGCGGGCAACGCCACGGGCAGCCGTCAATCGGCCAGCACGGCGCCCTCCGCCTGACCGTGCGCCGGGCGACGCAGCAGGAACACCGGCGGCGCCAGCGCCGGGGCGATCATCATCAGGTGAAAGTCGTTGAGGTAGCCGATCATCGACGCCTGGCGCGTCGGCTCGCTGTTCGGTGGCGCGGGACGGGCCTGCAGCACGGGCGCCCTCTCATGCAGACGAAACGGCGCCGGGTGTTCGCCGAACACGACATGCCCTGCGCGCATCGCGACCGACCAACCGACATGCGCCGTTTACGCTTTATCGGGTATCCGCCCTCACCGCTCCGGTCGCAAGTGCGGAAACAGAATCACCTCGCGGATGGACGTCACGTCCGCGAACAGCATGGCCAGGCGATCCACGCCGATGCCCTCGCCGGCGGTCGGCGGCAGGCCGTATTCCAGCGCTTCCACGTAGTCGGCGTCGAAGTACATGGCTTCCTCGTCGCCGGCGGCCTTGCGGGCGGCCTGTTCCAGGAAGCGGGCGGCCTGGTCTTCCGGGTCGTTGAGCTCGGAGAAGCCGTTGGCCAGTTCCCGGCCGGCGATGAACAGCTCGAAGCGCTCGGTCAGCGCCGGGTTGTCGGCGCGGCGGCGGGCCAGCGGCGACACCTCGACCGGGAAGTCGGTGACGAAGGTCGGCTGGATGAGCTGTTCCTCGACCACCTTCTCGAACAGTTCGAGCTGCACCTGGGCCAGCCCGTCGTCGTCCTTGACCACCAGGCCGAGTTCCAGCGCCAGGGCGCGGGCGGCGTCGAGGTCGGCCAGCAGTGCCGGCGTGGCACGCGGCAGGTAGGCGGTGATGGCCTCGGCCAGGGTGTAACGGGCGAAGGGCCGGCCAAAGTCGATGGGCTGGCCCTGGTAGGTGAGTGCGGTGGTGCCGAGCACGCGCGTGGCCAGATCCCGCATCAGGCGTTCGGTCAGGTCCATCAGGTCGCGGTAATCGGCGTAGGCCTGATAGAACTCCAGCATGGTGAATTCGGGGTTGTGGCGCGTGGACAGCCCCTCGTTGCGGAAGTTGCGGCCAAGCTCGAACACCTTCTCGAAGCCGCCCACCACCAGGCGCTTCAGATAGAGCTCCGGCGCGATGCGCAGGTACAGCGTCATGTCGAGCGCGTTGTGGTGGGTGACGAACGGCCGCGCCACGGCGCCGCCCGGCATGGACTGCATGAGCGGGGTTTCGACTTCCAGGAAGCCTTCGCCCACGAACCACTCGCGAAGGCCGGTGACCAGCGCCGAGCGGATGGCAAACGTGCGCCGCGCCTCGTCGTTGACGATGAGGTCCAGGTACCGCTGGCGGTGGCGGCGCTCGGAATCCTGCAGGCCGTGCCACTTGTCCGGCAGCGGACGCAGCGCCTTGGTCAGCAGGCGCACGGACTCGGCGCGCACGGTCAGTTCGCCGGTCTTGGTGCGAAACAGCGTGCCGGTCACGCCGACGATGTCGCCCAGGTCCAGCTGCTTGAAGGCGGCGTACGGCTCCTGGCCGATGACGTCGCGCTGCACGTAGGCCTGCAGGCGGCCGGAGCTGTCCTGCAGGTGCACGAACGAGGCCTTGCCCATGAGCCGGCGGGTCATGATGCGCCCGGCAAGACGCACCAGCACCGGCTGCGCCTCCAGCGTCTCGGCCGAGGTGTCGGCGTGGGCGGCCAGCAGGTCAGCGGCCAGGGCGTCGCGGCGGAAGTCGTTCGGGTAGGCCTGCCCGGCGTGGCGCCAGGTGGCCAGCTTCTCGCGCCGGTTGGCGATCTGTTCGTTGTCTTCTTCGTGATGCATGGCTTACAGGCCGCTCTTGAGGCTGGCTTCGATGAAGGGGTCCAGGTCGCCGTCGAGCACGGCCTGGGTGTTGCCGGTCTCGACGTCGGTGCGCAGGTCCTTGATGCGCGACTGGTCCAGCACGTAGGAGCGGATCTGGTGGCCCCAGGAGATGTCGGACTTGGCGTCCTCGGCCGCCTGCGCCTCGGCGCGACGGGCGTTCAGTTCCCGCTCGTACAGCTTGGCGCGCAGCTGCGCCATGGCGGTGGCGCGGTTCTTGTGCTGCGAGCGGTCGGCCTGACAGGCCACCACGACGCCGGTCGGCACGTGGGTGATGCGGATGGCCGACTCGGTACGGTTGACGTGCTGGCCGCCGGCACCCGAGGCGCGGTAGGTGTCCACCTTCAGGTCGGCCGGGTTGATGTCGACGTCGATGTTCTCGTCGACTTCCGGGTAGGCGTACACGGAGGCGAACGAGGTGTGGCGGCGGTTGCCGGAATCGAACGGTGACTTCCTCACCAGACGGTGAACGCCGGTTTCGGTACGCAGGTAACCGTAGGCATAGGGCCCGCGCACGTGCACGGTGGCTGACTTGATGCCGGCCACCTCGCCCTCGGATTCCTCGGTGATCTCCACCTCGAAACCCTTGCGCTCACACCAGCGCAGGTACATGCGCAGCAGCATCTGCGCCCAGTCCTGCGCCTCGGTGCCGCCGGAGCCGGCCTGGATGTCGAGGTAGGCGTTGTTGCTGTCGGCCTCGCCGGCGAACATGCGCTGGAACTCCAGCCGCTGCACCTGGGTGTCCAGGCGCTGCACGTCGTCGGCCAGCGCGGCGGCGGCGGACTCGTCGTCCTCGAGTTCGATCAGCTCGGCCAGTTCCAGGCTGTCGGTGATGCCCTGGGTGATGCCCTGCAACCCGCCGACCAGGTCTTCCAGGTAGGCGCGCTCGCGGTTCAGGCCCTGGGCACGCTCGGCGTCGTTCCAGACCGCCGGATCTTCCAGTTCCCGCAGAACCTCGGTCAGGCGCTCTTGCTTGGTATCGAGGTCAAAGATACCCCCGTAGCGCGTCCACCCGCGCGGTGAGGTCTTTCAGGGCGTAACGCTGGGGGTTGATGTCGATCATGGCGGGCAGGCTTCCGGGAGCGCAAAAAAAGACTGCAAATGGTACCGCGCCCGCCGGGCCGGGTCCGGAGGTGCACACGCCGGGCCGCCCCCGCGACCGGATGCATCCTGGGGCACCCACGGCCATTGCCGAGCGTCGCGAGTGGAGAGACAGGCGTGGATCACCACACGATCACGATCGACCAGAACGGCCTGGCGCTGACCGGCGACCTCAACCTGCCGCCGGCGCCCGCCGGCCTGGTGCTGTTTGCCCACGGCAGCGGCAGCAGCCGCCTCAGCACGCGCAACCGGGCGGTGGCGCGGCACCTCAACAACATCGGGCTGGGCACCGTGCTGTTCGACCTGCTCACCGCCGACGAGGAACGCATCGACGCCCGCACGGCGCAGCTGCGTTTCGACATCCCGCTGTTGGCACGGCGCCTGACCGGCGCGGTCGACTGGCTGTCCGCCCGCCCCACCCTGGCGACACTGCCGCTGGGGCTTTTCGGCGCCAGCACCGGCGCCGCCGCGGCGCTGATCACGTCAGGCGAACGCCCGCGGCGGGTGGTCGCCGTGGTGTCGCGCGGCGGACGACCGGATCTGGCGCAACCAGCACTGGAACGGGTGCGGGCGCCAACGCTGCTGATCGTCGGCGGCGACGACCGCGAGGTACTGGCGCTGAACCGCCAGGCACTGGCCGCGCTCGGCGCGCATGGGGCGCTTCACATCGTCCCGGGCGCGACGCACCTGTTCGAGGAGCCAGGCGCGCTGGAACAGGTAGCGCGGCTGGCGGGAGACTGGTTCCTGCGCCACATGTAAAACTGCCGCGGCACCGCGGCGCGCCATACCGGCGCTGACCGGCCCCTCAACCAGGCAGGACCGGCGTGTGGGGCTGCCCTGCCGGCGGCAGGTCCCGCACCAATTCCTTGAAGCGTTGCCACTCGGTAGCTGCCCACACCTCGGTGTGCGCATGCCCGAACGAACGCACCAGGGACGATACGCGCACAGCCGTCTCGATGTCCGGCGCCGTGAACACATCCAGATAGTCGTGCGGGCCCAGCACCGCGTAGCTGGCCAGCCAGGTCACCTCCGGACAGACACTGCGCAGCTGCGCCATCATGGCCTTCTCGGCCTCCTCCAGCGCCTCCGGGGAGCTGAGCGCGCCCGGCGCCAGGCGCGTCAGCATCACAAACGTTGGCATGGCAATGCTCCTCCTGGACGCCCAGCGGCGGCACCCTGCCGACCACGCCGGATCCGCCCGGCCACCTGCTGGATCCTGCGCCGCCCGGCGGCCAGCCGCGCTGATCAAGATCACGCCACCCCGCCCGGGCCTGCCCACTTGGCGGCGACATGGTTCACCACGCACCGCACACCGTCGTGACGGCGCGCGCCGCCACCGTGACCGTCACGACCGCCCTGTTACCATCGCCCGGCACAACAACACGCCCCGCCGTCGCGATGCCCTCCTGATCGTTGGGGCGGCCCCCGGACGCGCGGAACGGCACAACAACACCAAGAGGAGCCCCAATGCCCACCGCCCGCCTGAACGGCATCGACCTTCACTACGATGTAACCGGCGACGGGCCGGAAACGCTGGTGCTGGTGCACAACGTCATCGCCAACATGAGCGCCTACGACGACAACGCACCGGCCTTCGCCGAACACTTCCGCACCATCCGCTTCGACCTGCGCGGCCACGGCCGCTCGTCGAAGGTGGACACCCAGGCGCAGGCGCCGGACTTCTACACCTTCGAGAACACGGCTGCGGATCTGGCGGCCCTGCTCGACCACCTGGGCGTGGAGCGTTGCCACCTGCTGGGCCAAGCCTACTGGGGCGTGAGCACGGCCAGCACCTTCATGGCCAGGCACCCCGAGCGCGTGCAGAGTCTCACCGCCGTGAGCTGCGACCTGCTGGCCACGCCCGACGGCCAGGGCCTGTTCGACCGGCTGACGCCGGAACTGCGCGCCGGCTTCGAGCGCCTGCACGAGGTGGCGCGCCGCGAGGGCATGCTGGCGGTATTCGAGGCGCGCAAGCAGACGCGCACCTTCTGGGGCGAACGGCTGATGGCCAGCCCGGCCATCCTGGAGCGCTTTCGGCAGATGTACGCCGACACCTCACCGCTGACGTTCCTGAACTTCCCGCTGATGCGCCCGGCCGCCAAACAGGCCATCTGCGACGCGCTGGCCCGTCACCGCATCCCGACCTTCGTGCTGATGGGCGTGCAGGATCCGCATCCGCAAGAAATGATTGCCCACTGGAAGGCCGACTACCCGGACTGCCACGCCCTGCTGCTGCCGGACTGTGGACACTACGTGGCCATCGAGAACCCGGCCGACTTCAACCGCGCGGTACTGAATTTCCTGGCCGGGGTGCAGGCGTACGACGGCGCGGCTTGACACGACGCCGCCCCGGCACAGACAGACCCGCCCGGTCAGCGACGTTCGAACAGAAAATCCGCCTGTACCGCCCGACCCTCACGGTCATAGGCTGTGTTGTAAACGCCGCGCAAGACAAACTTACGTTCGCGCAGCCAGGCGATCACCTCGTCGGCGAACGCCTGCCCGGCGTACAGCTCCATGAAGGAGCATTCAACGTAAACCCAGGCGAAACTCGGCAACACATCCGCGCAGCCGGCCAGCGCTTTCAGCTCGAAGCCCTGCACGTCCAGCTTGAGCAACGCCGGCGCGGCAACGTCGCCCGCAGGCAACGCATCCGAAAGCCGT
>NZ_JBFJTF010000035.1:0-19322 GCF_041625615.1 Immundisolibacter sp. | reverse complement strand
GCGGGCGAGCTTGATCGCCGCTTCGTTGGCTTCCGCTCCCGAGTTGCAGAAGAAGGCCTGCTGCAGGCCGGACAGTGCGCTCAGGCGGTCGGCCAGGCGGGCCTGTAACGGCACCTGGTACAGGTTTGAGGTATGCACCAGCGTGGCTGCCTGGTCGGCGATGGCCTGTGCCACCTCCGGGTGGGCATGGCCGAGACCGCACACGGCGATACCGGACAGTGCGTCCAGGTAGCGTGTGCCGTGCACGTCCCATAGCCAAGCCCCCGCTCCGCGCTCGAAAGCGACGGGCAGGCGCGCGTAGGTATTCATGAGGGCCGACGTCTGGCCGGACATTTCACCACCCCTAAAACAAAAACAGCCGACGGGGCGGCTGCTTGGAAACGGCAAGTCTAGCACCAATTATTTCTTGACAAACCGGGCCAAAACCCGTGTTGACAAGGCGGGGGCACGACCGCAGGATTGCTCGAAGGGTGATCGGTGCACTGCGATAGCGCCGCCCACACGACGTGAATGACTGCCCGGTGCGCCGCAGGGCGTGGCCGGCTAGGTGGCAAAAGTGGCATGAGTAACGGGGAAAAACGCGGCAGTGACGGGGCACTGGACGTTCGAGAGGCCAGGCCGAAGGTCGAGCAACCGCCGCTCTACAAGGTCGTTCTGCTCAACGACGACTACACCCCGATGGAGTTTGTCGTGCACGTCCTCGAGCGGTTCTTCCGTTTGGACCGGGAGCGGGCCACACAAGTGATGCTGCACGTGCATACGCGAGGAAAGGGCGTGTGCGGTGTCTATACCCGGGAAATCGCCGAAACCAAGGTGGCACAGGTTGTGCAGTACTCGCGAGAGAACGAGCATCCTCTGCAATGCGATATGGAAGTAGCCTGACATGCTCAGTCACGAACTCGAATTCACCCTCAATCAGGCGTTCCGGCAGGCGCGCGAGAAGCGCCAGGAATTCATGACGGTCGAGCACCTGCTGATGATGCTCCTGGACAGCCCGTCGGCGGCCGCGGTGCTGCGCGCCTGCGGCGCCGACATCGAGCGGCTGCGTCGGGAGCTGGACGCGTTCATCGACAAAAACACCCCGTTGCTGCCGGAGGGTGACGAGCGCGACGTGCAGCCGACCATCGGGTTCCAGCGCGTCTTGCAGCGGTCCATGTTCCACGTACAGGCGTCCGGCAAGCGTGAAGTGACCGGCGCCAACGTGTTGGTGGCCATCTTCAGTGAGAAGGAATCCCACGCCGTCTTCCTGCTTGGAAAACAGGGCATCAGCCGGCTGGATGTCGTCAACTACATCGCACACGGCATATCCAAAGTGAACGAAGGCGACGAGAGCGAGTCCCCGGCCGGTTCCGAGGATGACGCGCAGGGTGAAGGGGCTGCCAAGTCGGCCCTGGACAAGTTTGCTGTCAACCTCAACGAGCAGGCGCGCCAGGGTCGCATCGATCCGCTGATCGGCCGGGCCGACGAGATCGAGCGGACGATGAAGATCCTGTGCCGTCGTCGCAAGAACAACCCGCTGTTCGTGGGTGAGGCGGGCGTCGGCAAGACCGCGCTGGCCGAGGGGCTGGCCAAGCGCATCGTCGACGGCGAGGTGCCGGACGCGCTGTCGGAATGCACCGTGTACTCGCTCGACATGGGCGCGCTGCTGGCCGGCACGAAGTACCGCGGCGATTTCGAGAAGCGCCTGAAAACCGTGCTCAAGGACCTGGGCAAGGATCCGGGTTCGATCCTGTTCATCGACGAGATCCACACCATCATCGGTGCCGGCGCGGCGTCAGGTGGCGTGATGGATGCCTCGAACCTGATCAAGCCGGTGTTGGCGTCCGGTGAACTGAAGTGCATCGGTTCGACCACGTACCAGGAATACCGGGGGATCTTCGAGAAGGACCGCGCGTTGTCACGCCGCTTCCAGAAGATTGATGTCGGTGAACCGACCGTGCCCGAGACGGTGCAGATTCTGCGCGGCCTGCGGACCCAGTACGAGAAGCACCACAACGTGCGCTACACCAACGCGGCGCTGGCAGCGGCGGCGGAACTTTCGGCGCGCTACATCAACGAGCGTTTCCTGCCCGACAAGGCCATTGATGTCATCGACGAGGCCGGTGCCGCGCAGCGGGTGCAGCCACCGAGCAAGCGCAAGAAGGTCATCGGCGTTGGCGACGTCGAGCAGGTGGTCGCGCGCATCGCCCGCATTCCGCCCAAACAGGTGTCCAGCACCGACATGGAGAAGCTGCGCACCCTGGATCGCAACCTGAAGATGACCGTCTTCGGGCAGGGCGAGGCTATCGATACCCTGACCGCGGCCATCAAGATGGCGCGCTCCGGCCTCGGGCCGCAGACGCGGCCAATCGGCTCGTTCCTGTTTGCCGGACCGACCGGTGTCGGCAAGACCGAGCTGAGCCGTCAGCTGGCGTTGGCGCTGGGCATCGAGCTGGTCCGCTTCGACATGTCCGAGTACATGGAGCGACACACCGTGTCGCGCCTGATTGGCGCTCCGCCCGGATACGTGGGCTTCGATCAGGGGGGGCTGCTGACCGAGGCCATCAACAAGCATCCGCATGCGGTGCTGTTGCTGGATGAGATCGAGAAGGCGCATCCGGACGTGTTCAACCTGCTGTTGCAGGTCATGGACCATGGTGCGTTGACCGACAACAACGGACGCAAGGCCGATTTCCGCAACGTGATCATCATCATGACCACCAACGCGGGTGCGGAATTGACGGCGCGGGCGTCGGTCGGCTTCACGACACAGGACCACAGCACGGACGACGTGGAAGCCATCAATCGGCTGTTTGCGCCGGAGTTCCGCAATCGCCTGGACGGCATCGTGCGTTTCCAGGGGCTGGACGAGAAGACCATCGCCAACGTGGTGGACAAGTTCGTGGTCGAGCTGGAAAGCCAGCTGGAGTCCAAGAACGTCACCGTGGAGGTCGACGACGATGCGCGTCAGTGGCTCGCGGAGCACGGTTACGACGCCAAGATGGGCGCCCGGCCGATGGCGCGGCTCATTCAGGACAAGATTCGTCGCGCGCTGGCCGATGAACTGCTATTCGGCAAGCTGGCGCACGGCGGCCAGGTCACTGTGACGTGTGTCGAGGGCGAGCTGAAGATCGAGTGCACGCCGGCACCGTCGCGCTCGGCGCGGGTGACCGAAGAAGAAACCTGATGAGCCCGGCCGCGGCCGGTTTTGCTGGCCGCGGCCCAGGACAGGCGGCGTTTTGTGCGCCCCGCCGCGGACGCGGCGACCCGGCTGGCTCAGCGGGCGCGGTACGTGATGCGGCCTTTGGTGAGGTCGTACGGAGTCAGGGATACGGTGACCTGGTCGCCGGTTAGGATGCGGATGTAGTGTTTGCGCATCTTGCCGGAAATGTGGGCGGTCACTACGTGGCCGTTTTCCAGGCGCACCCGGAACGTGGTGTTGGGCAGGGTTTCTATCACCGTGCCCTGCATTTCGATGCCTTCTTCCTTTGCCATTCAGTACTCGGCTGCCGGATTGGATAAGCGGGCGATTGTATGCCTGCCGGGCACAATGGCTCAACCGGCGCAAGCGCCGGCTGGGCGATGAGTCGCGCGGTGGCGATGGGCGCGCTGCGCGCGGATCGGCGGGATTTTGGAGGAGCACGGCATGCTGGCGCTGCGGATTGAGTTCTTCCATGACGTCTTGTCGTGCTGGTGCTTCAACGCCTCGGAGCGCCTGCGCGAATTCGTGGCCGCTCATCCACAGGTGCAGGTGATCCACCGTGCGTGGCCGCTGGGTACCGACCGGACGCTGTTTTCACGCCTGTTTCCCGATGCCAGGGCAGCCAAACAGGAAATCGTGCTGCGACACTGGGGGGATGCGGTGCACGTCGAGCACGAGCGACGTATCCGGCCGGACCTGATGATGAGCCGCGAGTTCGAATACCCGCATTCGATGCCTGCGCAGCGCGGCTGCAAGGCGGCCGAGAAACAGGCCGGGCAACAGGGGCACTGGGATTACTTCGACCGCGCGCAACGAGCGCACCTGACCGACTGCGAGAACGTGGCGGATCCGGAGGTCCTGAGCCGCTGCGCGCGGGATATCGGGCTGGATGTCAACGCGTGGCTGCGTGATTTCGAGGATCCGCAGCGTGACATCGAGATCGGCATGGACCTGGGGCTGGCCAACACCTACGGCGTGGTACGGGTGCCATTGCTGGTCGCCGACGGTTGCGCCCAGTTGCATGGCGAACCGTGGTCCACCTTCGGCTACCGGATCACGTCGCAACGGCTCGCCACCTGGTACGAGGACCTGGTCCGTGCCCGACAGATGGGGCGCTTCTAGCGCGCCCCCGGGCGTCGTTACGCCGCGGCTGCCGCCTCGATGTATGAGATCGGCAGTTCCTGCACCGTGTTGAACGTGACGATCTCGTAGTTGGCGGGATCGCTCAGCAGCATGCGCAGCAGCCGGTTGTTCAGCGCGTGCCCGGACTTGTAGCCCGAGAAGGCGCCAATCAGGCTGCTGCCGAGCAGGTACAGGTCACCGATGGCGTCCAGCACCTTGTGTTTGACGAATTCGTCACGGTAGCGCAGACCATCCTCGTTCAGGATGTTCGAGTCATCGACGACCACGGCATTTTTCACACTGCCGCCGAGAACCAGGCCCTGCGCGCGCAGGGCTTCGATTTCATGCATGAAGCCGAAGGTTCGAGCGCGACTGATCTCGCGCAGGAACGCGGTGGACGAGAAGTCCACCAGGGCGCGCGCTGGCTTGCTGTCGAAGGCCGGGTGGCTGAACTCGATTTCGAAGCTGACCTGGAATCCCTCGTACGGGTCCAGGCGAACCCACCGATCGCCATCGTGGACCTCGACGGGGCGCAGCACGCGCATGAAGCGCTTGGGCGCGTCCTGCTCACCGATACCGGCAGATTGCAGGAGAAACACGAACGGGCCGGCCGAACCGTCCATGATCGGCACCTCGGGGGCGTCAACGTCGATCAGGGCGTTGTCGATGCCCAGGCCCGCCATGGCAGACAGCAAGTGCTCGACCGTGCTGACGCGGGCGTCGCCGTGCTCCAGTGTGGTGGACAGGCGAGTGTCGCCAACCGCCTGCGCGTTCGCTGCAATGACCACCTGCGGGTCCAGGTCGACCCGTCGAAAACGGATGCCGCTGTCGGCGGGCGCCGGGTGCAGTGCCAACTGGACCCGGGCGCCGGTGTGCAGGCCCACGCCGGTGGCGCGGATGCTGTTTTTGAGCGTGCGTTGCCTGATCACGTCAACCCGGACTTCCCTGCTGGAGCGTGGCGGCGGAGCGCCGTCACGCGACGGTAACAATGGCGCAGTCTAGCATCCGACCCGATCACTCAGTCGGCCTGACGGCGCAGGAAGGCCGGAATCTCGAGGTATTCCATGTCGCTGTCACGGTAGGCCGGCAGCGGATCACGGGTCCGTTCCTGGCGGATCACCGTCGGCTGCTCGTAGTGTTTGTAAGGGTCGGTGCCGGTACGCACCACTTCCAGTGGCCGTTCCGCCGGCCGCGAATGCGGCGACTTGGCCGGCTTCTGGTCCAGGCCGGTGGCGACGACGGTGACGCGCATGTCATCACTCAGGTCGGGGTCGATCACCGTGCCGATGACCACGCAGGCGTCCGGCGAGGCCAGTTCGCGCACCACGTTGCCAACTTCCTCGAACTCGCCGATCGACATGTCCAGGCCGGCGGTGATGTTGACCAGGATGCCGCGTGCCCCGGACAGGTTCACGTCCTCCAGGAACGGGCTGCTGATGGCCGCTTCGGCCGCCTGACGGGCGCGACCGTCGCCGGAGGCACTGGACGAGCCCATCATCGCCATACCCATTTCGGACATCACCGTGCGCACGTCGGCGAAATCGACGTTGATCAGGCCCGGCCGGGTGATCAGCTCGGCGATGCCCTGCACGGCGCCCTGCAACACCTGATTGGCGGCCTTGAACGCCTCGATCAGGCGGAAATTGCGGTCGAGCTCGGTCACCAGCTTGTCGTTGGGGATGATGATCAGCGAGTCGACGTGCTTGCCCAGCGCGGCGATGCCCTCGTTGGCGATATCCAGGCGTTTGCGGCCCTCGAAGCCGAACGGCTTGGTCACCACCGCCACGGTCAGGATGCCCAGTTCGCGGGCAATCTGGGCGATGATCGGCGCCGCGCCGGTGCCGGTCCCACCGCCCATGCCGGCGGTGATGAACACCATGTCGGCCCCTTCCAGGGTGTCGGCGATGCGTTCCTTGTCCTCCATCGCCGCCTGTGCGCCGATGGCGGGATTGGCGCCGGCGCCGAGGCCCTTGGTCAGGCCGGTGCCCAGCTGCAGCACGGTGCGTGCGGTGGAGCGGCCCAGGACTTGCGCGTCCGTGTTGGCGACGATGAAGTCCACGCCGTCGATCTGCTGCGAGAGCATGTGATCGATGGCGTTGCCGCCGCCGCCGCCGACGCCGATCACCTTGATGACGGCGTTTTGCTCGGTTGGTTCCATCAGTTCAAACATGTGTGTGTTACCCCCAGTGCCCGGTGAATTGCCGCGGGTGCCGCCCGGCCCCCGATTCAGAATGCTAGTGCGCGCCTCGCTGCCCCAGCCCTTGCCTTTGCCCCTGTCGCCCAGAATCGTCATACGCCCCCCTGAAACCACGTTTTGACCTTCGCCCAGATGCCGTTGAAGCTGCCCCAGTTATGCCGGGGTGGAGCCTGCGTGCCGCGCTGCTCGAGCGCGTACAGCAGCAGGCCGACGCCGGTGGCGTGGATCGGGTTGCGTACCACGTCCACCAGCCCGCTGACACGGTGCGGCAGTCCCAGCCGCACCGGTGTGTGAAAGATTTCCTCGGCCAGATCGACCACGCCTTCCATCTTGGAGCTGCCGCCGGTCAACACCACGCCGGCGGCGATCAGGTCCTGAAAGCCACTGCGTCTCAGTTCGGCCTGCACCAGGCGCAACAGTTCCTCGTAGCGCGGCTCGACCACCTCCGCCAGGGTCTGGCGCGACAGGCGCCGCGGCGCCCGCTCGCCGACGCTGGGGACCTCGATTGACTCGTCGCTGCCAGCGAGCTGGCGCAGTGCGCAGGCGTACTTGATCTTGATTTCCTCGGCATGCTGTGTCGGCGTGCGCAGCGCCACGGCGATGTCGTTGGTGACCTGGTCGCCGGCGATCGGAATCACCGCCGTGTGGGCGATGGCGCCCCCGATGAAGACGGCGATGTCGGTCGTGCCGCCGCCGATGTCGACCAGGCACACCCCAAGCTCCATCTCGTCGTCGGTGAGCACGGAGTGGCTCGAGGCCACCTGCTCGAGCACCAGTTCGTCGACTTCGAGGCCGCATCGGCGTACGCACTTGACGATGTTCTGCATCGCGCTGATGGCGGCGGTCACGATGTGCACCCGCGCTTCCAGACGCACGCCGGACATGCCGATGGGCTGCCGGATGCCCTCCTGGTCATCAATCACGTATTCCTGCGGCAGCACGTGCACCACGCGCTGGTCCATGGGGATCGCGACCGCCTTGGCGGCGTCCAGCACCCGTTCGACGTCGGCCGGCATTACCTCGCGGTCGCGAATGGCGACGATTCCGTTCGAGTTCAGGCTGCGTACATGGCTGCCGGCGATGCCCGCATACACGGAGTGAATCTGACAGCCGGCCATCAACTCCGCTTCTTCCACGGCGCGTTGCATGGACGCGACGGTGGATTCGATGTTGACCACCACGCCTTTCTTCAGGCCACGCGAGGGGTGGCTACCCAGGCCGATGATTTCCAGTTCGCCGTCGCTGGTCACCTCGCCGACCAGGGTGACGATCTTGGACGTACCGACGTCCATGCCAGCGATCAGGCGCTTGTCCGGTTTTCTGCTCATAAGTCCATGACCTTGCGGTCGGGTTCGGAAGCGGGTTTGAAACGCACCGCAAAGCCGTCGGCGTAGCGCAGGTCCGCGCTTTCCAGGGGCGGTGCCACACCAGACAGGCGGCTGCGGTAGACGGCGGCGAAGCGCTTCAGGCGTTTTGTCACGTCCTTGCGCCCGACGATGATGGTCAGGCCATCGTCCAGGCCGATGCGCCAGGCACCGCGCGCTTCCTGGTGCACTTCGCGCACCGGCGGCAGTCCCTCGAGCAGGCGAGCGAAACGTTCGTAGTCGGCAAACACGCGCAACGGCTTCGCGCCGGGCGGGGCACTGAGCAGCGGCAGCTCAGCCAGCGCCTGACCGCTGACGGCGAACACTTCGCCCCCATCGCTGAGCACGCCGTCGTTGCCCCAGCGCGCGACCGCACGATGCCCGACGATTTCCACCACCAGCTTGTTGGGCCACACGCGCCGCACCAGCGCCTGTTTGACCCACGGCGCCTGCCGGGCCGCGGCCGCCACCGCGGCCACATCGACGCTGAAGAATCCGCCGGCGGCGGCCGGCAGCAGGTGCTGTTCGAGCGCCTGGCGGTCGATATGGTCGAGGTCGCCGGTGATCTCGACCGTGGCCAAGGGAAAGCGCGCCGGATCGCTGAGCCAGGTCAACGCGCGGTAACCGGCGACGGCCAGCGCGACCACCAGCAACGCCAGGCTCAGGCGACACAGCCACCGCCAGATTTGCCGGGCCGTGGCGGCCCAGAGCGAGGCCCGTTCACGCAGCGACAGTGGTCGCGCACGCACCCCGCGTCGGGGTGCACGCGCGGCGCGATAGGGCAGGCCAGCGACCCCAACACCCGGGTAGGCGGCACGCGGTGACGACCTATACATCGGCCCGCTCCCCCGCCAGCAGCAAGCGCGGCGTGCCCTGAGGCAGGCCAAGACTGGTATCCAGGATGGCCAGTGCCAGTTGTTCGAACGACAGCCCAACCGCACGCGCGGCCAGCGGCACCAGTGAGTGGTCGGTGAGCCCCGGCACGGTGTTGGCTTCCATCAGGTATGGCGCGCCGGCGCTGTCCAGCAGCAGGTCGACGCGGCCCCAGCCGCGGCAGTCGAGCGCCTGGAAGGCTTCCAGGGCAAGCCGCTGCAGCGCGTGCTCGGCGTCCGGTGGCAGGCCGCAGGGGCACAGATAGCGCGTGTCGTCGCGCAGGTACTTGGCCTCGTAGTCGTAGAACGCGCGGGGCGTTTCGAGCTTGATTGCGGGCAGCACCCGGTCGCCGACGATGCCGACGGTGTATTCGCCGCCGCCGATGAAGCGCTCGACCAGCACCTGTGGATCATGTGCGGCGGCGGTGGCCACGGCGGCGGGCAGGTCGACGGCGCGTTCCACCTTGCTCATGCCGATGCTCGAGCCCTCGCGGGCCGGTTTGACCATCAGCGGCAGGCCCAGTTGCGCCACGACGGCGTCCCAGTCGCTGTCCGCGCTGGCCACCTGGTAGGCCGCCGTCGGCAGTCCGGCGCCTTGCCACAGCTGCTTCGCGCGCAGCTTGTCCATGGCCAGTGCCGAGCCGAGCACGCCGCTGCCGGTGTAGGGCAGGCCGAGCCACTCCAGCGCGCCCTGCAGGGTGCCGTCCTCGCCACCGCGGCCGTGCAGGGCGACAAACGCGCGGGCGAAGTTGCCGGCGGCCAGTTGCGCCAGCAGGTCGGGAGCGGCGGCATCGACCCCGACCGCGTCCACTCCGGCGGCGACGAGCGCGGCCAGTGCCGCGCTGCCGCTCTTGAGCGAAATCTCGCGTTCTGCCGAGCGGCCGCCCAGCAGCACGGCGACGCGGCCATAGGCGTTGGGGCTACGCATCAGGCGGCCTCCCCGACACGCCGCACTTCCGGTTCCAGGCGAACGCCGGTCGCTGCCTCGACCCGTGCCTGCACATCATCGATCAGTGCCTCGATGTCGGCGGCACGCGCGCCGCCCAGGTTGACGATGAAGTTGGCGTGTCTTTCCGATACCTGTGCCCGGCCGCGGGTGAGGCCCTTCAGGCCGGTGGCCTCGATCAGCCGCGCGGCATGATCGCCCGGCGGGTTGCGGAACACGGAGCCGGCGTTGGCCTGGCGCAGCGGCTGGGTGGCGGCACGCCGGCGCAGCAGGGCGTGGATGGCGGCCTGTACCTGTGATGGCGGTGCGTGCTCGAAGCCGAACTCGGCGGCCAGGAACCACTCGTCGACCGGGCCGCTCACGCTGCGGTAGGCGACGCGGAAATCCGCCGGCGTGCGTTGGTGCACGACGCCGTCGCGGCCGATCGTCCGCACCGCCTGCACACACTGCCAGGTTTCGCCGCCGTGGGCGCCTGCGTTCATGGCCAGGGCGCCGCCCACCGTGCCGGGAACGCCGGCCAGGAATTCACCGCCGGCCAGCCCTTGGCGGCCGCAGTGCTGCGCCAGCTTGGCGCACGGCAGGCCGGCGCCGGCGCGCAACCGGGTCTCGCCCAGGGGTTCGATGGCGGCAAAGCTCTTGCCCAGGCAGACCACGGCGCCACGAAAGCCGCCGTCGCGCACCAGCAGATTGCTGCCAAGGCCGATCCACAGCAGCGGTGTGCCGGCTGGCAAATCCACCAGGAAGGCCTGCAGGGCGGGCAGGTCGGGCGGCTCGAAATAGGTGTCGGCAGGCCCGCCGACGCGCCAGCTGGTGTGGCGGGCCATCGGCTCGTTGTGCCGCAGTGCGGCACGCGTCTGTTCGGCGGCGGCGTTCATGGCGCCTCCGTGATGGCGGTGGCCAGGTTGGCCGCTGCCTGGCCGATGCTGCCGGCACCGAGTGTCACCACCACGTCGCCGTCTTCGAGCAGGCCGGCCAGGCTGGTTGGCAACTCGGCCAGCTGCTCGACGAACACCGGTTCGACGCGCCCGCGGCTGCGGATGGCGCGCGCCAGGGCACGGCCGTCGGCACCGGCGATCGGGGCCTCGCCGGCGGCGTACACCTCGCACAGCAGCAGGGCATCGGGCACGCCGGCCAGTACCGCCGCGAAGTCGTCCAGCAGGTCGCGGGTACGCGTGTAGCGGTGCGGCTGGAACACCGCCAGCAGTCGGCGGCCGGGGTAGGCGCCGCGCAGTGCCTGCAGTGTGGCGGCCAGCTCACGCGGGTGGTGGCCGTAATCGTCGATGAGGGTCACGCGCTTGCCGCCGAGCGCGCCGTCGGCCAGGCACTGCAGGCGCCGGTCGATGCCGCCGAAGCTCGCCAGGCCCTGGGCGATGGCGTCGTCGGCCACGCCCACCTCGCGGGCGATGGCGATTGCTGCCAGCGCGTTGCGCACGTTGTGCAGGCCCGGCAGGTTCAGGGTCACCGGCAGCGGCGGCCGGCCGGCGGCGCGGGCCGTGAAGTGCATGCGCAGGCCGTCCTGCCGCACGGCGTCGGCGTACAGGTCGGCCTCCGCGGTCAGGCCATAGGTGAGCACCGGGCGACCGATGGTGGGGCGCAGCGCCAGCAGGCCGGCATCGTCGTGACACAGCACGGCCAGGCCGTAGAACGGCAGGCGCTGCAGAAAGTCGATGAACGCCTGTTGCAGGCGGCGCGGATCGCCGCCATAGGTTTCCATGTGGTCCTGGTCGATGTTGGTGACCACGGCCAGGATCGGGTTCAGGTGCAGGAACGAGGCGTCCGACTCGTCGGCCTCCACCACCAGGTAGCGTCCTGCACCCAGGCGTGCGCCGCTGCCGAAGGTGTTGACCCGCCCGCCGATGATGAACGTCGGGTCGACGCCGCCGTGCGCCAGCAGGTGTGCCACCAGGCTGGTGGTGGTGGTCTTGCCGTGCGTGCCGGCGATGGCGATGCCGTCCTTCAGGCGCATCAGTTCGGCCAGCATCGTGGCGCGCGGCACCACCGGCACGCCACGGCTGCGCGCGGTGGTGACCTCGACGTTGTCCGGCGGCACGGCGGTGGACACCACCACCACGTCGGCGCCGTCGACATTGTCCGGGCTGTGGCCGTGATGCACCTGGGCGCCGAGCGCCTGCAGCCGCTGGGCGGCGGCGCCCATGCCCAGGTCCGAGCCGGACACGTGATAGCCCTGGTTGAGCAGGACCTCGGCGATGCCGCTCATGCCCGAGCCGCCGATGCCGACCAGATGGATGTGCCGTACCCGATCACGCATGGGCGGCCTCCAGGCAGCGCTGCGCCACGCGCTGCGCTGCGTCCGGCCGGCCGAGCCGGCGCGCCGACTCGGCCATGGCCAGGCGCCGGGGCGGATCGGCCAGCAGCTGCGCCAGGAGTTCGGCCAGGCGCGTTGGCGTGAGTTCGGCCTGCGGCAGCAGCAGCGCCGCACCGGCCTCGGCCAGCTGACGGGCGTTGGCGGTCTGGTGATCGTCGGCGGCATGCGGGTAGGGCACCAGTACGGCGCCCAGCCCGACGGCACACAACTCGGCCACGGTCAGCGCACCGGCACGGCAGATGGCCACATCCGCCTGCTCGTAGGCGGTGGTCATGTCGTCGATGAAGCCGTCGACGCGGGCCGCGATGCCGCGCGCCCGGTAGTCGGCGGCCACGGCATCGGCATGCAGGCGTCCGGCCTGGTGACGCACCTGCGGCAGCGGCACGCCGCGTTTGTGCAGCAGTTCGAGCGCGGCCGGCACCGCCGTATTGATGGCCTGCGCGCCCTGACTGCCACCGAGCACCAGCAGGCGCGGTGTCTGGGTCAGGCGCTGCGCCGGCGCCGGCCGCCCACACAGGCTGGCACGCACCGGGTTGCCGGTGAACTCGGCCGGCCGGCCGCCCAGGCGCAGGCCGGGAAAGCCGGCCATGCAATGGCGCGCCAGGCGCGCCAGCAGCCGGTTGGTGAGGCCCGGGCGGGCGTTTTGTTCGTGGATCAGCAGCGGCCGGCGCAACAGGAACGCCGCCAAGCCACCCGGGCCGGCGGCGTAGCCGCCCAGTCCCAGCACCACGTCCGGCCGCAGCCGCCTCAACAGCCCCAGTGCCCGCGCGAGCGCGCGCAGCAGGCCGAGCGGCGCCGACAGGTAGCGCCACAGTCCCTTGCCACGCAAGCCGGCCACCGGCAGCGTGAACAGCTCGATGCCGGCCGCCGGTACGGCGCGCGCTTCCAGCCCGGCCGCCGTGCCCAGCCACTGCACGGTGTGTCCGTCGTGGCGCAGCTGTTCGGCCACGGCCAGTGCGGGCATCACGTGCCCGCCGGTGCCGCCGGCCATGATCAGCACGTTCATGACCGCCTCCGGCGCGGCGCGCTGCTCATGGCCGGCGCGCCCAGCGGCGCGGCGCCCCGGCGCACGCGCTGTTCGTGATCGATGCGCAGCAGCAGCGCCACTTGCACGCAGCTGATGACCAGGCTGGTACCGCCGTAGCTCATCAGTGGCAGGGTCAAGCCCTTGGTCGGCAGCACGCCCATGTTGACGCCGAGATTCACGAAGGCCTGAAAACCGAGCGTCAGCGCCAGGCCGTACGCCAGCAGGGCGGCGAAGCCGTCGCCGTTGAGCGCGGCGCGGCGGGCGATGGCAAAGGCCCGCACCACCAGGAAGATGAACAGGCCAATCACGCCCAGAACGGCAAACAGGCCCAGTTCCTCGGCCATTACCGCCAACAGGAAGTCGGTGTGCGCCTCGGGCAGGTAGAACAGCTTTTGCACGCTGTTGCCGAGGCCGACGCCGAACCAGCCGCCCCGACCGAAGGCAATCAGCGATTGGGTCAGCTGGAAACCGGCACCGAACGGGTCGTCCCAGGGGTGCAGGAAGTTGGTCAGTCGGGCCAGTCGGTACGGTGACGCGACCGCCAGGGCGGCGAGTGCTGCCGCGCCGGTGGCGCCCAGCGCGATGAAGTAAAGCCAACGCACGCCATACAGGAAAAGAAGCCCGCCGGTCGCCGCGGCCAGGACCACGAAGCTGCCGAAATCCGGTTCGGCCAACAGCAGGCCGCCCATGATGCCGAGGCTGACCAGGATCACGCCCATGCGTTCGCGCAGCAATTCCGGCGTGTCGGCTTCCGACAGGCGCGCGGCGACGAACATCAGAAACGCCAGCTTGGCCAGTTCCGAGGGTTGCAATCGAAAGCCGCCGGCGCCCAGCCAGCGACTGGCGCCATTGACCTCGATGCCCAGCCCCGGCACCAGCACCAGCACCAGCAGCGCGGTGGCGGCCAGGACCGCGAAGCCGGCCAGGTGATGCCACAGCGCCACGCGGGCCTGGGAGACCAGGTAGCCGCCGAGCACGCCGAGCGCCAGATACATGGACTGGCGCTGCAGGTAGTACTCGCTGTCGCCGATGCGCTGGTCGGCGACAGTGATGGAAGCCGAATACACGGCGATCAGGCCGAGCGCTGCCAGCGTCAGCGCCACGCCGAGCAGCGGGAAATCCCACTGTGCCGGTCCGCGCAGGCCGGCGGCGGCTGTCGCACGGCGGGTCGCAGTGACGTCGACGCTAGCCATGACCGCCGTCCTGTCCCGACAGCGCGCGCGCTGCGGTGGCGAAGGCGTCGCCGCGCTCGGCATAGCCGGTAAACATGTCGAAGCTGGCGCAGGCGGGCGACAGCAGCACGCCGTCCCCAGCTTGGGCCAGGCGCGCTGCCGCCGCGACGGCAGCCGGCATGTCGGTGACGCGCTCACACGGCACAGCGTCGCCAATGGTGGCGGCCAGCAGCTCGGTCGATTCGCCGATCAGCACCGCCGCCCGGCCGTGCGTGGCCAGCGCCTGACGCAGCGGCGCGAAGTCCTGTCCTTTGCCCTGGCCACCGAGAATCAGCACCAGCCGCCCGCTGGGCCGGGTCGGTGCCAGCCCGTGGATGGCCGCCAGTGTCGCCCCGACGTTGGTGCCCTTGGAGTCGTCGTACCAGGCCACGCCGGCATGCTCGGCAACCCACTGCGTGCGGTGCGGCAGGCCGGCGAACGCGCGCAGCGCGGCAAGGGCGCCCGGCTGTGGCGCCCCATAGGCCGAGACCAGCGCCACGGCTGCCAGGGCATTGGCGAGGTTGTGCCGCCCCGGCAGGCGCAGGGCAGCCGCCGGCATCAAGGCCTTGGCGCCATGGGCCAGCCAGGGCCCGTCGGCACGTTGCACGAGGCCGACATCGTCCGTGCCGGCCGGTGCGCCGAGGCCGAACCAGGACACGCGCTGGGCAGGGCCAAGCGCCGTCGCGAAGCCGGCCACGGTTGCATCGTCACGGTTCAGCACCGCCACGCCCGCGCCCTGCAGGACCCGGGCCTTGGCGGCGGCGTAGTCGGCGAGGCTGGCGTGACGGTCCAGGTGGTCGGGGCTGAGGTTCAGCACGCAGGCCACCGCCGGGCGCAGGCTGTGGGTGCGCTCGAGCTGGAACGACGACAGCTCCAGCACGTAGGCGTCCGGCTCCGGGTCGGTCAGCAGGTCCAGTGCCGGTGGGCCGAGGTTGCCGCCGACCGCCACCTCAAGTCCTGCGCCGCGCAGCATCTCGCCGACCAGGGTGGTGACGGTGGACTTGCCGTTAGAGCCGGTGATGGCCAGCACGGGACGCCGCACGGCGCGGGCGAACAGTTCGATGTCGCCCAGCAGCGGCACGCCGCGTGCGGCGGCGGCTGCCAGCGCCGGCTGGTCGAGGCCGATGCCGGGGCTGACGACGATCTCGTCGACGCCGTCGAACGCCGCCGCCGGCCAGTCGCCCAGGTGGATGGCGTGCGCCGGCAGCAGGCGGCGCAACTCGGCCAGGTGCGGCGGGATGTGGCGCGTGTCGAGCAGGCGCACGGCACACCCGTGGCGCAGCAGGTGGCGCACGCAGGACAGGCCGCTTGCCCCGGCGCCCACCACCAGCACCTGTTTTTGTGTATGTGTGGCCACTGCGCGCATGCCGTCAGCGAATCTTCAGGCTGGCAAGACCCACCAGCACGAGGATGAAGGTGATGATCCAGAAGCGCACGATCACCCGCGGCTCCGGCCAGCCCTTGAGCTCGAAGTGGTGGTGCAGCGGCGCCATGGCGAAGATGCGCTTGCCGGTGAGCTTGAACGAGGCCACCTGCAGCATCACCGAGACCGTTTCCATCACGAACACGCCGCCCATGATGAACAGCACCAGCTCCTGGCGGATCAGCACGGCGACGGTGCCCAGCGTGGCGCCAAGCGCCAGGGCGCCGACGTCGCCCATGAACACCTGCGCCGGGTAGGCGTTGAACCACAAAAAGCCGAGCCCGGCACCGACCATGGCGCCGCACACGATGGCCAGTTCGCCGGCGCCGGGCACATACGGCAGGCCCAGATACCGGGCGAACACCTGGTGGCCGGCCACGTAGGCGAAGATGCCGAGCGCGCCCGCCACCATGACCGTGGGCAGGATGGCCAGGCCATCGAGTCCGTCGGTGAGGTTGACGGCATTGCTGGACCCCACGATCACCAGCAGCGAAGCGGGCACGAACAGCCAGCCGAGCTGGAAGGTCAGGTCCTTGACGAAGGGCACGATGTAGGTGGTCTCGGTCGGCACCTGCGCCAGGCCGTAGATGGCCAGCGCCGCGGCCAGGCCGACCACCAGCTGGCCGAGGAACTTGTGACGGGACTTCAGGCCCTTCGAGTTGCGACGGGTGACCTTCAGGTAGTCGTCGAGCCAGCCGATCAGGCCCACCGCCAGTGTGGCGGCAAAGGCGATCCACACCTTGAGGTTCGACAGGTCCGCCCACAGCAGCGTGGTGATGGCGATGGCCAGCAGGATCAGCGCCCCGCCCATGGTTGGCGTGCCGGCCTTGCCAAGGTGCGTCTGCGGGCCGTCCTGGCGCACTTGCTGGCCCAGGCGCAGCGCCGTCAGGTAGCGAATCACCGGGCCGCCCGCCGCCAGGGAGATGACCAACGCCGTCAGGGCGGCCAGGATGGCGCGCAGCGTGATGTAGCGAAACGCATTGAAGCCGCTGATTTCGGTCGCCAGCCAGTCGAACAGGTGATACAGCATCAGGTCACCCCGTCGACGGCAGTGATTGCTTGAACCACCTGTTCCATGCCGGCGCTGCGCGAGCCTTTGACCAGTACGGTGACCTCCGGCGCCAGCAGCGGCGCGATGGCGTCGAGCAGGGCGGCTCGGTTGTCGAAGGCGCGGGCGCCGGTGCCGAAGGCGCTCGCGGCGGCCGCCGACAGCGGCCCCAGCGTGAACAACCGGTCGATGCCCGCCGCATCGGCGGCCGCGCCGCACTGGGCATGCAGTGCGGCTGCCTCGGCACCCAGTTCGCCCATGTCGCCAAGGACCAGCAGTCGCTGTCCGGGCAGTGCGCCCAGGACATCGATCGCGGCCTGCACCGATAGCGGGTTGGCGTTGTAGCTGTCGTCGATGATTCGCGCCCCGTTGCGACCGCGCAGCGGGAACAGGCGCCCGGGTACCGGGCGTACGTTGCCCAGGCCACGGGCGATTTCCGTCGGTGGCCGGCCGGCCGCCTGTGCCGCGGCGGCGGCGGCCAGTGCGTTGCGCACGTTGTGACGACCGAGCAGGTGCAGGCGCGTGTGTGCGTTGCCGGTCGGTGTCACCAGTTCCATCTCGCTGCCGTCGGCCAGCAGGCGGTAGTGCGCGGTGATCTGGGCGCCGGCGCCGAGGCCGAAGGTGCACGTCCGGCGCGCGCCGGCCAGCTGTTGCCACAGCGGAAAGTACGTGTCGTCGGCGTTGAGCACGGCCACCGCGTCCGGCGGCAGGTGTTCGATCAGTTCCCCCTTGGCGCGGGCCACGGCCGCCACGCTGCCGAGCCCCTCGAGGTGGGCCGCGCCGGCGTTGCTGATGACGCCCACGGTGGGCCGCGCCAGGTCCGCCAGGTGGGCGATTTCACCGGCATGGCTCATGCCCATCTCGACCACGGCCGCGCGGTGGGTGTCGCGCAGTTCGAGCAGTGTCAGCGGCACACCGATGTGGTTGTTGCGGTTGCCGCGGGTGGCCAGCACGGGGCCGACGCCGGACAGCGCGGCGGCGGTCAGTTCCTTGACCGTGGTCTTGCCGCTGGAGCCGGTGACGGCCACCACGGGCAGGTCGAAGCGCGACCGCCAGGCCGCGGCCAGCTGCGCCAGCGCGGACAGCGTGTCGGCGACTTCCAGGCTCGGCAAGGCGGGGTGTGCGCGGCGTACCAGGGCGCCGGCGGCGCCAGCGGCAGCCGCCGCTTCAAGGTAGTCATGCCCGTCGAAGCGTGGCCCTTCCAGTGCCACGAACAGCTCGCCGGCGCGCAGCGTGCGGGTGTCGGTGCTGACGCCGTCGAACGTGCCGGCGGGGCGTGCGGCGGCACCGACGATGGCGGCGGCTTCGGCCAGCGGCATCACGGCCGCCCCCGCAGCGCCTGTTCGGCGCAGGTGATGTCGCTGAATGGCCGCCGCTGGTCGCCGACGATCTGGTGCGGTTCGGCGCCCTTGCCGGCGATCAGCACCACGTCCCGAACGTCGGCGTTGTCGATGGCGTGGGTGATGGCGTCTGCACGGTCGTGGATCAACTCCACGCCCTCGGTGGTCGACATGCCGGCCAGGATGGCGTCGGTGATGGCGGTCGGGGACTCGCCGCGGGGGTTGTCGTCGGTGATTACCACCCGATCGGCCAGGCGCGCCGCGAGTTCGCCCATGACCGGCCGCTTGGCGCCATCGCGCTCGCCGCCGCAGCCGAACACGCACCACAGCCGTCCGTCGCGTGGCAGATGCGCACGCAGCGCGGTCAGCACTGACTCGAGCGCGGGCGGGTTGTGGGCGTAGTCCACCACCACCAGCGGGGCGCCCGGCACGCGCAGGGTCTGCATGCGCCCGGGCACCGACGGCAGCGTGCTCAGTCGTTCCACCGCGTCGGCGAACGCCACGTTGGCGACCAGCAGCGTGCCCAGTGTTGCCAACAGGTTGTACAGGTTGAACTCGCCCAACAGTGGGCTGGCCAGGCGCGCCTGGCCGAAGTCGCCGTCGAGGTCGATCAGCAGTCCGCCGGGGCGGGCCTGACAGCGGCCGCGCAGATCGCCCTGGCGCAGCCCGTATCGGAGCACCCGGGCGCCCGGCGTCAGGGCGGCGGCCATCCGCTCGCTGACCGGGTCGTCGGCATTCAGTACCGCGGCGCGCAGCTGCGGGCTCGCGAACAGGTTGGCCTTGGCGGCGGCGTAGTCGTCGAGATCGCGGTGGTAGTCGAGGTGGTCGTAGCCGAGGTTGGTGAACACGGCGGTGTCGAACTGGACCCCGGCGGTGCGCTGCTGATGCAGCGCGTGCGATGACACTTCCATGGCCACGTGCTGGGCCCCGGCGTCGCGAAACTGCGCCAGCCAGCCCTGGAGGGCCAGCGGGTCCGGCGTGGTGTGCGTGGCCGGCTCCAGCTGACCGGGAAAGCCGTTACCTTCGGTGCCGAGGATGGCGCAGCGCGGCAGGCACTGCGCCAGGAAATGGCTGACCGAGGTCTTGCCGTTGGTGCCGGTGATGCCGATGACCTTCAGCGCCCCTGAAGGTTCGCCGTAAAAGCGCGCCGCCACGGGGCCCTGCAAGGCGCGCAGGTTCGCGACGGTAAACAACGGCACGGATGCCGCCGCCGGCGGCGTCAGCGAGGCATCGACCAAGGCCGCCACGGCGCCGGCGGCAATGGC